>DASTIC010000234.1:0-20446 GCA_035717845.1 Solirubrobacteraceae bacterium
TGCAAGGCGACCTCGTCGCTGTTCCGGGGCTACAGCGTGTTCATGAAGGGCAAGGACCCGCGTGACGCGCACTTCATCACCAGTCGCATCTGCGGGATCTGCGGCGACAACCACGCCGTCTGCTCCTGCTACGCCCAGCAGATGGCCTATGGCGTCAAGCCGCCGCCGCTGGCCGAGTGGATCGTGAACCTCGGCGAGGCCGCCGAGTACATCTTCGACCACATCATCTTCCAGGACAACCTGGTCTTCGTGGACTTCTGCGAGCAGATGGTCAAGGAGACCAACCCGAGCGTGTGGGCGAAGGCCGAGAAGGCCGAGGCGCGCAACGCGAACGTGCACGGCTATCGCACGGTCGGCGACATCATGGCCTCCTACAACCCGTTCACGGGCGCGACCTACCGCGAGGCGCTGCACATGAGCCGGATCGGGCGGGAGATGATCTGCCTGATGGAGGGCCGGCACGTGCACCCCTCCACGATCTACCCCGGCGGCGTGGGCACGGTGGCGACGCCGACCCTGCTCACCGACTACCTCAGCCGCCTGCTCCGCTGCTTCGACTTCATCAAGAAGGCCGTCGCCATGAACGACGACGTCTTCGACTTCTTCTACGAGGCGTTGCCGGGCTACGAGGAGGTCGGGCGCCGGCGCATCCTGCTCGGCTGCTGGGGCGCGTTCAACAACCCGGACCACGTCGACTACAGCTACAAGAACATGGACGACTGGGGCAACGAGATGTTCGTCACCCCCGGCGTCGTGGTCGACGGCGACCTGGTCACGACCAACCTCGTCGACATCAACCTCGGGATCCGGATCATGCTCGGCTCGTCCTACTACGAGGACTGGGCCGGTGAGGAGACGTTCGTCGACAAGGACCCGCTCGGCAACCCGGTGGACAAGCGCCACCCCTGGAACCAGACGACGATCCCCAAGCCGCAGAAGCGCGACCTCGACGGTGGCAACTACTCGTGGGTGATGAGCCCGCGCTGGCACGACGCGCGGACCGGGGACAACCTCGCGCTCGACACCGGCGGCGGTGCGCTCGCGCGGCTGTGGGCGACGGCGCTGGCCAACAAGGTCGACACGCCGTACGTGAAGGCGACGGGCTCGAGCGTGCAGATCAACCTGCCGCAGACGCCCGACACGCCCGAGGCCAACCTCGAGTGGAAGATCCCGCAGTGGTCCAACGCGATCGAGCGCGACCGCGCGCGGATCTACTTCGTCGCGTACGCGGCCGGCATGGCGATGCACTTCGTCGACCGCGCCTTCAAGGAGGTCCGCGCCGGCCACACGAAGGTGTTCGAGGACTTCGAGGTCCCCGACGAGGCGATCGGCTGCGGGTTCCACGAGGCCGTGCGCGGCGTGCTCTCACACCACCTCGTGATCCGCGACGGCAAGATCGCCAACTACCACCCGTACCCGCCGACGCCGTGGAACGGCAGCCCGACCGACTCTTACGGGACCCCGGGGCCGTACGAGGACGCGGTGATGGGCCAGCCGATCTTCGAGGAGAACGGGCAGGACGAGTTCCGCGGCATCGACATCATGCGCGCGGTCCGCTCGTTCGACCCCTGCCTGCCGTGCGGCGTGCACATGTACCTCGGCAAGGGCAAGACGCTGCGGAGGGTGCACTCGCCCATGTTCGGCGAGCACGGGTAGATGGACGACCGGCAGGCACGCGAGTGCGTCGCCCGCATCGAGGCCCTCCTTGGGGAGGTGGAGGGCCTCCCGGCGGCCGTCGAGCTCGTGCAGGGGCTGCTCGACCTCTACGGCGAGGGGCTCGGGCGGATCGTCGCGAGCGATCCGACGCTCCCCGCGCGGCTCGACGGCGACGAGGTCGTCACGCACCTGCTGCTGCTGCACGGGCTGCACCCGGTGCCGCTCGAGGAGCGGGTGGTGGGGGCGCTCGACGAGGTGCGGCCCTACCTCGCCTCCCACGGAGGCGGCGTCGAGCTGCTCGGCGTCGAGGAGGGCGTCGTGCGGCTGCGCCTCCAGGGCAGCTGCGACGGCTGCCCGTCGTCGACGGCGACGCTCAAGCTTGCCATCGAGGACGCGATCCACAAGGCGGCGCCCGACGTCGAGGACGTGGTGGCCGAGGGCACGCCGAAGCCTGCGCCGGGACTGCTGCAGATCGAGATGCCGTCGTGGGCGGACGCCGGCGCGATCGCCGATCTGCCGGCCGACGCGCCGACGGTCATGGCGGCGGGCGGCCACGAGCTCGTCTTCGTCCGCCTAGGGCGGGCGGCCTACGCCTACGACCGCGAGTGCGGCGGCTGCGGCGCGGACCTGGCGGGCGCCACGCTCGACGGGGCGATCCTCACGTGCGCCTCGTGCGGCGGGGGCTTCGACGTGCGCCACGCCGGCCGCCGCGTGGACGGCGACGACGAGCACCTGGAGCCGGTTCCCCTGCTCGTCGGCGAGGACGGCCGGATGCGGGTGGCCGTGCGGTGACCGCCACGCGGCTCGCCCGACTCGCCCGGCGGGAGCCGCAGGCTGCGCTCGAGCACTGCGACCTCTGCAGCGCGCCGATCGCTCCCGACCATCGCCACCTGCTCGACCTCGAGAGCCGCGAGCTGATGTGCGCCTGCCGCGCGTGCACGCTGCTGTTCGACCGCGGGGCGGCAGGCGGCGGCCACTACCGCCTCGTCCCGCAGCGCCGCGTACGGCTCGAGGAAACCGAGCTGACCGACGAGATGTGGGAGGGGCTGCGGCTCCCGGTCGACATCGCGTTCTTCCTGCACAGCTCGACCGGGGGCCGGGACATGGCGTTCTACCCGGGCCCGATGGGCGCGACCGAGTGCCTGCTCACGGTGAAGCTCGAGATCCTGGAGACGCTCGAGCCAGACGTGGAGGCGCTGCTCGTGAACCGCACGCTCGGTGCCCGGCAGCACTGGATCGTGCCGATGGACGACTGCTTCCGGCTCGTCGGCGTCATCCGAACCCACTGGAAGGGCCTGACCGGCGGCAAGGACGTGTGGCAGGCGCTGTCCGCGTTCTTCGCCGAACTCGACATGAAGGAGGGACGATCGTGAGGCTGCGACTTCCGGGGACGGGATCGAAGACGGACAAGCCGACGCACACGCGCGGCGTCTATCAGGGCAACTCGCCCGGCAACTACGACAGCATGGCCGGCCACAAGCCGGACGGGCGCTCGACGGCCGCCCGCTCGACGGGGATCAACGCCGACATGGAGGAGCCGATCGACCCCCGCATGCCCAACCTCTCGCCCGCCTAGGGGACCGTGGCCGTCAGCCCGGCAACGATCCCCGAGCTCGGGTTCGCGGTGGAGGCCGCCGAGCCGCTCGAGCACGCGGCGGTCCCGACCCTGCGCTTCGCCCTGCGGATCGACAGCCGAGACCTGCGGCCGATCAGCTCCATCCTGCTCGACACGCAGATCCAGATCGCGGCGCGTCGGCGGCCGTACGACGCGGCGGCCCACGATCGGCTGTTCGAGCTTTTCGGCCCGGTTGCCAACTGGGGCACGTCGCTGCGCACGCTGCTGTGGACGAGGACGACGCTCGTCGTGCCGCCGTTCACGGGCACGACCACCGTCGACCTGCACGTACCCTGCAGCTACGACCTCGAGGTCGTCGCGTCTCGCTACTTCGACGCGTTGGCCGACGGGGAGGTCCCACTCGAGTTCCTCTTCTCGGGCACGGTGTTCGCCGGGACGCCGCTCCAGGCGACGCGGATCTCGTGGGAGGAGGAGGCCGAGTACCGCCTCCCCGTGCACGTGTGGAAGGAGACGATGGACCGCCACTTCCGGGGCACCGCCTGGCTGCGGCTGGGCAAGGACGCGTTCGACCGGCTGAGCGCCTATAAGTCCCGCCGCGCGCTGGCGAGCTGGGACGAGGCGGTCGACGGGCTGCTGGAGGGGCGCGAGTGAGCGACCCCGTCCGCCAGATCGCCGACGCGGTGCTCTACGAGGGCTACCTGCTGTGGCCGTACCGCCGTTCGGCGCTCAAGAACCAGAAGCCGTTCGGGTGGGGCGACCTCGATCCCGACGAGAAGCCGCTCATGCGCGCGCAGTGCCTCCTCGAGGGCGCCGATCCGGTCGCCGTGGAGGTGAGCGCGCGCTTCCTCGAGATGGTGGGCGACGAGGGTGTCGAGCGCGAGGTCGGCCCGGGGCAGTTCGCGTTCCCGCCGCTCGCGGGGGAGCTCACGGTCGTCGTGGAGGGTTTGGCCCCCGACGTGCACCGGCTGACCGTCGAGCTCGTCTGCCGCGCCGGCCGGTTCCGCGCCGCCCACGCGCTGCTGCGCACGTCGGCAGGCGCGTTCGTCTCGCTCACCGATCCGCCGGACCGGCTCCGGGAGGCGGCCGAGGCGTGCCACAACGTGGGCGTGTGGCCGATCCTGGTCGGCGAGCCGGGCTCGACGGACACGATGCTGTGCTCGCCGATCATCCTCGAGGACCACCCGCGGATCGCCCCCGAGAGCCCCGGCGACCTGTACGACGGCGGCGAGATCGACGGCCTCCTGAGGCTCAGCATCATGAGCCTGACCGACGACGAGAAGGCCGAGATCCGCGCCGGCGACCCGCGGGCGGGCGCGATCCTCGAGCGCACCGAGTCGCTGACGGAGGACGAGCTCTTGGCGCTCTACGGTTTCCGGCAGGAGCGCCCGGCGCCCGATGCCGTCGTGGTGGACGGCGTCGAGCTGCGCAGGCGCAGCCGCGTGCGCCTCAAGCCGCGCCGGCGGGCCGACATCTTCGACGTCGCACTCGCGGGCCGTACGGCGATGATCGAGAGCATCGAGCACGACACCGACGGCAACGTGCAGTTCGCGGTCACGATGGACGACGACCCCGGCCGCGACCTCGGCGAACGCCGGCAACCCGGCCACCGCTTCTTCTTCCGGACGGAGGAGGTCGAGCCGCTCGCCGAGACGGTCACCACGCGCATTCTCGTGGCGGGCATCGGCAACCTGTTCCTCGGCGACGACGGCTTCGGGGTCGCGCTCGCGGCGCGGCTCGCCCGCCGCGAGCAGCGGCCGGGCGTCGAGGTGGTCGACTTCGGGATCCGGGGGATGGACCTCGCGTACGCCCTCGGCGGCTACGACATCGCCCTGCTGCTCGACGCCACGCCTCGCGGCGAGCCGCCGGGCACGCTGTACGTGATCGAGCCCGAGCTCTCCGGCGACGACGTGGTGCCGGAGGCGCACGGCATGGACCCCGTGAAGGTGCTCGCGCTGGCGCGGGCGCTCGGCGAGACGCTTCCTCGCACGCTGGTGGTCGGCTGCGAGCCGCAGACGCGCATGAGCGCGGACGACGAGGAGATCGTCGCCGCGCTCTCGGAACCGGTCCGCGCGGCGCTCGACGAGGCGGAGCGCCTCGTGGAGTCGCTGCTGGACGACCTCATGAAAGGAGAGGCGCAATGAACGACATCACAATCGGCAAGGTGGTCCTGCTGGCGCTGGTCGCTCTGTTCGGGTTGGCGATCGCCGCCCAGCTGCCCGAGATCCAGCGATACCTCAAGATCCGGTCGATGTAGCCGTATGCATCGGGTGAAGGTGAGGGTCGTCGAGGACGCGCTCGACGCCAACAACACGATCGCGCGCGCGAACCGGGACGACTTCGACCGGGCCGGCGTGCGCGTGCTCAACCTCATGAGCGCGCCCGGGTCGGGCAAGACGTCGCTGCTCGAGCGGGTGCTCGGCGATCTCGACGGCGTGCGGGCGGGGGTGCTGGAGGGCGACGTGCAGGGCAGCTACGACGCCGACCGGCTCGCGAGCCTGCACGTGCCGGTGACCCAGCTCAACACCGACCCGGGGTTCGGCGGCGAGTGCCACCTCGACGCCAACATGGTCCGCTCCGCGCTCGGCTCGTTGCCGCTCGGAGAGCTCGACCTCCTGGTGATCGAGAACGTCGGCAACCTCGTCTGCCCGGCCGAGTTCCGCGTGGGGGAGGACGCGCGTGCGATGGTCTGCTCGGTCACGGAGGGCGAGGACAAGCCGCTCAAGTACCCGCTCATGTTCCGCACCGCCGAGCTCGTGCTCGTCAACAAGATCGACCTGCTGCCGCACCTCGACTTCGACCTCGAGCTGTTCGAGCACAACCTCGACGCGGTGAACCCCGGCGTCCCGCGCATGCTGGTCAGCGCGCGCACCGGCGAGGGCGTCGACGCCTGGCGCGACTGGCTGCTCGAGCTGGCCGCCCGGCGGGAGGTGCCCGCCTGATGGAGGCGGTCGCCGTCGACCGGCGCCGCGAGGCCAATGCCGCGTGGTTCGCCGCCGAGGCCGAGCGGCTCGCGCGGCTGTGCGGGGAGATGGCCCAGCGCTTCGCGCGCGGCGGGCGGCTGCTGGCCATCGGGGACGTCTCCGACGCCCGGCATGTTGCGGTGGAGTTCGTGCATCCCGTGATCGTCGGCAAGCGGGCGCTGCCGGCGCTCGCCGTCACCGCTCGTCAGCTCGAACTGCTCGCCGAGCCCGACGACATGGTCATCGCGTTCGGCGTCGAGGCGCCCGACACGCCCGCGTTGCCCATCGACCTCGACCCGCCGGTGGACGACCCCTTCATCCGCCAGGAGCTGGTCGAGACGGCGTATCACGTGCTGTGGGAGCTCGTGCACGTCTTCCTCGAGCACAGCGAGCGGACCGTGCACGACACCGGCGCGGCCAGCTTCCTCTACCCGTTCCTCGGTGAGCGGGAGACCGACCACGAGGCGGTGGTGGAGGACGTGCGGCGATCGATCCTCATGAAGGCCGAGGAGATTGGGGAGCTGCGGACGCAAACGTTGACCGAGAACCGCGAAGCGCTGCTGGCCGCCGCGGACGCGCTGCGCCGAGCGGGCCGCGTGCTCGCCCTCGGCAACGGTGGCTCGGCGACCGACGCGACGGATTTCGTGGCCGATCTCGAGCGCTGCGGCCGCGCGGCGATCGACCTGACGGCCGATCCGGCGATCCTGACTGCCATCGCCAACGACGTAGGCGTCGAGGCGATCTTCGCGCGGCAGGTGATCGCGTACGGGCGACCCGGCGATGTGCTGGTCGCGCTGTCGACCAGCGGAGGGTCGGGGAACGTGATCACGGCGCTCGCGGAGGCCCGCCGCCGCGGTCTGGTCACGATCGCGCTGGTCGGCTACGACGGCGGCCGGGTCGCGGCCGAGCGTCTGGCCGACCACGTGGTGATCACCCGCTCGCAGCACATCCCGCGCATCCAGGAGGCGCAGGCCAGCGCCTACCACGTCCTCTGCGACGCGATCGCATGATCCACGCCCTATTCCGCGGTGTCGTGGGGGCGATGGCGATGAGCGGCGTGCGCGTCTTCGCCAAGCACGCCGGGCTGGTCCGCGAGGACCCCCCGCAGCGGCTCGTGCGCAAGAAGGCCGGTCGCCGCTCGCGGGTCATCGGCGAGCTCGTCCACTGGGGCATGGGCGGCGCGTTCGGCGCGGTGTTCGGGATGCTGCCCGACGAGGTGCGCCGCCGCCCGTGGTCCGGGCCCGTCTACGGGGTGGTGGTGTGGATTGGCTTCGACGCGGTGGCCGCGCCGCTGCTCGGACTCGAGCGCAACTGGCCGAAGGGGCGCGAGCGGGCCGTCTTCATCGTCGACCATGCGCTCTATGGGCTCGTGCTCAGCGAGCTCCGCAGCCGCCCGCGGGAATGAGCGCCACGCTCCGCCGCGTGCGGGTGCGGGTCGAGGGCGTGGTGCAGGGGGTCGGCTTCCGGCCCTACGTGCATCGCCTGGCGACCGAGCTGGGCGTCACCGGCTACGTGCGCAACGACGAGCGGGGGGTCGTGATCGAGGCGGAGGGCGCACCGGAGGCCGTCGAGGCGCTGCTGGCCCGGCTGCCGGCGGAGGCACCGCCGATGGCGGTGATCGACGCGCTCGTCCCCGAGGTCGTGCCGGCCACGGGAGAGTCGGGGTTCGCGATCGTCTCGAGCGCGCGGGGCGCGGCCGCCGACGCGCTCGTATCGCCCGACGCGGCGACCTGCGAGGCGTGCCTGCGCGAGCTGCTGGACCCCGGCGACCGCCGCTACCGCTACCCGTTCATCAACTGCACCGATTGCGGCCCGCGCTTCACGATCGTGCGCGGTGTGCCCTACGACCGGCCGCTGACCACGATGGCCGGCTTCGCGATGTGCGCGCGCTGCGCGGCCGAGTACCACGACCCCGCGGACCGCCGCTTCCACGCCCAGCCCAACGCCTGCCCCGACTGCGGGCCGCGGCTCGACCACCCGCTCGACGACGTGGTGGCCGCGCTGGCCGGCGGCGCGATCGTCGCCGTCAAGGGGATCGGCGGGTTCCACCTCGCGTGCGTGGCGTCCGACGAGCGGGCGGTCGCCACCCTGCGCGCCCGCAAGCACCGTGAGGAGAAGCCGTTCGCGCTGATGGCGCCGGACCTCGACGCCGCCGGGCGGTTGGTGGCGCTCGGCCCGGTCGAGACGGCGTTGCTGCGCGGCCGCGACCGGCCGATCGTGCTCGCCCCGCGGCTGCGTGACGCGAGGGTCGCCGGCGCGGTCGCCCCGCGCTCCGCCGAGCTCGGGGTGATGCTGCCCTACAGCCCGCTCCACCACCTGCTGCTGGCCGGCGTCGGCGAGCCGCTGGTGATGACGAGCGGCAACGTGTCCGACGAGCCGATCGCCTACCTGGACGACGACGCGCGCGAGCGGCTGGGTGGGATCGCCGACATCGTGCTGGGCCACGACCGCCCGATCGAGACGCGGACCGACGACTCGGTGCTGCGGGTCGCGCGCGGGCGGCCGCTGCCGCTGCGGCGCTCGCGCGGCGCGGTGCCGAGCGTGCTCGCCCTGCCGGTGCCCGCCGGCCGCCACGTGCTCGCGTGCGGGGCCGAGCTCAAGAGCGCGTTCTGCGTCGCCCGCGGCCGGCGCGCCTGGGTGTCCCACCACATCGGCGACCTCAAGAACGTGGAGACGCTCGGCTCGTTCTCCGAGGGCGTCGCGCACTTCGAGAGGCTGTTCGCCGTCGCGCCCGAGATCGTGGTGCACGACCTGCACCCCGACTACCTCTCGACCACCTACGCGCTCGCCCGCGAGGGCGTCGAGCACGTGGCCGTGCAGCACCACCACGCGCACCTCGCCGCGTGCCTGGCCGAGCACGGCGAGACGGGGCCGGCGGTGGGCGCCATCTTCGACGGCACGGGCCTCGGGACCGACGGCACGGTGTGGGGCGGCGAGATCCTCCTCGGCGGCCTGCGGGGCTTCGAGCGCGCCGGCCACCTGTGGCCCGCCCCGCTGCCCGGTGGCGACCGCGCGGTGCACGAGCCGTGGCGGATGGCCTGCGCCTGGCGGGCGGTGGCGGGTGGCGACGCGCGCCCGCTGCGCGGCGTCGACGCCGACCGCTGGAGGACGGTGGCGCGGATGGCGGAGACGGGCACCGCGTCGCCGGTCACGACGTCGGTCGGCCGGCTGTTCGACGCGGTGGCCGCGCTCTGCGGCCTGCGGCTCGAGGTCTCCTACGAGGGGCAGGCGGCGATGGAGCTCGAGGCCGCCTGCGACGGCGCCGAGCGGGGTGCCTACCCGCTCGAGCCGGTGGCCGGGGTGCTCGACCCGCGCGAGGCGATCCTGGCCGTCGACCGCGATGTCGCCCGCGGAGTGCCGGCCGGGGTGATCGCGACGCGCTTCCACCACGGGCTCGCCGACGCGACCGCCCGCGCCTGCGCCGACCTCGCCGCCGACCGCGGCGTCGATGTCGTGGTGCTCGCCGGCGGCTCGTTCCAGAACCGCCGCCTGCTCGAGCGCACGTCCGCGCGGCTGGCCGCCGCCGGCCTGCGCGTGCTCGTCCCCGAGCGCCTACCGCCCAACGACGGCGGCATCGCCTTCGGGCAGGCCGCGATCGCCGCCGCTCAGGTTTCCTCGTGACGGCAGGGCGGCTCGCGCGTCGGCGGCTGGGGCGGCGCGGGGCGATGCGGGAGCGGCGGGAGGGGGAGCTCTTGCGCCTCGTCCTCGACCAGCGTGAACTGCTCGCCGTGGTGCATCAGCTCGAGCGGCTCGCCCTGGAACAGCTCGTAGCGCGTGCCGTGTGAGTTCACCTCCACGCGCAGCCGCCTCCCGCGGTACGTGAGCCGGAAGGCGAGCCGGGTGAGGCGTGAGGGGAGGCGCGGCGCGAAGGACAGCGTCTTGCCGTGGTCGCGCATTCCGCCGAAGCCGGCGACGGCGACGAGCCAGCTCCCGGACAGCGAGGCGAGGTGCACGCCGTCGTGGGTGTTGAGCGCCAGGTCTCGCAGGTCGATGAACGACGTCTCGGAGAAGTAGTCGTAGGCGAGGTCGAGGTGGCCGACCTCCGCCGCCACGATCCCCTGGATGCACGCCGAGAGCGACGAGTCGCGCACCGTGATGCGCTCGTAGTAGTGGAAGTCGCGCGCCTTCTGCTCGGCGTCGAACTGGTCGCCGCACAGCCACAGGGCGAGCACGAGGTCGGCCTGCTTGATCACCTGCGACGTGTACAGCAGGTAGTAGGGGAAGTGGAGCAGCAGCGGATACTCGTCCCTGCGCGTCGACTCGAACGGCCAGTGGCGGTACCGGGTGAACGACTCGGACTGCGGGGTGACCCGGTGCTCCTCGTCGTACGGGATGACCATCGCGTGGGCGGCATCGCGCCAGCTCGCGATCTCCTCCTCGTCGACCTCCAGCTCGGCGGCTCGCTGCGGGTGCCGCATCGCGACCTCGGCGGCCGTGCGCAGGTTCCGCGCCGCCATCAGGTTCGTGTAGACGTTGTTGTCGACCAGCGCCGTGTACTCGTCCGGCCCCGTGACGCCGTCAATCCGGAAGCCGCCGTGGGGGTCGTGGTGGCCGATCGAGCGCCACAGCCGTGCTGTCGCGACGAGCACCTCGAGCGCCGGTCCCGCCTCGAACTCCTCGTCCTCGGTGGCGCCGAGGTAGCGGCGGATGGCGTCGGCGATGTCGGCGTTGACGTGGAAGGCGGCGGTCCCGGCCGGCCAGTAGCCGGAGCACTCCTGGCCGCGGATCGTCCGCCACGGGAACGCGGCGCCGCTGAGGCGCAGCTCATGGGCGCGGGCCTCGGCGAGGTCCATCGTCGAGTGCCGCCAGCGCAGGGCATCGGCCGCTGCGTCGGGAACGGTGTACGTGAGCACGGGCACGGTGAACGTGTCCATGTCCCAGAAGCTGTGGCCGTCGTAGCCGCGGCCGGTGAGGCCCTTGGCGGGGATCGCCCGGCGCTCGGCCCGGGCGGCGGCCTGGAGCACGTGGAAGAACGCGAAGCGCACGGCCTGCTGGAGCGCCGCGTCTCCGTCGAGCTCGACGTCGGCGCGGTGCCAGACGTCCTTCAGGTACGCGCGCTGGGAGTTCCGCAGCCCGTCCCACCCCGTGCGGCGGGCCGAGGCCAGCGCAGCCTCGACCTGGTCGCGCACCGACGGCAGCGACCGCCGGCTCGACCACCCGTAGGCGAGCAGCTTCACCAGCGTCAGCCGCTCCCCGGGCTGGAGCTCGGTGGTGACCGTCACGCGCGCGAGGTCGGGCTCGCTCTCGCCTTCGGTGACCGTCTCGTCCGGGCCCTCGACCATATGGTCCATGCCCGCGGCCATGAGCAGGCCACTCCGCCTCGTGCGGTGGACGAGCACCGCGCGCAGGGCGCGGTTGCCGTGCTGCATCGGCACCAGGGCGTCGCCGAGCACGGCGGCCATGCGCGGGTCGTTCGATCCCTCCGGCAACGGCTCGTTGGCGACGAGCTCGGACTGCACGACGATCCGCGCCGGGGCGTCGATCGCCTCCACCTCGTAGCGGATGGCGGCCACCGAGCGCTGTACGAACGAGACGAGCCGGGTGGAGCGCAGGCGGATGCCCTGCCCGGCGGGGGAGATCCACTCGACGTCGCGCGTGAGCACGCCCTCGCGGAAGTCGAGCACCCGCTCGTGGCGCACCAGCCGGCCATAGCGGATGTCGAACGGCTCGTCGTCGACGAGCAGGCGGATGACCTTGCCGTTGGTGACGTTGATCAGCGTCTGGGCGTCCTCGGGGTTGCCGTAGGCCGCCTCGGCGTGCGGGAGCGGGCGGGTCTCGTAGAACGCGTTGAGGTAGGTCCCGGGCGTGCCGGCCGGCTCGCCTTCGTCGAGGTTCGCGCGCAGGCCGATGTGGCCGTTGGAGAGCGCGAGGATCGACTCGGTCTGGGCGAGCAGGTCGAGGTCGAGCTCGCGCTCGTGGACGGCCCAGGGCTGGACCGCGAAGACGTCCTCGCCGATCACTCCAGCAGCTCCGCCAGGTCGTTCACCACGATGTCGGCGCCGTGCTCGCGAAGCTCGTCGGCGTGGTCGGTGCGGTCCACGCCGACCACGTAGCCGAAGCTGCCGGCGCGGCCCGCCCGGACGCCCGCCAGCGCGTCCTCGAAGACCGCGGCCTCGCCCGGCTCGACGCCGAGGGCGCGGGCGCCGGCCAGGAAGCCGTCGGGCGCCGGCTTGCCCTTGAGGCCCTCGCGCTCGGCGTACACGCCGTCGATGATCGCCTCGAAGCGGTCGAGCATGCCGGTCGCCTCGAGCACCTCGCGCGTGTTGTTGCTCGAGGAGACGACGGCGCGCCGCAGCCCCGCGTCGCGGGCGGCGTCGACGTAGCGGATGGAGCCCTCGTACGGCTCCACGCCCTGCGTCCTGATCAGGTCGAGCACGAGCTCGTTCTTGCGGGTGCCGAGCCGCGCCACGAGCTCGGGGTCCGGCTCGATGCCGCGCGCCTGGAGGAACGACCGCACGCCATCGAGCCGCGGCTTGCCGTCCACGTAGCGCTCGTAGTCCTCCGGGAGCGCGAACGGCGGCTGCGAGACCTCGCCCAGATACTCGTCGAACATCTGCTTCCACGCCTGGGCGTGGACCTTGGCGGTCTGCGTCAGCACGCCGTCGAGGTCGAACAGGGCGGCGCGGACGCCGTCGGGTAGACCGAGCACTACGACGACGTCGGGACGATGCGGCCTTCGGACGGCTGCACGAGCACCCAGCCGCTGCCCGAGAAGCCGAGCTGGAAGCTCTCCCCGGAGCCGAGGCCGATCAGCGACTTGGCCTGCACGTCGGCGCGCAGGTTGGTGGTGACGCCGCCCGACCATGCGATCGCCGCCGAGGGGTCGGCGAACGTCGGCGCCTCGCTGACGTCGAGCCGCAGCGGCTCGCCGTCGGACACCAGCGCGACCATGCCGGTGCCGTGCAGCCCGACGTTGAAGAGCCCGCCGGCCAGCATCCCGGCCGTGCCGCCCTTGACGCGCGTGATGTCCCAGTCGATGCCCCGCTCGAACGCGAGGATGTTCGCGCCGTTGACGGTCAGCGCGTCGTTGGTCAGCCGCAGGACGTGCACCAGCATCGCCTGGTTGGCGAGGAACAGCTCGCCCGAGCCGGTGGCCTCCATCAGCCGCAGCGACTCGCCGGTCGCCGCCTTCTTGAGCAGCCTCCCGAGTCCGCCGCCCTTGTGCTCGAAGTGCACCTCCCCCTGGTAGGCGACCATCGACCCGTTGCGGGCCATCACCGAGGTCTCGGACAGCTCGACCTTCAGCAGGCGCGGGTTCTGGAGGGTGAACGCCTCCCCGGTCTCGACCTCCGCGAAGCGGTCCAGCGATGAGCCCATGTCAGCCATGCCGGGGACCATACCGCCGTCGTATCGTGGCCTCATGGAGCGCGGCGCCCTCGAGGCAATGAGCGAGGCGGTGCTGGCGATCGCCGCCGAGCGCGAGGTCGAGCCCGTGCTGCGCCGGCTCGTGCGGGCGGCGCGCGAGCTGGCCTCGGCCCGCTACGCGGCGCTCGGCATCCCGGACGGCCAGGGCGCGTTCGCGCAGTTCATCACCGAGGGGATGAGCGACGAGCTGATCGCGGCGATGGGCCCGCTCCCGCGCACCCACGGACTGCTCGGCGCGATGCTCGAGTCGCCGGAGCCGCACCGCACCGCGGACATCCGGCGGGACCCGCGCTTCCGCGGCTGGTGGCCGAGCGCGCACCCGCAGATGCGCTCGTTCCTCGGCGTGCCGGTCGTGGCCCGCGGCGACGTGATCGCCGCGTTCTACCTCACCGACCGCGAAGGAGCGGCGGACTTCTCGGCCGAGGACCAGCGGCTGATCGAGATGCTCGCCGCGCACGCGGCGGTGGCGATCGAGAACGCGCGGCTGGCCGAGCGCGGCCGCGAGCTGAGCATCGTCGAGGAGCGCAACCGGCTGGCGCGCGAGCTGCATGACTCGGTGTCCCAGAAGCTGTTCGGGCTCGTGCTCACCGCCGAGGCGGCGGCCACGCTGCTCGACCGCGACGTCGGAGCCGCCGGAGACCAGGTCGCGCGGCTCGGCGAGCTGGCGCAGGAGGCGCTGACCGAGCTGCGCGAGCTGATCTTCGAGCTGCGGCCGCCGTCGCTCGAGCAGGAGGGGCTGGCGGCGACGCTGCGCAAGCAGGTCGAGATGCTGCGCCGGGTGCACGGGCGGGAGATCGAGCTCCGGATCGCGGGCTCCGCCGCGTGCGCGCCGGAGGCCGAGGCCGAGGTCCTGCGCGTGGCCCAGGAGGCGCTCGCCAACGCGCTCCGGCACGCGGGCGCCGACCGGATCGAGCTGCGCATGGAGGCGCGCGACGGCCGCCTGCTCGTGGTGGTCGCCGACGACGGCGCGGGCTTCGATCCCGCCGATCCCGCGCTGCGCTCGCGGCGGCTGGGGCTGACCTCGATGGAGGAGCGAGCGAAAGCGCTCGGCGGCACGCTGGCGGTCGTCTCGCGGGTCGGCGAGGGGACGACGGTGACGCTCGAGGTGCCGCGATGATCCGCGTGCTGATCGCCGACGACCACGCGGTCGTGCGCCAGGGGCTGCGGACGTTCCTCGACCTCCAGGACGACATCGAGGTGGTGGGGGAGGCGACGGACGGCGAGGAGGCGGTGGCGCTGGCCGAGCGCCTCGCGCCCGACGTGGTGCTGATGGATCTCGTGATGCCGCGGATGGACGGCGTCGAGGCGATCCGGCGGCTGCGGGACCGCGTGCCGGCCGCGCGGGCCGTCGTGCTCTCGAGCTTCATCGACGACGACCGCGTGTTCCCGGTGGTCCGCGCCGGCGCCGCCGGCTACCTGCTCAAGGACGTGCAGCCGGCCGAGCTGGTCGACGCCATCCGCACCGTCCACGGCGGCGGCGCGCTCCTGCACCCGCGCGTCGCCGCACGGCTGCTCGCCGAGGTGGCCGGCGACCCGCTGACGCCCCGGGAGCGAGAGGTGCTCTCGCTCGTGGGGCGCGGGATGGCCAACAAGGTCATCGCGCGCGAGCTGGGGCTGGCGGAGAAGACCGTCAAGGCGCACGTGTCGAGCATCCTCGCCAAGCTCGGGGTGGCCGACCGCACGCAGGCGGCGCTCTACGCGGTCCGGGAGGGGTTGGTCTCCGCGGGCGAACGTCAACGGCGGCATTGAGGGGGAGCACGGGGTGTGCAGAAAGGGCACAACCGCGACCTGGATCGAGCCGCATGTCCGTTTTCTGGACGCCCGCGGTGCAAAACCGGCCAACCACCGCCGCAGATGACGCGATTGTCCCCTTTGTGTACGCCCGAGGTCGACCACCCTCCCTACCCAGCCGCAGTTGACTGTGACGTAGGTCCTGAGACCTAGGACCAATTCCCAATGGGAACCATCGCGACCCACGCCTAGCGTGGTCGCCGTGGACACCGCTCTGATCACCGGCGCCTCGCGCGGCCTCGGCCTGGCGCTGTCGCGTGAGCTGGCGCGGCGCTCGTGGCGGCTGGTGATCGACGCCCGCGGCGGCGATGACCTCGAGGCGGCGCGACAGGAGCTCGCCGCCATCACCGAGGTGACCGCCATCCCTGGCAACGTCGCGGACCCCGCGCATCGCCGCGCGCTGGTCGCCGCCGCCGGTCCCCGCATCGACCTGCTCGTCAACAACGCGAGCGTCCTCGGCCCGAGCCCGCAGCCGCCGCTCGCCGACTACCCGCTCGACGTGCTCGAGGACGTGTACCGCGTCAACGTGCTCGCGCCGCTGGCGCTCGTGCAGGTCGCGCTCCCCGCGCTGCGCCCGGGCGCGTCCGTGGTCAACGTGACCTCCGACGCCGCGGTCGAGGCGTACGAGGGCTGGGGCGGCTACGGCTCCTCCAAGGCCGCGCTCGAGCACGTCACCCGGACGCTGGCCGCCGAGCATCCGCAGCTCCGCGTCTTCGCCGTCGACCCCGGCGACATGAACACCCGGATGCACCAGGAGGCGTTCCCGGGCGAGGACATCTCCGACCGCCCACCGCCCGAGGCGAGCGTGCCGGGGCTGCTGGCGGTCGTCCTCGGCGACGCGCCGAGCGGGCGCTACCAGGCGTCCGCCGTGGCCGCCGGATGAGCGCCGCGCTCGCGTTCGAGCTGCCGGCACGCCTGGAGGCGGACGAGGCGCCGGCCGAGCGCGACGGCGTCCGCCTCCTCGCCGCCTCCCCGGCGGGGCTCGAGCACCACAGCTTCCGCGACCTCCCCGACCTCCTCGAGCCGGGCGACCTGCTCGTTGTCAACACGTCGGCCACGCTCCCGGCCGCCCTCCCGCTCCCCGGCGGCCGCCGGCTCCACCTCTCCACGCCGCTTCCCAAGTGGGACGGCCCGTGGCCGGACGACGGCTACGAGCGGTGGGTGGTCGAGTTGCGCGACGGCGGCGCGCCGGATCGCGCCGGCCGGGCGGGCGAGCGCCTGAACCTGCCTGGCGGCGGGGAGGCCGAGCTGCTCGCGCCGTACCTCGGCGGGCGCCGGCTGTGGGCGGCACGGCTGCGGCTCCCGCTCCCGCTGCTGGACTACCTCGCGGTGCACGGCGAGCCGATCCGGTACCGGCACCTGCCGCGCCCGGTGCCGCTGTCCGACCTCCAGACCATCTTCGCGGCCGAGCCGGGCAGCGCGGAGATGCCGAGCGCCGGACGGCCGTTCAGCCGGCGCGTGCTCAACGCGCTCGGCGCGCGCGGGATCGCCGTCGCCGAGCTCACCCTCCACGCCGGCGTCTCATCGCTCGAGCGCGGCGAGGCGCCGTACCCGGAGCGGTTCCGCGTCCCAGCCGCGACCGCCGCGGCAGTCAACGCGGCGCGGCGGGTGATCGCCGTCGGCACCACCGTCGTGCGCGCGCTGGAAACCGCCGCCGGCGAGGACGGCGCCGTGCGCCCGTTCGAGGGCTGGACCCGCCTGACGGTCACGCCCGAGCGCGGCGTACGGGTGGTCCACGGCATCGTCACCGGCTGGCATGACCCCGACGCCAGCCACCTGCTCATGCTCGAGGCGATCGCCGGGCGCGAGCTCGTCGAGCGCTCCTACGCCGAGGCGCTCGCGCACGGCTACCGGTGGCACGAGTTCGGCGACTCGCACCTGCTCGTCGCCTAAGAGTCACCCCCTGGTTGGAACCGATCCCGGCCGGGGTATGGGCAGCCCATGCCGAAGTGCCGCGGAACGCTGCTCGTGCTGGGCGCCGTGATCACCGCCGCGCTCGCTCTCGCGCCGGCGGCCGGGGCGGCGGAGCCCAGGATGAAGCTCGATCCCAAGCTCGGGGTCGCAACGGTGTGCCTGCCGGTGACGGATCCCGTGGGCCTCCCCCGTCAGCTCTACGGCAAGCGCTACACGACGCCGTCCGCGACGTCGTCGACTCCCGCGGTCGTGCTCGTCCACGGCATCGCATCATCGACCGCCAACTGGGACTTCTCGCCGACGTGGTCCACCGCACGCGCGCTCGCGAGCGCCGGCTACGTCGTCTACTCGTATGACCGCCTCGGCTATGCGCGCAGCAGCTACTTCGACATGCCCGGTGGCGGCGCGACGCTGACCACGCGCGAGCATCGACGGATGCTGCATCAGGTCGTCCAGGACGTGAAGACAGGCGGGTACTCGACGACGGCCACCGACAACTGCGCCGCCGCGACTCCGGGCGGCATGCGGAACCCGACGGTGGCCATCCTGGGCCACAGCGCCGGCGGCTGGATCGTCGCCGGGTACCCGGGCACATACCACGACGTGGCCGCGATGATCCAGACGAGCATCGTGGGCTCGACCGCGTCGAGCAGTGAGGAGTCCGAGGGCTCCGAAGGCGGCGGCTTCACGCCCAACAGCGAGCATCCCGACTACTTCGACTTCTTCCACGAGCGCTCGGAGTGCGAGTCCTTCAACGTCTACCCACCCGGCGCGGTCCGGTCGGTCGTCGACATCGCGTGCACCCCGCCGTTCATCCCGTCGCCGTACGGTGAGATCGCCGACCTGGCCGTCAAGCTCGCCGAGAACGACGTCGCGATCTCACAGATCGGGCCGGGTACACCGGTCCTGCTCTCGTCGGGCGACCACGACACCACCGCTCCGCCGCCGGACGCCCGCGCGGACTTCGAGTACTACAAGACGCACTGCGGCTGCGACGTGTCGCAGCACTTCATCCCGGATTCCGGCCACCTCTACCAGGTCCACGCGTCATTGGCTCAGACCGTCGACGTCTTCGTCCAGTGGCTGAGTTCCCGCGGGCTGCCGCCGACGGCTCGGCAGCGCGGCTGAGCGCTCTCAGCCCGCGGCGGCGGCGATGAGCGCGCGGTGCTGCTCGCCGGCCCTTCGTCTGATCGTGCCCGGCGCGACGCCGATGACGCGCTTGAAGGCGCGGCTGAACGCGGCCTCGGATCGGTAGCCGAGTCGGTCGGCGAGCTGCCCGACCGTGGCGCCTTCCTCCTTCAGCGCAGCCACCGCGACCTGCATGCGCCAGCGGGCGACGTAGCTCATCACCGGCTCGCCGACGAGCTCGGTGAAGCGGGCGGCGAACGCCGAGCGTGACATCGACAGCTCGTGGGCCAGCGAGGCGACGGTCCAGTGCCGGGCGGGGTCGCGATGGATGAGTGAGATGGCGCGGCCGATCTGGGGATCCTGCAGTGCTCCCAGCCAGCCCGTCCGCGCGGCCGGATCGCTCTCCATCCAGGCCCGGATTGCCTGGATCACGAGGATGTCCCCGAGCCGCGTGATCACAGCCTCGCCGCCGGGCCGGAGCTCGGCGGCCTCGGAGGCCATCAGTCGCAGCGCGCTCTGCATCCACTCCAGCCTGGGCGAGCTGGAGGCCTCGATGTGGATCGTGCTCGGCAGGATCTCGATGAGGTTGGCGGCGGCCGGGTGCTCGAAGCGCACCGCCCCGCAGATCAGGCCGGTGGGCGCGCCACCTTCGCCGTGGCGAAGGATCTCGTAGCGATCGCTGACGAGCTCACGCTCGAGGTCGAGAATCCCCGGCGCAGGAGCTCCCGGTTCGCTGCGCAGGACATGGCCCTCCCCGTGCGGCACCAGCGCGAGGTCTCCGAGCTGGATCCAGTCCCGCTCCTCCTCCCCGGTCTCGAGCCAGAGCCGGCCCGAGGTGACCACGTGGAACCAGAGGTATCCCGGCATCGGCGGCAGCGTGAGTCCCCAGGGTGCGGTCAGCTCGGAGCGGCAGTAGTACGCGCCGTTCATCCGCAGGAAGTGCAGCGCCTCGCCGAGGGGATCCGACGGCGGGAAGGGGTCGGGAGCTTCCATTGCGGGAATCGTAGCCGATCGTCCGGTGTGCTGGACGATCGAGCATGTATCCGCGTGATTTAGTCATAGACGCTCCCATAGCAACGCGGAAGACTGGACGTACTGGATTGACGACCAGATCGGAGCGACCATGGCGTACAGAGGACAGACCCTCGAGAACCCGGCCAGCGGAGAGCGCATCACGTTCCGCCAGACATCGGCGGACACGGGCGGCGAGCTGCTGGCGATCGACCTCGAGCTACCCGCGAACCGGCGGGTCCCGGGTGGCCAGCACATCCACGCGAAGCAGGAGGAGCGCTTCGAGGTCCTCGAGGGCGCGATGCGCTTCAAGATGGGACGCAAGCGGGTCGTCGCGGGGCCCGGCGAAGTGGTCGTCGTCCCGCCTGGCCAGAAGCACGACTTCGCGAACGTCGGCGACGGCGACGCGCTCGTCCGCGTCGAGGTGCGCCCGGCCCTGAAGATGGAGGAGCTCTTCGAGACCGCCGTCGGCCTCGCCGAGCAGGGCCGCACGATGCTGGGTGGCATCCCGCGGCCCCTCGACCTCGCCCTGTTCACCCAGGAGTTCGAGGACGAGGTCCAGGGAGCGTTCCCGCCCCGCTGGCTCCAGCGCATCGTTCTCGCGCCGCTGGCCTGGCTCGCGAGGCGCCGCGAGACGAGCATCGTGGGCTCGACCGCGTCGGGCAGTGAGGAGCGGCTGCGACGTCCCGCAGCACTTCGTCCCGGATTCCGGCCACCTCGACCAGGTCCGTACCGCGCCTGAGCGACTCGCCTACTCGTACTGGAGTGCTTCGAGGACGCGCAGCCGGGCAGCGCGACGAGCGGGCAGGATCGCCGCGACGATGCCGGCGATGACGGACACGATCACGAACGTGATCAGCGCGCCGGTGGGGATGGCGAACTGGAGGTCGTACTCCGACAGCGCCTGCGTCACCAGGAGAGCGAGGAAGATCCCGAGTGGCAGCCCGAGCGCGGCGCCGATCAGCGCCGTGATCACGCTCTCGTG
Source organism: Solirubrobacteraceae bacterium (assembly GCA_035717845.1). Lineage (GTDB taxonomy): Bacteria > Actinomycetota > Thermoleophilia > Solirubrobacterales > Solirubrobacteraceae > DASSUW01. The sequence goes on from DASTIC010000234.1 coordinate 20,387, forward strand.
CCGGACCATGCGGCGCACCTGACGCCTCGTCATGCCGACGGCCCGCAGCATCCCGAGCTC
>DASTIC010000235.1:0-6530 GCA_035717845.1 Solirubrobacteraceae bacterium
CCGGGTGGCAACATCCGCGTCGGCTTCCTGTTCCGCCGGGACCGTGGCCTGCGCTTCGTCGACAGCGGCTCGGGCGACGCGACGACGCCGACCTCCGTGTTCCGCTCGCGCGGCGAGGCGCGCCTGACGCTGAGCCCGGGCCGCGTCGATCCGGAGAACCCGGCGTGGGAGGCGACGCGCAAGCCGCTCGCCGGCGAGTTCGTGTGGAAGGACCAGCGGTTCATCGCGATCGTGAACCACTTCAGCTCGAAGGGCGGGGACGATCCGCTATTCGGCCGCTGGCAGCCGCCGGTCCGCTCGTCGGAGGTCGCGCGTCATCAGCAGGCCGCGTCGGTCAACGCGTTCGTCGACCAGATCCTGGCGGCGGACCACAGGGCCAACGTGATCGTGCTCGGAGACATCAACGACTTCGAGTTCTCCGAGACGACGCGCATCCTCGAAGGGGACGTGCTCACCAGCCTGCTCAATGTGCTGCCCAAGGCGGAGCGGTACTCGTACGTGTTCGAGGGCAACTCGCAGGTGCTCGACCAGATCCTGATTTCACGGAACGCGCTGCCGAAGCTCAGCGGCTTCGACGTCGTCCACGTCAACGCGGAGTTCGCCGACCAGGCGAGCGACCACGACCCGTCGGTCGCGCGCCTGGAGCTCGACGACTAGGCGGGGGGCGGCGCGCTCGACAGGACCTGGGCCTCGGCCGCCTCGGCGGCCGGGGCCGGCCGGGCGCCCGTGAGCATCCACTGCACCTGCGCGGCGGGGTCGCCGGCGGCGCCGTCGCGCGGCTCGCGGTGCACCGAGAGGAGCCGCTCGTTGCCGAAGCGCAGCACCGACACGCTGAAGGCGGAGATGTCGACCCCGTGCCGGCGGGCGAGCCACTCGACGGTGTTGAGCGCGGACGGCTCGTAGCCGCCGGCCACGAGCACGAGCTGCGGCGAGTCACCCGGCACGGCGGCCTCGAGCGCGTCCGACACCTCGGCCAGGCGCGCGGCGTCCCAGCCGGCGACATGGGCGGCGGCGGCCAGGGCGCGGCCGATCTGCCACTCGACGGTCTCGCCCGTCACGTGCAGGACGACGGCGCGGCCCGACTGCTCGTCGAAGGCGAGCAGGTCCACGCCGGGCGCGGGCTCGCGGGCGACCAGCCGCAGGCTGGGCAGGCCCAGCTCCTGGGCGAAGGCGGGCCAAGAGGCGCTGACGAGCGAGAGCAGCTCGTCACGCTCGGGGCTGTTCTCCGTGACGAGGCCGCCGGCCTGTGGGGCGACCAGCGTCCCGGAGGTCTCGTCGATGCGAAGCAACTGAACCTCCTGTCGGGGCGTCGGTGCTCCCTTATCGACCGCTTCCGTCGGAAGCTGTAGCGGGGCGCAGCTCGACGTCCTCGCCGATCTCCATCCGGCCGCCGGCGACGACGCGGGCGTTGATCCCGAAGGCCATGCCGTGATGCGCGGTCAGGTGGCGCAGCAGCCCGGGCCACTTCTCCTGGGTGTCGGGGTGGCGCGTGGGGATCGCGCAGCGCTCGCACGGGTGCAGGAACCGCACCCGCACCCCGCCCGCGAACGCCAGCTCGCGGCCCTCCCAGCCGAGCTCTGCCCACGGCTCGGCGTCCAGCTCGAGGTGGACGTTCGTGCGGAAGCGCCGGACGTCGATCGGCCCGTCCAGCTCCTCGCCGAGCGCGTCGAGGCTCGCCTTCGTGGTCACCAGCAGGGTGCGCTCGAGGTCCTGGAGGCCGGCGACGTCGCGGTGGAGGCCGATCGAGCGCCCGAGGTCGTGCTCGAGCGCGGCCTTGAGCCGCGGGTCGCCCCAGACGTAGCGGTGCCCGTCGGGGGAGACGACCATGGCCCGCGGCGGATCGCGGGGGTCGAGGCCGCCGTCCACGTTGAACGGGTACTCGGCGCGCCAGGCCAGCAGGCGGGGCGCCTCACGGGCCGTCAGCGGCTTCTGCGCTCCCTTGTGCTCGTGGAACACCGCGTGCGTGCGGTCGCCGCCGGCCCCGCGGCCGTCGACGCGCATGGCGCGCACGCGCTCGCCGCCCATCGACTTGACGGGCCAGCGCCAGAGAGCGGCGACGGTGCCGACCATCCGGAGCGGCACGTTAGCCTCCCCGGCCGATGAGAACCCGGCTCCGGCTGCGCGGCCATTCGCTCGAGCTCGGCTCGCGGCCGCTGCTCATGGGCATCGTCAACGCCGCGCCGGACTCGTTCTCCGACGGCGGCGAGCACCCGACGCTCGAGTCGCGCGTGGCGCTCGGCGCGGCGCTGGTGGAGGCGGGCGCCGACCTGCTCGACGTCGGAGGTGAGTCCGCGCGCGGCGACACGGCGGCCGTGCGCGCCCGGGAGGAGGTCGAGCGCGTGGTCCCGCTGATCTCGCGGCTCACCGGCCTCGGGGCGCTCGTCTCGGTCGACACCTACAAGCCGGCCGTCGCCGCGGCGGCGATCGAGGCGGGGGCGGTGCTCGTCAACGACACCTCGGGGCTGCGAGACCGCGCGCTCGCGGACGTGTGCGCCCGCACGGGCGCGGGCCTCGTCGTCATGCATACGCGGGTGGCCCCGAAGGGCACGCTGCTCGACCCCGCGCGCTACGACGACGTGATGGCCGACGTGGTCGGCTTCCTGCGCGAGCGGATCGCGATCGCGCTGGCCCACGGGGTCGACGCCGAGCAGCTCCTGCTCGACCCCGGGCCCGACTTCGCCAAGACGCCCGCGCAGACGGTCGCCGTGCTCCAGCGGCTCGCGGACCTGCGCGAGCTGGGCCGGCCGCTGCTGCTCGCCGCGTCCAACAAGGACTTCGTCGGCGCCCTCACCGGCCGGGCGCCGCGCGAGCGGCTCGCGGGCACGCTGGCGGCGGTCGTGCACGGGGTGGAGGCGGGCGCCGATGTGCTCCGGGTCCACGACGTGGCGGCGGTCGCCGACTTCCTGCGCGTGCGGGCCGCGCTGCGCGGGGACTACGAGCTGGCTCCGGACGAGGGTCTGACCCCCGAGCGGTACCCGCGCTAGCCTAGTCGCCGCAAATGGGTTGCCGGCCGCTGCGCACAACGCGGCCGGGTGCCGACCGACCAACCACCCGAAGGAGCACTGCCGAATGTCTGCCGTACTCGATCGCGGCGAGCTCGAGAAGAGCCCGCTCGCCGACCTGCACCTGCTCGCCAACGAGCTCGGCGTCGACGGCTTCCGCCGCCTGCGCAAGGAAGAGCTGATCGACGCCATCCTCGGCCGCCAGGAGGCCGCGCCGGCCGACGAGGCCGCGCCGCCGGAGGAGACTGCGCCGCTGGAGGAGGCTGCGCCGGCCGAGGAGGAGGAGTCTCGCGAGGAGGACGAGGGCGAGCGGCGTCCCCGCCGCGGGCGTCGCGGGGGCCGCGGCCGCGGCCGTGCGCGCGCCGAGGAGGGCTCGACCGACGAGGACGCCGGCGAGCCTGAGCCGCGAGAGGAGCCGCGGGGCGGCGACCGCACCGCCGAGGGCGTCGTCGAGCTGCTGGCCAACGGGTCGGGCTTCATCCGCCTCGACCCGCCTGAGCCCACGGACGACGACGTCTACATCTCCGCGGCCCAGGTCAAGCGTTGCGAGCTCGTCTCGGGCGATCGCATCGGCGGTCCCGTGCGGGCCGCCCGGCGGTCCGAGCGCTTCCCGTCGCTGATCCGCGTCGACACCATCAACGGGCGCCCGGCCGACGAGGTGGCCGAGGGCACGCGTTTCGACGACCTGCCCGCGGCGTTCCCGGCCGAGCGGTTCGAGCTCAACTCCGACGACCCGACGCTGAAGGCGATCGAGTGGCTGACGCCGTTCGGGAAGGGCTCGCGCGTGGTCGTCGCCGGCGGGCCGCGGTCCGGCAAGAGCGAGGCACTGCGCCGGCTGGCCGGCGCGCTGGCCGGTCGCGAGGGCCTCGAGGTCTCACTGGTGCTGGCCGGAGTCCGGCCGGAGGAGACGCGGGAGTGGCCGCTGGAGCCGGTCGCCGCGCTGTCGTTCGGCGCGTCGGCGGACGCCCAGGCACAGGCCGTGGAGCAAGCGATCGAGCAGGGGCGCCGCGTGGCGGCCCGCGGCGGCGACGCCGTCGTGCTCGTCGACACGCTCGAGGCGCTGCCGGTGGCCGCCGCCAGGCGGGCGCTGGCCGCCGCACGCAACATCTCCGACGGCGGGTCGCTGACCGTGATCGCCACCGCGGCGGCGCCGCTGGGCGGCGAGACGACGGTCGTGGCGCTCGACGCCGGCCTGACCGCGCTCGGCCGCTTCCCGGCGCTCGACCTCGAGGGCTCGGGCGTCCTGCGCCCCGACCTGCTCGTCGGGGACGCGGGCGCCGAGGCGATCGCCAAGGCACGGGCCGACGCGCTCGCCGGCTGACGCGCGCGGCGCCGGCGCCGTGGCTGCGCCGGCGAACGTCAACTGCGGCTGGGTAGGGAGGGTGTGGATGTCACGGTTTCAACACTCCACTTTCGCGTGGTTGCGCTAAGTCCCGCATAGCGAGACTTTCCAGACCCACTACTTTCCGGAGTCGCGAAAATCCTCCGTGCTCTCCCTCAATGCGCAGTTCGTGAACCGCGGCGCTATCGACGCGAATAAGCGACGCGCTGCCAGTTCGGCTCCGGCGAGAGCTCGATCGGCTCGAACTCGCGCTCGGGCTGGACGTAGCCAAAGGTGTGCGTCGCGTCGTCGAACACGACCTCGAGCTCGCCCTCCTTCACCCGCTGGTCGAGCCACGCGGAGCGGAACACGAGCCGGCGGAGCCAGTGCACGAGCGAGCGGTCGGCGGGGCCGACGAGCTCCGGCCAGCAGTCGTTGACGTGCTCGCCGAGGGCCGAGGCGGGGTCCTGGATCTCGCCGTTGACCGCGAGGTTGACGAGGTCTTCGAGCTCCGTCGACTCGAGCCGGTTGCCGACGAAGCCGAGCTTGCGCGCGGCCTGCTCGACGCGCTCGGAGAAGTCCCGCTCGTTGAAGGTGAACCGAAGCTCTCCGTACTCCAGGACGTAGTCCTGTCCTGAGTCGTAGTTGCCGCGGCGCAGAGGGTCCATGATCGAAGGGCCCGGGTTCCCGCCGGGGCGTCTGCATCTTATGCCCGACTCCTGCCCGCGGACTCCCGTGGTACGAAACTTTCACCCGTCGCAGCGGTCGCGCAGGTCGAAGGCGCGCACGGCGTCCGGCGCGGCGTCCGGCCAGTCGTAGAAGCGCGGGTTCACGCACGTCTCGCCGGCGTGCTCGTACGCCTGCTCGACCCCGAAGCGGCAGCGCTCGAGCGGCGCCCCGGCGAGCCGCACGGTCCCGAACCCGGCCCGCGTGCGCTCGGCCGCCCGGAACAGCTCGACGTCGATCTCGGTCGCGAACACCTGCTGCACGCAGCCCATGTACCGGCGCCCGCTCAGCGGGTCGTCGTAGCTGTAGAGGTTGGGACAGGAGTCGGCCACGCAGGTGGCCGGCGCGATCACGCGGTCGCAGAACGTGCCGCACTGCCGGCACTCGTTGATCTCGGTGCGGCGGATGATCCGCGCCATCGCGGGATCCTACGCCTGGCGGGGCAGAGAGGGGGCGAATTCCGCGCCGGCGCGGCTACGGGAGGCATGGGTACCGAGGCTCCGTCGCTCCTGCTGGTGGAGGACGACCCGATCCTCCAGCAGTTCCTGGCCGAGAATCTGGCCGCCGACGGCTACGAGCTGACGGTGGCCGAGACGGTCCGCGACGGGCTGCGCGAGCTCCAGTACAAGCAGCCCGACCTCGCGATCGTGGATCTCGCGCTGCCCGACGGCTCGGGCTTGGAGCTGATCGCGCGCGTGCGCGAGGCCGACGGGCTCTCGCGGCTCGACCCGTCGCTCCCGCTCGTCGTGCTGTCGGGGCGGGCGAGCGAGCTGGATCGGGTCCGGGCGTTCGAACGCGGCGTCGACGAGTACGTCTGCAAGCCGTTCTCCTACGCCGAGCTGCGTCATCGGATCGCCGCGGTGCTGCGCCGCTCGCACGCCCGGCGGCTCGGCGGGCGCCTGCGGGTCGGCGACCTGTCGCTCGACCCCGCCTCGCGCGAGGTCCGTCTGCGGGGCCGCCGCATCGACCTGTCGGCGAAGGAGTTCGCGCTGCTTCGAGCCCTGGCCGCCGAGCCGACGCGGGTCCTGACGAAGGCGGAGCTGCTGCGCGACGTCTGGGGCTTCCGCTCGCTCGGCACGACACGCACGTTGGACAGCCACGCGTGCCGGCTGCGCCAGAAGCTGGGCGCGGAGGGCGATCGGTTCGTCGTCAACGTGTGGGGCGTCGGCTACCGGCTGGTCGACGGCCCGGCGCTCGAGGAGCCCGCCGCGTGATCGGACCGCTCCTGTGGGCCGCGGCGCTCGCGCTGCTGCACGCCGAGGGCCGGCGGCGGTCCGTCCTCGCGGCGCGCGCCGACCACGACGTCCGCGGGCCGCTGTGCACCGCCCGGCTCGCGCTCGAGGGGCTCGAGCCCTGCGCCCGCGTGGCGGCGATCGACCTCGAGCTGCGTCGCGCCGCGCTCGCCCTCGACGACCTCGGCGCCGCCCGGCGGGGGCGCCGGGCGGCGGTGTCGCGGGAGCCGGTGGACCTGGGTCGTCTCC
>DASTIC010000236.1:0-12271 GCA_035717845.1 Solirubrobacteraceae bacterium
CGCACGGCGTACTCGTCCTGGTCGCCCCAGAGGATCAGCGTCGGGGCCTCGATCGTGCCGGTCTCGGTGGGGACCGCGGCGTCCATCGTCTCCTCGAGCCAGGACTTCCAGACCCGCGCCGGAAGCTTGCGGCTCTCCGCGACGACCCGCCCGAGGAACGCAGGGGGCACCGTCTCGGCGATCGTGCTCTCCTGGAACTCGCGCACGAACCCGGGGTCCACGGGGTCCGTGAGCTCCTCGATCGCGACCCAGAGGTCCGACATCTCGTCGGTGCGGAACGAGTGGAACGCCCCGATCAGCACCAGCCCGAGCGTGCGCTCGGGGTGGTCGAGCGCGAAGCGCTGGGCGCTGTAGCTGCCGCCCGAGTGGCCGACGATGACGGCGGCGTCGAGCGCCATGGCGTCCAGGAACGCGCGCACGTCCTCCGCGTGGTCCTCGGGGCCGTATCCGGTGAGCGGGCGATCGGCGTCGCCGTGCCCGCGCTGGGTGAGAGCGTATGCGTGCACCGACGCGGGCAGCCGCGCCAGCAGCAGCTCGTAGCTGTACGACGAGTCGCTGTAGCCGTGCAGCAGCACGAGGGGCACGCCGTCAGGGTCGCCTTGCTCGAAGTACTCGAGCCGGAGCCGGCCGTCGAGAGCGATGGTCTTCATGAGCATGAGGAACTCCTGGGGGAGGTAACGGAACGCCGGAAGGGTCCCGGCCGGCCGTTACCGCCCCGCTACTCCGCTGCTACCGCTGCCTCGAGCTCCCGTACGACCGTGAGCGCCGCTCCCATCCCTCCGGGCGCTCCGCTCGCCTGCGCGTGTTCGAGCGCCGCGCGCGCGTGGCCGAGGGCCGCCTGGCGGTCGGCGGCCGCCTGTGCGAGCCGCAGCTCGGAGGCCATCAGGTACATGGCGGCCGGGAGCGACGGCCCTCGCTCTGCCGTGATGTCGGCCGCCAGGGTGAGCGCCTCCTGATAGCGCTCGCGAGCAAGGCCCGCATCGCCGGCGAACAGCGTCACGTCTCCGGACGCGGCGGGCGCGTGCCAGCGCCCGATGACCACGGGATCGCGACGGGCGGCGACGACCGCGGCGGCGACGTACTCCGCGGCGTCCTCGGCACGCCCGGCCCGCGCGGCGGCGAGGGCGCACTCGTGCATGAGATGCGTGTTGCGCTCCCCCAGCGGCCGGTCGGGGGCGCACGCGAGGGCCCGCTCGCACACGGCGGCGGCCTCGCGCTCGCGTCCGGCGAGCGCCTGCGCCTCGGCCAGGTCCGCCGTCGCGGCGTCGAGGCTGCACACGTCGTCGCACCTCACGAAGTGATCGCACGCCTCGTGCAGCCAGGCCACGCCGCCGTCGAGGTCGCCGCGCGCGAGCGCGACGCCTCCGCACACGTAGGCGGCGGTCGCCGCGGCGAACCACGCCTCACGTGCGCGCAGCTCCTCGGTCACGCCCTCGAGCGCCGCCTCGGCGGCGTCGAGATGGCCGTCGAAGAGCTCGACCTGGCCCTCGAAGATGCGCACGGCCAGCTCGCCGCGCTCGTCCACCACCGCGCGCGCCTGCTCGAGCGCGGCGCGGGCGTCGTCGACGCGCAGCTCCGCGAGCAGCATCGCGGCGTGCCAGCTCAACAGGCCCAGCCGCGCCGCCGGGCTGCCGCCGCCGAGCGCGAGCGCCCGCTCGCCGCACTCGACGGCGAGCGCGACGGTTCCCAGGCGGTGGTGCAGCGCCTCGAGACCGGCCGCCAGCTCCAGCGCGGCATCGACGTCCCGGCGGCGGAGCGCATCCTCGAATGCCGCCTCGAAGTCGGCTCGGCGTGGGATCAGGGGCTCGCCGGCCGCCTCGGCTCCCTCGGTCCATACGAGGTCGGCGGCCACCGCCGCCAAGCGGGCCATGTGGGCGGCATGCCGGCGAGCGGTCGCCTCCGCGGTCGCCTCGTCGAGCCGGCCGCGGGCGTCGACCCGCAGCGCCTCGAGCAGGCGGTAGCGCCGCGGCTCGCCCTCCACGTGGACCATCGAGTGGTCGATGAGCCCCACGAGCAGCTCGAGCACGTCCTCCCGGCCGAGGCCGTCGCCCGCCGCCACCTGCTCGGCGTCCTCGAGCTCGAAGCTCGTCGCGAACGCCGACAGCCGCCGGTAGAGCTCCTGCTCGGCCGGCGACAGCAAGGCGTGGCTGGCCTCGATCGACGCGTCGAGCGTGCCGCGGCCGAGGACGTCCAGGCCCTCGTCGAGACGCTCGGCGATCGCGGTGGCCGACAGCGCGCGCAGGCGGGCGGCCGCGAGCTCGACGGCGAGCGGCAGCCCGTCGAGGCGGCGGCAGACGGCCGCCACCTCGTCCGCCTCGAGGCGGACGCCCGGCCGCGCGGCCCCGGCGCGCTCCTCGAACAGCCGGTGGGCGGAGGTTTCGTCCAGCGGCGGCACCGGCACCACGGCCTCGCCGGGAATCCCGAGGGGGCGGCGGCTCGTGACCAGCACCGTGACGCGGGGTCCCGCGGACGCGAGGTCGCGCGCGACGGCCCCGAGGGCGGGGACGAGGTGCTCGCCGCCGTCGAGCACGATCAGCGCGTCGGCGTCTCGCAGGCGCTGACGCACGACGGCCAGCGCATCCCGGTCGTGCTCGCCGACGCGCCGGAGGCCGAGGGCGGTCGCGGCCGCGAGCACCACCTCGTCGCGGTTTCGGAGCGGCGCGAGCTCGACGAGCCACGCGCCTCCTGACCCCGGGCGGGTGCGGGCGGCCTCGGCGGCGAGCGTCGTCTTGCCGACGCCGCCGGGCCCGACGAGCGTGACGATCCGGTGCTCCGAGAGGGTGCTGTGCACGAGCGCGAGGTCGCCGTCGCGGCCCACGACGCTCGTCAGCCGCGCTCCGACGTTGGTCGGGGCGGCGAGGTCGTGCCGGAGCACGAGCGCCTCGAGCTCCCGCACCGCCGGGCCGGGCTGGAGGCCGATCTCGTCCAGCGACCGCGACAGCCGCCGGTAGGCCGCGAGCGCCTCGGGGTGGCGCCCGGCCCGGTAGAGCGCGAGCATCAGCTCGCGCACCGGCTCCTCGCGCAGCGGGTCCTCCGTCGCGAGCGCCTCGAGCTCCGCCACCGCCTCGTCGAGGCGACCGGCTTCCGCGAGCGCGGCCGCCCGCCGCTGCCGGAGCGCGTCGCGGACGGCGTGGAGCCGCCGCGCCTCGGCCTTCGCGGTCTCGACGCCGTCGAGGTCGGCGAACGGCTCGCCGCGCCAGAGCGCGAGCGCCTCGGCGTGCGCGCCCTCCTGGGCGAGGCGGCAGAAGCGCTCCGCGTCGACGGCGTCGGGCGCGACGGCGAGCCGGTACCCGGCGGGCTCGCGCACGAGCACCCTTGCCGGCGATCCCGGCTCGCGCTCCGGCTCCAGGAACGCCCGCAGGCGCGCCAGCCGCACTCGTAGCGACCCGGCCGCGCCGGCGCGGCGCTCGTGCGGCCATGCCGCCTCGATCAGCTCCTCGGCGGGCACCGGCGCCCCCGGGGCGACGAGCAGACGCGCCAGCAGCGTCCGCTCGATCGCGCCTGGAGGCGACTTTCCATCCACGAGCACCGGTCCGAGCACGCCGAACTCCACGGCGCGACGGTAACTCCGCCGAGGCGGAGCCGTCAAAGCCGACGGGCTAGGCGGGCACGGGCTCGGGGGCGGCGTGGGGCACCGACATCGCGCCGGAGCGCAGCAGGGCGCCGCAGATCACGGCGCCGGCGGCGAAGATCGCCGCCGCCCACCAGAACGCGGTCACGTAGCCCTCGACGGCCGCCTGCCGGACGAGCTCGGGACCGGTCCCGCCCGCGGCCAGGTAGTCGGTCGTGGCCGACACCGCCAGGGTGCTCAGCAGCGCCGTCCCGATCGAGCCGCCGACCTGCTGCGACGTGTTGACCATCGCCGAGGCGACGCCGCTGTCGTGCCGCGGCACGCCGAGCGTGGCGGTCGCGAACGACGGCGCCACGATCAGGCCGAAGCCAAGGCCGACCAGGATCAGCGACGGGAGCACGTGCGAGGCGTACGCGGTGTCGACCCCGATCCGGGTGAGGAGCACCATCCCGAGCGCGGCCAGCGCCATGCCGGTCGGCACCAGCGGCCGCGGGCCCGTGCGGGCCAGCACGCGCGTGTTCACGATCGTGGCCGTCAGCACGATCGAGACGTTCATCGGCAGGAACGCAAGCCCGGTCTCGAGCGGCGACATCCCCTTCGTGCTCTGGAGATAGAACGTCAGGAACAGGAACACGCCGAAGATGCCGGCGCCGGCGACCGCGATCGCCAGGAACGCACCACCGCGGTTGCGGTCGGCGACCACGCGCGGCGGGAGCAGGGGGTGCGCGACGCGGCGCTGGAGCGCGACGAAGCCGGCCAGCAGCACCGCGCTGGCGGCCAGGAACGCGAGCGTCACCGGATTGCCCCAGCCGTCGGACTCCGCGCGGGCGAGCCCGAAGACGAGCGCGAAGAGGCCGGATGACGCCACGAGCGTCCCCGGTACGTCCAGCCGCGGGCGGTCGGGGGCCGGGACCTGATGCAGCAGGCGCCCGGCGGCGATCGCGGCGGGGACCGCGAACAGGATCGAGACGTACAGGCACCAGCGCCAGTCGAGCACCTCGGTCAGCGCGCCGCCGAGCAGCAGGCCGAACGCGCCGCCCGCGCCGGCGATCGCGCCGTAGATGCCGAACGCCTTGCCGCGCTCAGCCGGGTCGGTGAACGTGGTGGCGAGCAGCGACAGCGCGGCGGGGGCGAGCATCGCGCCGAACGCGCCCTGGAGCGCGCGGGCCGCGACGAGCAGCCCGAAGCTCTGGGCGACGCCGCCGAGGGCCGACGCGCCGGCGAAGCCGAGCAGCCCGGCGATGAACGTCCATTTGCGGCCGAAGAGGTCGGCGATCCGGCCGCCGAGCAGCAGCAGGCTGCCGAACGCCAGGGCGTACGCCGTGATGACCCACTGGCGGGCGTCGTCGGAGAAGCCGAGATCCTGCTGCGCCGAGGGGAGCGCGATGTTCACGATCGTCACGTCGAGGACGACCAGCAGCTGGGCGATCCCGATGACGCCGAGGATCATCCAGCGGCGGTCGTGATGGGGGTCTGCGGATTGGGGCATGGGGAGGACCTTCGCGTATCCGGAGAGCAGTTCTCCGGTTACCGTACCACAACCGGAGACTGCTCCTCCACTCTCTAGACTCAGGCTCGATGACCGACCCGGCGATCGTGCCGCTGCGAGCGGACGCGGAGCGCAACCGGCAGCGCCTGTTGGCCGCCGCCAAGGATCTGTTCGCGACCCGCGGGCTCGACGTGACGCTCGACGACATCGCCCGCCACGCGGGCGTGGGCACCGGGACCGCCTATCGCCGCTTCCCCAACAAGGACGTGCTGATCGAGGCGCTGATGGTCGATCGCATCAACGAGCTCGGGGCGATCGCGCAGGAGTGCCTGCAGGAGCCCGACCCCTGGCGCGGGATCGTCGGCTACTTCGAGCGGGCGCTCGCGCTCCAGGCGGCCGATCGGGGCCTCAAGGAGGTCCTCTTCTCGGCCGGGCGCGGCCGTGAGCGGGTGGCCCACGCCCGCCGCGCGCTCGCACCCGCGGTGACCAAGCTCGTCCGGCGAGCCGTCGAGGCCGGGGCGGTGCGCAGCGACCTCTCGACCAGCGACGTGCCGCTGATCAACTTCATGCTGAACACGATCGTCGACTTCGGCCGTGACGTGGAGCCCGAGCTCTACCGCCGCTACCTGGCGATCGTGCTCGACGGGCTGAGGCCGCGCGACGACCTCGCGCCGCTCCCGGTCGATGCGCTGGGCGTGCGCGAGTTCCAGGACGGCATGGCCCGCTGGAAGCGCTGAGGACCGGCAAGGGCGGCTCGCCGCCGCGGGCCTGCGCGGCGAGCCGTACGCGAGCTTGCCGGGAGCCACGATGGCGCCACGGCCGTCCAGGCCTGATCCTCATCGCACCATTCGCCGCTCCCGCCCCTCCATCGCCGCCGCACCGCCCCTCATCGGCATCGTCACGCACGAGCTGCGCGCCGACGACGAGCCGGCCTGGGCGCTCGCCGCCGGGCGCCGCGAGCGCGACCTCGCCCCGCACCGCCTCGCGCTGCGGCTGACCTACAGCCAGGCGATCCAGGAGGCCGGCGGGCTGGCGGTCGTGGTCCCCGCCCACGGGTTCGTGGACGACACCGCCGCGCTGCTCGACCGGCTCGACGGCCTCGTGTTCAGCGGCGGCCCGGACGTCGACCCCGCGGCGTACGGGCACGAGCGCCACCCGCAGCTCGGCCCCGACGTGGACCGCGCCGGCGACGAGTACGAGCTCGCGATGCACGCCGGCGCCGCGGAGCGCGACCTTCCCGTGCTCGCCATCTGCCGCGGGATGCAGACGCTCAACGTGGCGCGCCGCGGCCCGCTGCACCAGCACCTGCCCGACGTCACCGACCTCGAGCACAGCCAGCGCGAGCGGCCGTTCGCGCCGACGCACGCCGTGTCCGTGGCCCTCGGCTCGCTGCTGCACCGGCTCACAGGCGCCACCGCGCTCGGCGTCAACTCCTACCACCACCAGGCCATCGACCGGCTCGGCGCCGGCCTGACGGTGTGCGCCGCCGCCTCCGACGCGACGGTCGAAGCCGTGTGGGACCCGGCCGCCCGGTTCTGCCTCGGCGTCCAGTGGCATCCCGAGGTGCTGACGCACCGGGACGACCACGCCCCGCTGTTCGAGAGCCTCGTCGCCGCTGCCCGCGGCGCGGCGGCCGCGCCCGAGCTCGCGCTCGTCGCCTGAGCCGGCAAACCTGACGCCCCCGTCAACTTCGCCGGTAGACTGCCGCGGGATGGCCTACGACTACGACTGGCTGGTCATCGGCTCGGGCTTCGGCGGCAGCGTGTCGGCCCTGCGGCTGAGCGAGAAGGGCTACTCGGTCGGGGTGCTTGAGTGCGGCCGGCGGTTCGCGGACGGCGAGCTGCCCCGCTCGACGTGGGACGTGCGGCGCTACTTCTGGGCGCCGCGGCTGGGGATGCGGGGGATCTTCCGCCTCTCGATCTTCAAGGACGTCGCGATCGTGAGCGGCGCCGGCGTCGGCGGCGGATCGCTCGGCTACGCGAACACGCTCTACCGCGCGCGAAGGCGCTTCTACGAGGACCCGCAGTGGGCGGGCCTGGCCGACTGGGAGGCCGAGCTGGCGCCGCACTACGACACCGCCGAGCGGATGCTCGGGGTGGTCGCCTACGACCAGGACGACCACGCGGACGACCTCCTGCGCGAGTACGCGCGCGAGATCGGGGTCGAGGACACGTACGCGAAGACGCGCGTCGGCGTGTTCCTCTCGGAGCCGGGCCGCACGGTGCCGGACCCGTACTTCGGCGGTGCCGGGCCGGACCGGACGGGCTGCCTGCGCTGCGGGCGCTGCATGGTCGGCTGCCCGCACGGGGCCAAGAACACGCTGGTCAAGAACTACCTGTGGCTGGCGGAGCGTGCCGGCGCCGAGGTGCTGCCCGAGCGGATGGTGGTCGACGTGCGGCCGCTCGGCGCCCCGGACGGCTCCGAGGGCTACGAGGTCGTGACCGAGCGCCCCGGCGCCTGGCTGCGCAGGCGCCGGCGGACGTTCACGGCGCGCGCGGTCGTCCTCGCCGCCGGGGCGCTCGGCACCAACCGCCTGCTGGCCGGCGCCTCGCTGCCGCGGCTGTCCGACCGCCTCGGCGACCTCGTGCGCACGAACTCCGAGGCGATCCTCGCCGTCACGCTCCCGCGCGGCGCGCCGGACATCACGCGCCGCGTCGCCATCACGGGATCGATCTACCCCGACCCCGAGACCCACATCGAGACGGTCGTCTACGGCGACGCCGGGGACTCGATGAGCGCCCTGTACACGCTGTTGGTCGGCGACGGCACGCGCGTCACGCGCCCGCTCAAGCTGCTGCGAGCCGCGGCGCGACACCCGGTCACGTTCCTGCGGCTGTTCGACCCGCGCGGCTGGTCGCGGCGGACGATGATCGTGCTCGTGATGCAGACGCTCGACAACGCGATCGCCCTGCGGCCCCGGCGCACGCTGGGCAGCGGCGTGCGACTCCAGACCGAGAAGGACCCCGAGCGCCCGCTCCCGACCTACATCCCGGTCGCCAACCACTTCGCCCAGTGGCTGGCGCGGCGCACCGGCGGCGTCGCCCAGAGCTCGATGATGGAGGCGCTCGCCAACATCGGCTCCACGGCCCACATCCTCGGCGGCGCGGCGATCGGCGCCGACCCGACGTCAGGCGTGGTCGACGCGCGCCAGCGCGTGTTCGGCTACGAGAACCTGCTGGTCTGCGACGGCGCGGCGCTGCCCGCCAACGTCGGCGTCAACCCGAGCCTCACCATCACCGCGATGGCCGAGCACGCGATGAGCCACGTGCCACCCGCGGAGGGCTACGAAGCGGCCGTCACGTCACGCGCAAAGGCCTCGAACACCTCGACGTAGCGGGCGAGGTCCTCGTCGGTGTGGAGCACCGACAGCGTCCACTCCTCGTCGCGGCCCGGGGTCATGAAGATCCCGTTGTTCATGTGGTAGAGCCACGCGAGGTCGGAGAGGTCGTGGTGGATCTTGGTCTGGTAGTCGCGGTACTCGCGCACGGGCTCGGCGCTGAACACGACGCAGCCCTTGGAGCCCATGCCGACCGTGTGCGCCGGCAGGCCGTACTCGCCGATCACGCGCTCGCAGCCCTCCATCAGCGTGCGGTTGGCGGCGTGCAGGCGCGCGTACGCGTCGTCGGTCAGCACCTCGAGCAGGGTCGCCTCGGCAGCCGCCATCACGAGCGGGTTGCCGTTGAACGTCCCCTGCTGGCGCACGCGGCCGTCGGCGACCAGCTCGGCGAGCGCGTCGCTCATGCCGATCGCGCCGCCCGGCAGGCCGCCGCAGATCGCCTTCGCCAGGCACACCACGTCCGGCTTGACGCCGTAGAGCTCAGTCGCGCCGCCGGCCGCCACCGCCGCGCCGGTCTTCACCTCGTCGAAGATCAGCGTGATGCCGCGGACGGCGGTGAGGTCGCGCACCCGGTCGAGGTAGCCGGGGACCGGCGGGACGATGTTCACGTTCATCATCGCCGGCTCCATGATCAGGGCGGCGACCTGGTCCTCCAGTTCGTCGAGCAGCCGCTCGAGTGCGTCGGCGTCGTTGAACGGCACCACGCGGGTGAGGTCGGTGAGCGCCTCTGGATAGCCCAGGCCGTAGGGGACGGAGGCCGGGCGCTCGCGGGGGCCCATCAGCTCGGCAGGCGGCTTGACGGAGACCATCACCGCGTCGTGGTGGCCGTGGTAGGACCCCTCGATCTTGACGATCACGTCGCGCCCGCTGGCCGCGCGGGCGAGGTGGATGGCGTCGAGCGTCGCCTCGGTGCCGGAGTTCGTGAAACGCCAGTGGGGGAGGTCCCAGCGGCGGCGCAGCTCGTTCGCCACCGTGATCGAGCCCTCGGTGGGCGCGGCGAAGTGGGTGCCGTCGTCCATCCGGGCCTTGACGGCAGCGGCGATCACCGGATTCGCGTGACCCACGCACATGACGCCGAAGCCGTTGTGGAAGTCGACGTACTCGTTGCCGTCGACGTCCCACACGCGGGCGCCGTGGCCCCGCTCGAGGTAGACCGGCCAAGGGTCGCCCGCCTGGAAGGCCGAGGGCACCCCGCCCGGCATGACGACCGCGGCCCGCTCGTACGTGCGGCCCGACTCTGCCGTGCGCTCGCGATGGACCGCGCGCTGGCGCTCGGTGAGCGCCGCGACGCGGTCGCGATCGATGCTGGCGGCGGCGGGCTCGATGGTCGTCATGGCGCTCAGCGTACAAGCGCCCGTGGCGGCCCAACCGTGCGGTTATCCCGTCAAGTCGGCGCCAACTTCGCGCCAAGGTTTCGCCAAGTGCCGTGCCGCATAGTCCTCATCGAGCAACACGGACGTTGCGAAGCACATCCCCCCTCCGAGATCGCCCCATACCCCGCGATCCCGGCCGCGGCGGACGCGGCCTGACCCACCGCCATCCGCCACCCCCTGATGAAGGGCCCGCTCCCCCGGCGGGCCCTTCGTCGTTCTTCAGCGCAGATCGGCGCGGACGACCTTGCCGCTCGCGGTCCGGGGGAGGTCGGCCGCGAAGTCGACGATCCGCGGGTACTTGTAGGGCGCCGTGCGCTCCTTGACGTGGTCTTGGAGCTCGCGCGCCAATTCGCCGGAGGCCGCGTAGCCGTCCCGCAGGACGACGACGGCGCGCACGACGGCGCCGCGCTCCTCGTCGGGCGCGGCGACCACCGCCGCCTCGGCCACTGCGGCGTGGCTCGCGAGCACCGACTCGACCTCGAACGGGCCGATCCGGTAGCCGGCGGACACGATCAGGTCGTCGGTGCGCCCGACGAAGTGCAGGAAGCCCTGCTCGTCGCGCTCCACCCGGTCGCCCGTCCGCCATACCGCGCTGGGCCCGGCGGGAGGCGGTTCCTCTCCGAGATAGCCGAGGAAGAAGGTCGGGACCGACGACGGGTCGGCGACCAGCTCGCCGTCGTCGACGTCGAGCCGGATGCCCGGCAGCGGGATGCCCATCGAGCCGGGGCGGGCCGGGATGCCGAGCGGCATGCCGGTGAGCTGGCCGGTCTCCGTCTGGCCGTAGCCGTCGCGGATCCACAGGTTGGTCGCCTCGCGCCAGGCGCCGAGCGCGGAGGGGTCGAGCGGCTCGCCGGCTGCGACCGCCGCCCGCAGGTCGAGCCGCCCGGAGAGGTCGGCGCGCTTGGCCATCACCCGGTACTCGGTCGGCGCCATGCACAGGAGGTCGACGCGCTCGCGGGCGAGGATCTCGACCCGCTCGTGGGGGTCGAAGCGCGCGTCGTGCAGGAGCGCCGCCGCCCCTCGCAGCCACGGGGCGACGAACGCGTTGCGGGCCGACTTCGACCAGCCGGAGGCGGCGGTGCACCACACGAGGTCGCCGGCGCGCACGTCGAGCCAGTGGCGGGCCTGGAGCATCTGCCCCGCGAGGTAGCGCTGGCCATGCAGCACGGCTTTCGGCTCGCCGGCGGTGCCCGAGGTGAAGGTGAGCAGGCACGGGTCGTCGGCGTCGAGGTCGGCGGCCGGCGGGACCGGGGCGTCGGGCAGGGCGCCCCAGGGCGCGGTGAGCGTGGGGCCGCCCCAGCCGGCGGCCTCGAGGGTGGCGAGGTTGCGCTCGTCGGCGACGACGAGGCGGGGATCGGCGACCCGCAGACGCAGCTCGAGGTCCCCGGGCCGCAGCTGCTCGGTGCAGGGGAGGGGGACGAGGCCGAGCCGGAAGCAGGCCACCATGGCGAGCACCCACTCCGGGCGGTTGCCGATCAGCGTCAGCACTATCTCACCGCGGCGCAGCCCCTGCGCGTCGAGGTGGGCGGCGAGCGCGCCGGCCTCAGCGGCGACCTCGCCGAAGCTCCACTCGCGCCGCGACCCGTCGCGCGTCAGCTCCACCAGCGCGCGCCCGCGCGGCGCCGCCGCCTCGACCACGTCACTGGCGAAATTCACAGGGCGCAAGGCTATCCTCGCGCCGATGGCCGCTGTCACGCGCTTCTACGAGAAGACCGAGGAGCAGCTCGCGATCCTCGACATGGTCCGCCAGTTCGTCGACGAGCAGATCCTGCCGCAGGCGGCGCACTACGACCACGAGGACGAGTTCCCGGAGCCGATCGTCGAGCAGATGAAGGAGCTCGGGCTTTTCGGCGTCACGATCCCGGAGGAGTACGGCGGGATGGGGCTCGACCTGACGACCTACGCGATGATCGTCGAGGAGCTCTCGCGGGGCTGGATCTCGATCTCCGGCGTCGTCAACACGCACTTCATCGGCTCCTACCTGCTGATGAAGTTCGGTACCGACGAGCAGCGGTCGCGGCTGCTGCCGCGGATGGCCACGGGCGAGATCCGGGCGGCGTTCTCGCTCTCGGAGCCCGAGCTGGGGTCCGACGTCGCCGCGATCAAGACGACCGGCGTGCGCACGGACGACGGCGACTGGGAGATCAACGGCCAGAAGATGTGGGTCACCAACGGCCTGATGTCCGGCGTCGTCTTCGTCCTCGTCAAGACCGACCGCGACGCCGACCCGCCGTACAAGGGCATGACCTGCTTCATCTGCGAGAAGGAGCCGGGCGCTTCGGAGAACCCGGGCCTGACCGTGCCGCCGCAGATCAAGAAGCTGGGCTACAAGGGCGTCGAGTCGACCGAGCTGGTCTTCGACGGCTACCGCTGCCCCGCCGAGATGGTGCTCGGGGGCGAGGAGGGCGGCCTCAACAAGGGCTTCCCGCAGATGATGGACGCGCTCGAGGTGGGGCGCGTGAACGTTGCGGCGCGGGGCGTCGGGATCGCCCAGCGCGCGC
>DASTIC010000237.1:0-10167 GCA_035717845.1 Solirubrobacteraceae bacterium
TGGATCGCCGTGGGTCCCGGGAAGTCGCGCTCGTCCGGGTGGATCCGCAGCAGCTCCTCGAGGGTCCGGCGGTTCCGGTAGTGGATCGCGTGGCTCGACACCATCTCCGACACCGCGAGGCCCGCGCCGTGGCGCTTGGCCTGCAGGCGCACGAACCAGTTGCCGATGCCGGCCAGCGGCGCGAGCACGACCCGGTTCGGGATCGTCACTCCGCCCAGCTCCCATGAGTCGTGCAGTGACCGCACGGCCCAAAGGTTAGGAGCGGTTGCGCTCCCAGATGAGCCGAAGTCCTTGCAGCGTCAGCAGATCGTCGGTCTCGTCGACCAGCTCGCAGTGCGGGACCACGTAGCCGGCCAGCCCGCCGGTGGCGATCGTGGCCGTGTCCTCGCCCAGCTCGGCGCGCAGGCGGCGGAGGATGCCGTCGACCATCCCCGCATAGCCGTACACCACGCCTGAGCGGATCGCCTCGACCGTCGACTTTCCGATCAGCGCGCGCGGCGTCTCCAGCTCGACTCGCAGGAGCTTGGCGCCCCGCGCGGTCAGCGCGTCCATCGAGATCTCGATCCCCGGGGCGATCATCCCGCCGATGTACTCGCCCGCGCGGGACACGATGTCGATGTTGATGCCGGTCCCGAAGTCGACGACGACGCAGGGGCCGCCGAACCGGTCGTGCGCGGCGACGGCGTTGACGAGCCGGTCGGCGCCCACCTCGCGCGGGTTGTCGATCCGGATCGGCATGCCGGTCCGCAGGCCGGGGCCGACGACCGGCATCTTGTGACCGAGGTAGCGCTCGGCCATCGTCGCCCATTCCGGCCCCAGCTCGGGGACCGTGGACGACACGATCGACGCGTCGAGCAGGTCGAACGTGACCCCGCGCAGCCCGAGCAGCGCCCGCAGCGCGGCGCCCAGCTCATCGGCCGTCGACTCGCGCACGGTCGCGAAGCGCCAGTGCTGGTGGAGCACGCCGTCGCGGAACGTCCCGACATGGGTCTGCGTGTTCCCGACGTCGACGACCAGCAGCATGGAGTAAGAATGCCTGCGTCGCCGTCCAGGCGACGCCTGGACCCGAACGTCGCCATCCGGGCGACCTTAGGCGCGCACGTCCAGCGGACCCTCGACGCGCCGGACCTCCTGGCCCTCGATCGCGTCGAGCGCGGCGGCCGCGGGCCCGTAGCGCGGAACGGCGAGGTCGGGATCGAGCTCCAGCAGCGGGACGAGCACGAACCGCCGCGACGTCACCTCGGCGTGCGGCAGGCGCAGCCGCTCCGACTCGTGCTCGACGCCCTCCAGCAACAGCACGTCGACGTCGATCGGCCGCGGCCCGTGGCGGACGCCGCCCGGCTCGCGGCCCAGCGCGCGCTCGACCGCCTTGCAGACGTCGAGCAGCGGCTCGGGCTCCAGCTCCGTCTCGATCCGCACGCACGCGTTGAGGAACTCCCGCTGGTCGGGCACCTCGCCCACCGGCGCGGTCTCGTAGACCGACGACGACGCGAGGACCACGACGCCGTGCGTCCACAGCTCCTCGACTGCGGCCTGGAGGTTGGCGCGCCGGTCGCCCTCGTTGGAGCCGAGCCCGAGGTAGCCGAGCCGCACGCTACGTCGCCTCGCGCACTCCGAAGCGGGCGTGCAGCCGGGCCAGCGGCCGCGGCGCCCACCAGTTCCAGCGACCGAGCAGCGCCATCAGGGAGGGGACGAGCAGCGCGCGGACGAGGAAGGCGTCGATCAGCACGGCGAGCGCGGTGCCCACCCCGAGCTCCTTGATGAACACGACCTCGGACGTCGCGAACGCGCCGATGGCGATGCAGAACAGGAGCGCGGCGAAGGTGACGATCCGGCCGGTCCGCTCGAGGCCGATCGCGACCGCTTCGCGGTCGCCCGCGCCGCCGTCGCGCGCCTCCTTGATGCGGGTGAGCAGGAACACGCCGTAGTCGGTCGAGAGGCCGAAGACGACCGCGAACAGCAGGATCGGCTGGGTCGACTCCAGCGCGCCCTGCGCCTCGAAGGCGAGCAGCCCCTCCAGCCGGCCGTCCTGGAAGATGAGCACGAGGAGCCCGAACGCGGCGCTGAGCGTGAGCAGGTTCATCACCAGCGCCTTCACCGGCAGCACGACCGAGCCGGTCATCAGGAACAGGATCACGAGCGTGCTGCCGGTCAGCAGGATGAGCGCCAGCGGGAGCGAGTCACCAAGCGAGGCCTGCTGGTCGAGGAACCCCGCCGTGGCTCCCGTCACCTGGACGGGGAACGGCGCCCGCGCGTCGCGCACGTCCTCCACCACCCGCTTCGCGGAGTCCGAGAGCTCGCTGTCCTCGGGCACGACGTCGATGCGCCAGAACCCGCCCGCCTGCTCGGGCCGGCTGACCGACGCCACCCCGTCGAGCCGCGACAGGTCGCCGGCGAAGACCGTCGCCGCCGATCGCCCGCGCTCGCCGGCGCCCGCCAGGACGATGACCGGGGACGTCGGCCCGGGCGGGAACTCGGTCTCGAGCGCGTCCTCGACCACGCGGGCGGAGCGCTCGGTCGGCAGCACGCTCGCGTCGACGCCGGTGAACTCGATCCGCAGGAACGGCAGTCCCATGGCGATCAGCAGCACCGCCGTGGCGGCGGCGATCGGGCCCGGCCGGCGCATCACGGCCTGCGTGAAGCGGTACCACGGGCCGGAGCGCACGTTCGCGGCGTCACGGTGCATGGCCACCTGCCAGCGCTTGAGGCTGAGGGCGTTCACCCGCGGGCCGAGCGCGGCGAGGATGGCGGGGAGCACGGTCAGCGAGACCACCGCCGCGGCCAGCGCGACGAGCACGCCGCCGACCCCCATCGAGAACAGGAAGCGCAGGTCGAACACGATCAGCGCGGCCATCGCCGCCGCGACGGTCACCGCACTGAAGGCCACGGTCCGGCCGGCGGTGCGCATCGTCGCCGCCAGCGCCGCGGCGGTGCCGACCCCGCGCTCGAGCTCCTCGCGGAAGCGCGAGACCACGAACAGCGAGTAGTCGATCGCCAGGCCGAGCCCGGCGCCGGTGATCAGGTTGATGGCGAACACCGACATCGGCTCGATCGTGTTCACCACGCGCAGGAGGGCGAAGGTGACGAGGATCGTGGTCGCACCCACGGCGACGGGCAGGAGCGCCGCGACCGTGCCGCGGAAGACGACCAGCGAGAGCAGGAAGAGCAACGGGAAGGCCAGCGCCTCCGCCCGCGCGAGGTCCTCCTGGACCTGCTCGCCGACCTGCGTGAACGCGAGCTGCCCGCCGCCGGCGGTGACGCCCGGCTCCCGCTCCACCTGCGCCTGGAGGCGCTCGGCGGTCTCGTCCTCGTCGGTGCCCGCTGCGAAGGTCGCGAGCAGATAGGTCGAGCGGCGGTCTTCGGAGACGAGGGCGGCCGGCTCGCCGTCCCGTACCGCCATCACCTGGGCGACGTCCGGGTCGCGCAGCGCGTCCGCCACGCGCGCGATCTTGGCCTGCGCCGGCCGCGACTCGACCGGCGCGCCGAGGCGCACGAGCACCACCATGTCCGGCGACGCCGACCGGCCCGTGACGCGCTCGACCGTGGCCCGCGCGACGACCGCCTCCGAGCTGGGGTCCTCGAAGTCGTCGTCGGTGTCGAGCAGGCCCACGACCGGGCCGCCGTACGCGCCGGCCGCGAGCACGGTCGCCAGCGTCATGGCCAGCACGAGCCGGCGACGGCGATGGATGGTGCGCGCGAGCGCCTGCACGGCTCAGTCCGTGTGCTCGGTCCAGGCCTTCGCCCAGCGGTTCCGGTCGGCGATCTTGCCGAGGTCGAGCGCCGTAACGATGTTGAGCAGCATCCCGGTTGCGAAGAACGACCACACCTCGTCCGGCGACGCGCCGGACAGGCGGCCGACCTCCTCGACCACCTCGCCGTAGCCGTCGCGCACGTGCTCCTGGATCTCCGGGTCGGCGACCGCTGCGTACCCCTGCATGAGCATGAGCAGCGCGTGCCGGTCGGGCAGCAGCTCGTTCACGTAGGCGTGACCCATGTCCTCCAGCTCGTGCCCGGGCGCGGCGCGCTCGGCAGCGCCCCGGAAGGCGGCGATGACCTTCTCGCACGCGCGGTCGGTGCACGCCAGGAACAGCGCCTTCTTGGTGCGGAAGAGCCGGAACAGGTACGGCTGCGAGATGCCGGCGTCGCGGGCGATGGCCTCGGTCGACGTCCCGTGGTAGCCGCCCTCGGCGAAGCGCTCGAGCGCGACGGCGAGGATCTCCTCGCGGCGCTCGTCGGCGGACTTGCGGCGGGTCGGCGCGGCCACTTCGGTCTAGGTTAGTGACTGCTTACTCTGCGGTCAATCCCGGTCTTCCCGCCAGACCTCGACCGAGACCTCCTCGACCGGGAGCGGGATCGGCGGCTCCGGCTTGGAGGCCTTGACCGTGACCATCTCGGCGCCGAACTGGGACGCGAGCCGCTCGGCGATGACCGCGCACAGGCGCTCGAGCGTCTTGTACGACCGCTGCTGGGCGAGCAGGGCGATGACCTGGCAGACCTCGCCGTAGTCGACCGTGTCCTCGACGCGGTCGGTGATCAGCGCGTCGGGCTCGCCGACGTCGAAGCGCACGTCGAGCACCAGCCGCTGGCCGACCTCCCGCTCGGCGGCGGTGACGCCGTGGTGCGTGTAGAGCGACAGCCCGACGATCTCGACGGTGACCCCGATCTCGGGGCCGTCCTCGCCGTCCTCGTCGTCGGTCAGGTCGTCCTCGTCGTCGAACTCCTCGTGGGGGTCGGAGGCCATGGCGCGAACGTAGCAGCCGCCACCGCCAGCGCGTCCGCCGTGGCGGCGACGTCGTGGACGCGGAAGACGCGGGCGCCGCGCTCGTACGCGATCACGGTGGTGGCCACCGTCGCGTGGACGCGCTCGGTGACGTCGCGGCCGGTGAGGCGGCCGAGGAAGCTCTTGCGACTCGTCCCGATCACGAGCGGGCGCTCGAGCGCGGCCAGCTCGTCGAGCCGGCGCAGGAGCTCGAGGTTGTGCTCGAGCGTCTTGCCGAAACCGATCCCGGGATCGAGCTGGATCCGCTCCTCGGCCACGCCCGCCCCCACGGCGCTGGCCATGCGCTCCTCGAGGAAGGCGCGGACGTCGTCGACCACGTCGCCGTACCGCGGGTCCTGCTGCATGGTGCGCGGCTCGCCGAGCATGTGCATGAGGCAGCAGTCGGCCTTGCGGTCGGCGACGAGCGCCGCCATCTCGGGGTCGTATCGGAAGGCGGTGACGTCGTTGACGTAGGTGGCCCCCGCGTCGAGCGCCGCCTCGGCTACCGACGCCTTCATCGTGTCGATCGAGACCTGCACGCCCTCGAGGCCGGCGACGCCCTCGATCACGGGGAGCACACGCGCGAGCTCCTCGTTCACCGGGACCGGGTCGGCGCCGGGGCGGGTCGACTCCCCGCCGACGTCGATGATCCCGGCGCCCTCAGCAGCCAGCCGGCGTGCGTGGGCGATGGCCGCCCGGGCGTCGTCGAACACCCCGCCGTCCGAGAACGAGTCGGGGGTCACGTTCACCACGCCCATGATCGTGTACGCGGTCACGGGGCGACGGTAGCCCATCCGGTGGCTTCCGCGGCCGGCGCAGCGAGCCGAGCGCGAGGCCGGCGAGGATCGTCGCCGCCCCGGCGAGCTGGACGGCGCCGAACGGCTCGTGGAACGCGACCGCCGCGGCCAGCGCACCGACGAGCGGCTCGAGGTTGACGAACGCGCCCGCGACGTCGGCCGGCACACGCGCCTGCCCGTACGCGAAGAGCGAGAACGCGAGCAGCGTGCCGGCGATGGCCAGCCCGACGGCGGCAAGCACCGGCGCCTCGGCCGCGGGAGCGGGCGGCACGCCCTCGGCGACGACGGCGTAGGGGAGCGCCGCCAGCGCGCCCGCGGCGAGCTGGACGGCGGTCACCGCCACGGGGTCGCGGCCGCGCAGCAGGCCCGGCTGGGCGACGATGAAGGCAGCCGAGAGGGTCACGGAGCCGAGCACGATCGCGTCGCCGGCCAGCGACGAGCCGGCGCCCCCCGCGCCCGCCACGAGGCCGACGCCGGCCAGCGCCAGCACATAGCCCGCCCAGCCGAGCGGGCCGGCGGTGCCGCGCCGCAGCGCGACGGCGAGCAGCGCGACGAGCACCGGCACGGCGCCGACGATCAGCGACGCATGGCTCACGTTGGTCCGCGCGATCCCCGCGTTCTGGAGCACGATCACCAGGCCGAACCCGATCGCACCGGCCGCGGCGACGCGCGGCGTCAGCGCCGCCCGCAGGTGCGCCGGGCGGCTCGCGAGCAGGAGCAGCGGCGCGGCGAGGCCGAAGCGCAGCACGGTCAGCCAGCCCGCGTCGACCCACTCGAGCGCGAGCTTGGAGAGCGGCACGGTGAGGCCCCAGAGGATCCCCGCCGCGACGAGCGCGGCGAACGCCCCGCGGCGATCACGCACGTTGATGTCGGGCCGGAGGTTCATACCCATGAGTGTCGGCGATTCCGCGGAATTCTCAACTTGAATTTGACGGCGCTGGCATTTCACGAAATAATATTTCGCGAAATGGCTGTCTCGCTTGATCATGTTGATGTGCGCCTGCTGGTCGAGCTCCAGACGGACGCCGACCGGCCCAACGTCGAGCTCGCGCGCATCGTCGGGCTGTCTCCGGCGGCGACGCTGAACCGGGTCCGGCGGCTCAAGGAGTCGGGCGTGCTGCGGAGGATCACCGCGCGGCTGGACAGCACCGCGGCCGGCTTCCCGCTCCAGGTCTACGTCACCGTCACGCTCGCCCGCCACGACGACGCCGGGCACCGCCGCTTCGAGGAGACCGTGGTCGCGCTGCCGCAGGTGATCGCCGCCGACTGGGTGACCGGCGAGGTCGACGCGATGCTCATGGTCGTCGCCAGGGACGTCGCGGAGCTCCAGCGCGTCCTCAACCGCCTGGCGGCGCGCGGCGGCACGCGGGTCGTGACGCTCCTGCGGCTCGAGGAGCTCAAGCCCTCCTCGCCGCTCCCGCTCGAGCCGACCCGCTGAGTCTGCGGCACAGCCTGCGAACGTCGACGGCGGCTGGGTAGGGAGGCTGGGGGATTGGCCGCGGCGCGAGGAAGTCAGGCGCCGTGAGCGGGCGTGCCCGAGCCATCGCGGTTTAGCCGCGGAAACCGCGGCTAATCGGGGATAGTTCGCGAACCCTGTCGAGTTAGCCCCGGAATCCGGGGCTTATCCGACATGGTTCGCGCCATCGCCGGCCACGCCGGCTCCCTCCGGCGGTTGACAACCTGCCGCTGTACCGGTACAGTCTTTACCAGTACAGATGACCCGCCGCCGCCCCTCCCACTCCCGCCCCGCCGTCACGCTCGCCACGATCGCCGAGGCGGTCGGGGTGTCCCGGATGACCGTCTCGAACGCGTACAACCGCCCCGATCAGCTCTCGCCTGAGCTGCGCGAGCGGGTGTTCGCGGTCGCGCAGGAGCTCGGGTACTCCGGGCCCAACCCGGTCGCGCGCACGCTCTCGCGGGGCGAGACCGGCTCGATCGGGCTGGTGCTCGACTATGCGCTCACGACCGCGTTCAGCGACGGGGCCACGGTGGCGTTCCTCCACGGCGTGGCCGCCGGCGCCGAGGCGCGCGGGCTCGGGCTCTCGCTCGTGCCGCGCATCGACGGGCGGCACGCGGCCCTCGTGCAGTCCGCGCTCGTCGACGGCTTCGTGCTCTATTGCGTCCCCGAGCACGATCCGCGGATGGATGCGGTCCGGGCACGCGGGCTGCCGTTCGTGGGCGTCGACTTCGACCCCGCGCGCGACCTCGTGCGCGTCAACATCGACGACCGCGGCGCCGCCCGCGCGACCGCCGCGCACCTCGTGGCGCTCGGCCACCGCCGCTTCGGCGTCGTCCTCCCGTACGAGACGTACGGGCCGACCGGCGCCGATGCCGAGGGGCGAGCCACGCACCACGTCGAGCGCGAGCGCCTCGCCGGCTGGCGCGAGGGCCTCGAGCCGGCCGGCGTCGACTGGAGCACGGTTCCGATCGCCACGGCGGCGGGGACGGGCGTCGAGACGGGCCGGCTCGCCGCCGCGGAGCTGCTCGACCGCGCCGAGCGCCCGACCGCGATCATCGCGCTCTCGGACGCCCTCGCCATGGGCGTCCTCGAGGCGGCCCGCGAGCGCGGCATCGCCGTCCCCCACCAGCTTTCCGTGACCGGCTTCGACGACGTTCCCGAGGCCGCGCTCGCCGATCCTCCCCTCACCACCATCCGGCAGCCCCATCACAAGAAGGGCTCCGAAGCCGTTCGCCTGCTGCTCGAAGGCGAAGCGGCCCAGTCCGTCGTCCTCCCCACCGAGCTCGTCGTCCGTGCCTCAACCTCCCCCGCTCCCTGAAAGGAAGCTCCCCATGTTCGACCAGCCCATCGCCGCCCTCCTGGCCCGCGAGTCCGGCAAGCGCCTCCTCACCGAGGAGCGCCCCCGCCGCCGCACCGCCCGCCGCTAGGCGAAGTCGGGGCGCTCGGGCTGATCCAGCCCGCGCGCCTCGGCCGTGCCCCCCGCCAGCCCCGGCCGCGGAAGCGGCCGCGGCGGCGCGGGCGTGGCCGCGCCGGGAAGCTCCGGCCGCTCCGGCGTGCCCGGTGCGGGCGGCGCCTCGGAGCCGAAGACCTCTTCCTCGGTCTTGCCCTCGAGCAGCGCCTCGAACTCCTCGCGCTCGATCGTCTCCCGCTTGAGCAGGAGCTCGGAGATCGTCGACAGCTGCTCGCGGTGCTCGGCGAGGATGTCCTTGGCCTGCTGGTGGGCGCCCTCGACGATGCGGCGGATCTCGTCGTCGATCTCGCGCGCGATCTCGTCGGAGTAGTCCGGCTCGGCCGAGAACTCGCGGCCGAGGAACGGCTGGCCGTGGTCGTGCCCGAACACGCGCGGGCCGAGCTTCTCGCTCATGCCGAAGCGCATGACCATCTGCTTGGCCGTGGCCGTCACCTTCTCGAGGTCGTTCGACGCCCCGGTGGTGATCTCCCCGAAGACGATCTCCTCGGCGGCGCGGCCGCCCAGCGTCATCGCCATCGTGTCGGTCAGCTCGGCCTTGGTGGTGAGGAACTTGTCCTCGGTCGGCAGCGAGATCGTGTAGCCCAGCGCCTGGCCGCGGGAGATGATCGAGATCTTGTGGACGGGATCCGAGTGCTCGAGGAAGTGGCCGACGATCGCGTGGCCCATCTCGTGGTACGCGGTGACGAGCCGCTCCTTGTCGCCCATCACGCGGGTCTTCTTCTCCGGGCCCGCGACCACCCGCATGATGCCCTCTTCGAGCTCGACCTGGGTGATCTCCTTCTTGCCCGTGCGGGCGGCGAGGAGCGCGGCCTCGTTGACGAGGTTGGAGAGGTCGGCGCCGGTGAAGCCCGGCGTCTGGCCGGCCAGCGTGTCGAGGTCGATGATCTTGGCCAGCGGCTTGCCGCGCGTGTGGACCTCGAGGATCTTGCGGCGGCCGGCGCGATCGGGGCGGTCGACGGTGATCTGGCGGTCGAAGCGACCCGGGCGCAGGAGTGCGGGATCGAGGATGTCGGGCCGGTTGGTGGCCGCGATCATGATGATGTTGTCCTTGGCCTCGAAGCCGTCCATCTCGACGAGCAGCTGATTCAGCGTCTGCTCGCGCTCGTCGTGGCCACCGCCGAGGCCGGCGCCGCGATGGCGCCCCACGGCGTCGATCTCGTCCATGAAGATGATGCACGGCGAGTTCTGCTTGGCCTGCTCGAACAGGTCGCGGACGCGCGACGCGCCGACGCCCACGAACATCTCCACGAAGTCCGAGCCGGAGATCGAGAAGAACGGCACGCCCGCCTCACCCGCGACGGCGCGGGCGAGCAGCGTCTTGCCGGTGCCGGGAGGCCCGTAGAGCAGCACGCCCTTGGGGATCCGCGCGCCGAGCGCCTGGAACTTCTTCGGGTTCTCCAGGAACTCCTTGATCTCGTGGAGCTCCTCGACGGCCTCGTCGACGCCCGCCACGTCGCGGAACGTGATCTTCGGCGAGTCCACCGACAGCCGCTTGGCGCGCGACTTGCCGAACGACATCACCTTCGACCCGCCGCCCTGGACCTGGTTCATGAGGAAGATCCAGAACCCGATGAAGAGCAGG
This sequence comes from Solirubrobacteraceae bacterium, assembly GCA_035717845.1. Taxonomy (GTDB): domain Bacteria; phylum Actinomycetota; class Thermoleophilia; order Solirubrobacterales; family Solirubrobacteraceae; genus DASSUW01. The sequence goes on from DASTIC010000237.1 coordinate 10,069, forward strand.
AACGGCAGCACGTACGTCAGCAGCGAGAGGATCACGCTCGTCCTCGCCGGCTTGACGTCGAAGGCCTGGATGTTGTTGTTCTGCTCGGCCGCCCGCAGC
>DASTIC010000238.1:0-8502 GCA_035717845.1 Solirubrobacteraceae bacterium
GGTCGGCGCCGAGGTCGAGCAGCCGGCGCCGACGTTCGTCGACGTCCAGCCGCGTGTACGCCGGCTCGCTCATCACGGGCCACCCTAGCACCTTGTTGACCGATGGTCGACAGCGTGCTAGCTTTGTCGACCGATGGTCAACAAGGATGAGGTGAGACACGTGACGATCGAGGCACGGCTCGACGCGCTCGAGGCCAGGACGGCCGCGCTGGAGGCAAGCACCGGCAAGGCCTGGCGCTGGCTGGCGCCCGTGGAGCTGCACCACCCGCTGCCCAACGCTCGGCTCAGCCCGGGGACGCTCGTGAGCGACGAGGCCGTTCCCCCGGCGGGCCCGCCTCCGCCGCCGGCCGCTCCCGCGCCGGCTGCGCCACGCCTCGAGCTCGAGGACCTGCTCGGCGGGCGGCTGCTCGCGTGGGTCGGTGGTGCGGCGGTCGTGCTCGGCCTCTGCTTCCTGCTGGCGATCGCGGTCTCCCGCGGCTGGCTCGGAGAGGTGGAACGGACGCTGCTCGCAGGGTCCGCCTCGCTCGCGATGCTCGCCCTGGGGACGTGGCTGCACGGCCATCGCGGCCGCACCGACGCAGCGCGCGCCGCGGCGTCGGCCGGCATCGCGGGCCTGTTCGCCACCGCCGTCGTCGCGAGCAGCGTCTACGACCTGGTTCCCGCGCTCGTCGCGCTGGTCGGCTCGCTCGCCGTCGGGATCACCGCGACCGCCCTCGCGCTCCGCTGGGAGGCGAAGGGGATCGCGGCGCTCGGCATCCTCGGCGCGCTGCTGGCGCCCGCCGTCGTCGGTGCGCTCGGCTCCGGCGAGGCGGTCGCGCTCCTGATGGTGGCGAGCGCCGCCGCGGCGGCGGTGCTCGTGTGGCAGCGGTGGCCCTGGCTGGCCTTCGGCTCGTTCGTGATCGCGACGCCGCAGTGGTTCGCGTACCTGGTCATCGCGGTCCCGAGCGCGCCGGTCACGATCGCCGTCCTCGCCGGCTTCGGCGCGCTGACCGCGGCCGCCGCCGTCGGCTTCGAGCTGCGGTCGTCCGCCGGCACGATGCCCGTCGGCTCGATGCTCCTGCTCGCCCTCAACGCGCTGCTGATCGGCACGGTCGGCGCGCTGGCCCTCGAGACCGCGGTCGCCGACGGCTGGCTCGTCTGCCTGGCCGCGATCCACCTCCTCGCGGGGGTCGCCGCGCGTCGCTCGCAGCGGGTGGCGGACGAGATCGCGTTCGCCGCGCTCACGCTCGGCGTCGTGCTCGCCGACGTGGCGGCGGCGCGGCTGCTCGATGGGCTGCCGCTGGTCGGCGCATGGGCGGGGAGCAGCCTCCTGTTCGCCGGCCTGGTGCGGCTCGCGGCCCCGGGGCGCGACCGGATGCTGGTCACGGCGGGACTCGGGAGCCACCTGCTGCTCGCGCTCTCGCACGCGCTCGCCGCCGCGCCGCCCGAGACGCTGTCCGGCGGCCCGCAGGACCTCGCGGGCCTCGCGGCGCTCGCCCTCGTCGCGGCCGGCACGGCGGTCTCCGGGCGACTCGCCGCGGACGGCCACCAGCACCTCCGCGCCACGCTCGACGGCATCGCGCTCGCGGTGGTCGGCTACCAGACGGCGATCGCCCTCGACGGCGTCGGCCTCACCGTCGCGCTCGCGGGCGAGGCGGTCGCGCTCGTCCTGGTCGCGCGGCGATCGGGCGACGAGGTCGCGTCCGGCGCTGCGGCCGCTTTCGCCGGCGCTGCGCTCCTGCACGCGCTGGCCGTACTGGCCCCGCCCGCCGCGCTCGTGGTCGGGCTCGCAGCACCGCTCGAGGCGGCCGTCGCTCTAGTTGCCGCCGCGGCGGGGATCGCCGCCGCCGGCCTCGTGCAGCCTGCCTGGCGGTCATGGGCGTTGGCCGCGGCCGCCGTCATCGAGCTCTACGCGGCGTCGGTCGAGCTGGTGACCCCGTTCCAGCCCGGCTTGGACACGCGCGGGCTGCTGCTCACGGACCTCGACGTCCGCCAGCAGGGGCAGGCGCTGCTCAGCACCTTGTGGGCCGTGGTCGGCGTCGCGACGCTCGTGGTCGGGCTGGTCCGCGACAACGCCGCGGTGCGCCGCGGCGCACTGGCGCTGCTCGCCCTCACCGTGGGCAAGGTGTTCCTCTACGACCTGGCGTCGCTCACCTCGCTGTATCGCGCGGGGTCGTTCGTCGCGCTCGGGCTGCTGCTGCTCGGCGGGGCCTACGCCTGGCAGCGGATCCGGCCGCAACCGGTGCCGGACCTGCGGACCGTCCCTGGCGCCGTGCGGTGACGGGTCTACGCTAAGGGCGTGACCGACCCACCCGAGCCGCGGCATCCGTCGACTCCCGACGAGGAGCTGCTGGAGGCCGAGACCACCGCGATCCTCTCCGAGCTGACGGATGCACAGCGCGTGCTGCGCATCCAGGACGAGCTGCGGGCGGGGTTCAAGACGCTCAGCCACATCGGCAAGGCCGTGTCGATCTTCGGCTCCGCCCGCACGCCGGCGGACCATCCGCGCTACCAGGCGGCGCGCGAGATGGCCCGCACGCTGGGGCACGCCGGCTACGCGATCATCACCGGCGGCGGCCCCGGGATCATGGAGGCGGCCAACCGCGGAGCGCGCGAGGCGGGCGTCCCGTCCGTCGGCCTCGGCATCGACCTGCCGCACGAGCAGGGCGTCAACCCGTACGTCGACCTCGAGCTCGACTTCCACTACTTCTTCGCCCGCAAGGTGATGTTCGTCCGCTACGCGAGCGGCTTCGTCGTCTTCCCCGGCGGCTTCGGGACGCTGGACGAGCTGTTCGAGGCGGCGACGCTGCGCCAGACGGAGAAGATCCGCTACTTCCCGATCATCCTCATGGACCGCGGCTTCTGGAGCGGCGTCGTCGACTGGCTGAAGGATCCCGTCCTGGCCGAGGGCAACATCTCGCCGGAGGACGTGTCCGCGCTGCGCCTGTGCGACACCACGAACGAGGTGCGCGAGATCCTCGAGGACGTCGACCATCGGAGGCCCCGGGCGGCGTGATCGGCCGGGTGCGCCTCCGGGTGGCGGACCTCGCGCGCGTGCGTGACTACTACGAGCGCACGATCGGGCTGCGGGTGCTGGACGAGAACGGCGACACCGTCACCCTCGGGGCGGACGCGCCGCTCGTCGAGCTGGTCGGCGACCCCGCTGCGCAGCCGGCGCCGCCCGGCAGCACCGGCCTCTTCCACCTCGCCATCCTCGTTCCGAGCCGACCGGAGCTGGCGCGCTCGATCCGGCGCGTCGTCGACTCGGGCGAGCGCTTCACGGGCGCCTCCGACCACTTCGTCAGCGAGGCGCTGTACCTGCGCGACCCGGAGGGGAACGGGATCGAGATCTACCGCGACCGGCCACGCGAGCAGTGGGAGTACGAGCCGGACGGCCAGCTGCGCATGGGCACGGTGGCGCTCGACATCCAGGACATCGTGGCCGAGATGCCGGCCGACGAGGACTCGGGGATGCCGGACGGCACGATCATGGGCCACGTCCACCTCCACGTGTCCGACCTCGGCGAGGCGGAGGCGTTCTACGTCGACCGGCTCGGCCTCGACGTCACGGTCCGCGGCTATCCCGGCGCCCTGTTCGTCTCGCACGACGGCTACCACCACCACGTCGGGCTCAACACGTGGCAGGGAGCGCACGGGCCGGCGCCGCCGCCGGGATCGCGCGGGCTGATCGACTACGAGCTGTTCCTGAAGGACGTGGCCGAGGGGCCGATCTCGGACCCGGCGGGCAACGGCGTGGTGGTGCGCGCCTAGCGCAGGGAGTCGTGGACCCACTGGCCGTCGCGGCGGCCGAGCGTGAGGTGCTCGGAGCCGCAGCGGAAGACGGCCTGGTCCTGGTCGGTCCCCGGGCGGTCGATGACCTCGACGAGCGTCAGCTCCGGCGGCTCACCCCCACGCTCCTGCGCGTAGATCCGGCGGGCCGTCTCCTCGAGCGTCGCACGATCCCAGCCGCGGTCCGCGGCGGCGGCGGCCGCCAGGTCGCGGTTCACGTGCTCCAGCGAGGCCTCGAAGGCCGGCCGCGAGCGGGTGAGCTGGCGCCTCCGCGCGATCGCCCCGCCGACGGCGAGCAGCGCAAGCACGACGATGACGATGATGAGCCAGGTGGGCACGACGCCAGCTCACAGTACGACGTTGCGCGCCGCGAGATGCGTGCCGACCTTCCGCTTGACCCGCTGGAGCGCGTTGTCGACGGTCTTGCAGTCGCAGCCGAGCCGCTCGCCGACCGCCGTATAGGAGTGCCCGTCGAGGTAGAGCGAGAGCACGCGCGACTCGAGGTCGGAGAGCACGGTGGACAGGCACGCCACCAGCGACCGCAGCTCCTCGGAGGAGATGACCTGGTTGACCGGGTCGTGGACCGTCGAGCCCGGGAGCACCTCGTCGAGCGTCGGCTCGGAGTCCGACGCGCCGGCCGGCGTCGCGGAGAACGAGACGTAGCCGTTGAGCGGCGTGTGCTTGTTGCGGGTCGCGGTCTTGACCGCAGTGATGATCTGGCGCGTGATGCAGAGCTCGGCGAAGTTGCGGAACGAGGACTCGCGGTCGGTGCGGAAGTCGCGGATCGCCTTGTAGAGACCGACCAGGCCCTCCTGGATCAGGTCGTCGGCGTCGCCGCCGACCAGGAAGTACGACGACGCCTTCAGGCGGACGAAGGAGTAGTAGCGCCGGACCAGGCGGTCGTAGGCATCAGGGCTCCCGCGCTTGGCGAGCGCGATGAGGTACCCGTCCTCGAGTTGTACTTGAGCCTGAGCCCTTGTCGGAGACAGTCTGGCCACGAGCATTCCTTCCGAGGGCCGTTCCCAGGCCCGATCTTGTCGTGGCGCACACCTCCCCCGGCGCCTATTTCGCGTCTCGAGGACCCATCACGTAACCCTCAAGCTCAACGTTATGGCGCCAGAGTGGCACGCTTATGTGGACATGTCAAGCCGTGACTGCAAGATCCGGTACAGCAGGACGGCCGCCGTGGCGCTCACGTTGAGGGATTCGATGCGCCCGCGGAGGGGCACGGAGACGAGGTCGTCGCAGCCGGCGGCGACGCGCGGGCGCAGCCCTTTCCCCTCGGCGCCGAGGACGAGCACCACCCTCCCGGAGTAGTCCGGCTGGGTGTAGCCGGTGGCGGCGCCCGCCGCCGCGCCGTAGCACCAGGCCCCGGCGGCCTTGGCGTCGGCGAGGAAGTCGGCGAGGTTGCGCACGCGCGCGACGGGCAGGTGCTCGACCGCGCCCGCCGAGGCCTTGCAGACGGCCCCCGTGACCTCGGCCGAGCGGCGCTCGGGGATCACGATCCCGGCCGCGCCCGAGGCCTCCGCCGTGCGGGCGACGGCGCCGAGGTTCTGGGGGTCGGTGACCTCGTCGAGCGCGACGATCACGCCGTCGGGCGTGGCGAGCAGATCGGCCGCGTCGGCGTACGGGTACGGGTCGACCTCCGCGCAGACGCCCTGGTGGCCGTCCGACCCGCAGAGCGCCTCGATCTCCTCGGCGCTCGCACGCGTGAGCGGGGCCCCCGGCCAGTCCGAGCCCGCGCCCTCCGTGGCCCAGACCCGATGCACCCGCCGGCGGCCCCGCAGGGCCTCCCGGACCGCGTTGCGGCCGTACACGACCGTCCGCTCGTCGCGGCGGCGGTCAGGCCGCCGGGACGAGCTCCGGTCCCTGCGGGCCATCGCGGACCTCCCAGCCCATCTCGCGGAGCTCGTCGCGGAGGCGGTCGGCCTCGGCCCAGTCCTTCGCGGTGCGCGCCGCCGCGCGCCGCTCGGCCAGCTCGCGGGCCTCGGGCGGGGCGCCCTCCTCGGCCTCGAGCAACCGCTCGAGGCCGAGGATGCCGAGCATCTCGCGCAGGTCGTCGCTCCCCGCGCCCTCGGGCAGCTTGTTCGCCTCCCCCACCCACTCGTAGAGCGCCGCCAGCGCGCGGGCGGTGTTGAAGTCGTCGCGCAGCGCGTCGAAGAACGCGTCGCGGTGCGGCCGCAGCTCCGCCGGCGACGGCCCGGGCTCCAACCGCCGCCCCGCCTCCCGGATCCGCCGCACGGCGTTGCCGGCCGCCTCCAGGCGCTCGGGAGAGAACGCGAGCGGCTGCCGGTAGTGGCCGGTCGAGAAGTGCAGGATCAGCGGCTCGGCCCCGACGTCGTCGAGCACCTCGGCCAGCCCGCGGATGTTGCCGACCGACTTGGCCATCTTCTCGCCCTCGGCGGCCTCCAGCATCCCGTTGTGCATCCACAGCCGGGCCAGCTCGCGCCCGCGGCCGGCCCGCGTCTGGGCGATCTCGTTCTCGTGGTGGGGGAACACGAGGTCGATGCCGCCGCCGTGGATGTCGAACTCGAGGCCGAGCAGCGACTCGGCCATCGCCGAGCACTCGATGTGCCAGCCGGGCCGCCCGCGGCCCCAGGGCGAGTCCCACGCCGTGTCCTCGCCCTCCTTGGTGGCCTTCCAGAGCGCGAAGTCGAGCGGATCCTCCTTGCGGTCGGCGCCCTCCAGCCCCTCGCCCTGGTCCATCTGGTCGACGTCGCGTCGCGAGAGCTCGCCGTAGGACGGCAGCGAGCGCACCCGGAAGTAGACGTCGCCGTCGACCGCGTAGGCGTGCCCGCGCTCGACCAGCGCGCCGATCAGGTCGAGGATCGGCTCCATGAACTCCGACGCCAGCGGCTCGTGGTCGGGCCGCCCGATCCCGAGGCGATCCGTGTCCTGCACGTAGTGCGCCGCCATCTCCTCGGCCAGGCCCGCCGAGTCGCGCCCGGCCGCCCGCGCGGCGTCGTAGATCTTGTCGTTGATATCGGTGATGTTGGCCACCAGCGTGGCGCCGTAGCCCTCGTGCTCGAGGAACCGCTTGAGCTGCGAGAAGACCACGAACGGCCGCGCGTTGCCGACGTGCACGCGCGAGTACACGGTCGGCCCGCACGCGTAGATCCCGACCCGGTCCGGATCCCGCGGCTCGAACGGCCGAACCTCGCGCGCACGCGTGTCATAGAGCCGGATCGCCACGAGCGCGGACCTTAGTCGAGCGTCGCGATCGCCAGTGCGGCGGCGCCCTCGCCGCGGCCGACGAAGCCCATCCCCTCGCCGGTGGTGGCCTTGACGTTGACCGAGCAGCCCAGGGCCGCCTCCAACGAGGCGTGGATCGCGTCGCGGAAGGGGGCGAGCTTCGGGCGCTCGAGCATGACCGTGGCGTCGACGTGCACGAGCTCGTGGCCGGCCTCGCGGACCCGCGCCGCCACGGTGCGCAGCAGCTCCATCGAGTCCGCGTCACGCCACCGCTCGTCGGTGTCCGGGAAGTGCCGGCCGATGTCCCCCAGCCCGGCGGCGCCGAGGAGCGCGTCGGCGATCGCGTGGGCGAGCACGTCGGCGTCCGAGTGGCCGGCCAGCCCCAGCTCGAACGGGATCTCGACGCCCCCGAGCACGAGCCGGCGCCCGGCCTCGAACCGATGCGAGTCGATCCCGATCCCCGTGCGCGTCACCCGATCGGCTCCATCCGTCGCGCACGGCGCTCGAAGACCGCGATCTCGCCCACGCCCACCGACCCGAGCAGATCGACCGCCCGCTCGTACTCGTAGCCGAGCTGGTCGGGCTCGTGGGCGTCGCTCGACAGGGCGAGCGGGCAGCCGGCGTCGACGAGCATCTCGAGGAACGGGCGCGCCGGGTACTGCTCGGCCACCGGCTTGCGCCATCCCGCGGTGGAGAGCTCGACGGCGACCCCGGCATCGGCGAACGCCTCGACGGCGGGCTCGTAGTAGCGGCGCAGGTCGCCGTCCGGGCGGGGGGCCGACGCGCCCCACACCTTCACGAGGTCCGGGTGGGCGATGATGTCGTAGAGCCCGGAGCGGGCCGACTCGGCCACCGTCTCGAAGTACCGCCGCCACACGCGCTCGGGCGCCTCGCCGGTGCCCCACACGGAGTAGTCCTCGGTGTCCAGCGACCGGTCGCGCAGGAAGTGCACGGAGCCGACCACGTAGTCCCAGTCGCGGCCGTCGAGGAGCGACGCCATCCGGTCCTCGCGGCCGGGGACGAAGTCGGCCTCGATGCCGAGCCGCAGGTCGGTCTCCTCGCGCACGAAGCCGCAGTAGGCGTCGAGGTCGTCGTGCGCCCACTCCCGCCAGAACGGGTGCTCCCAGACGTCGAGCGCCGCCGTGAAGCGGTAGACGTGCTCGGCCACCCCGAGCTCGGCGATCCCGCGCTCGGCTGCCGTCTCGCGGTAGCGCTCGGCGTTCGCTTCCGTGAAGTGGCGCGCGGGCGTCGCGTCCGCGTCGTCAGGGCGCAGGTGGACGTGATAGTCGGTCAGCAAGCAGGTGCTCGGCGATCAGCAGGTCGTGGGAAGTCGTCACCTTGAGGTTGGCGGGCGAGGACTCTACGACCCGCACCGTGCCGCCGGCCCGCTCCACCAGCCAGGCGTCGTCGGTCGCGGCGGCCAGCACGTCGTCGCCGACGTCGAGCGCCCGCTCGAGCACGGCGCGCCGGAACGCCTGCGGGGTCTGGATCGCCCACAGGCGCGAGCGGTCGAGCGTGGCGCTGACCAGCCGGTCCGGCCCG
>DASTIC010000239.1:0-6069 GCA_035717845.1 Solirubrobacteraceae bacterium
AGCGAGGCGGACCCTGCGAGCAGCGTCCGTTCCACCTCTCCGAGCCAGCCGCGGGAGACCGCGATCGCCAGCAGGAAGCAGAGGCCGAGCACGACCGCCGCACCACCGACCCACGCGAGCAGCCGCCCGCCGAGCAGATCCTCGAGCTCGAGGCGTGGCGCAGCCGGCGCGGGAGCGGCCGGCGGCGGAGGCGGGTCCGCCGGGGGAGCGGCCTCATCGCTCACGAGCGTCCCCGGGCGGCGCCGAGCGTTGGGCAGCGGGTGGTGCAGCTCCACGGGCGCCGGCCAGCGCCAGGCCTTGCCGGTGCTTGCCTCCAGCGCGGCCGTCCTGGCCTCGAGCGCGTCGAGCCGTGCCTCGATCGTCACGTGTCTCACCTCATCCTTGTTGACCATCGGTCGACAAGGCTAGCACGCTGTCGACCATCGGTCAACAAGGTGCTAGGGTGCCCGTGATGAGCGAGCCGGCGTACACGCGGCTGGACGTCGACGAGCGTCGGCGCCGGCTGCTGGACCTCGGCGCCGACCTCTTCGCGCGCCATCCCTACGACGAGCTCTCGATGGCCCGGATCGCCCGCGAGGCGGGGATCTCGAAGGCGCTGCTCTACCACTACTTCCCGTCAAAGCAGGCCTACTTCGCGGCCACGCTCGAGCAGGCGGCGGCCGAGCTCGCGCAGGCGACGGCCCCCGACCCAGAGCTGCCGCCGGCCGAGCAGCTGGCCGGTAGCCTCGACGCCTACCTGACCTGGATAGAGGAGCACGCGGACGCGTACACGAAGCTGTTCCCGAGCATCGGGGCCGTGCCCGAGGTGCGGGAGCTGGTCGATCGCGTGCGCGACGAGACGGCGCAGCGGATCGTCGACGGGATCGCGGCCGGCGAGCCCGGCCCGGCGCTCCGTGCCGCCGTGCGCGGGTGGCTGTGGTTCATCGACGGCGCCGTGCTCGACTGGCTCGAGCACCGCGAGATGGACCGCGCCCGGCTGCACGGGCTCCTGCTCGGCACGCTGCTGGGTGCCGTCACCGCCTCCGGCGAGCCGCTCTCGCTCTAGCGATCGGTGCCGAAGATGCGGTCGCCGGCGTCGCCGAGGCCGGGGCGGATGTAGCCGTTGCCGTCGAGCTCGCGGTCGAGGGCGGCGGTGAGGATCGGCACCTCCGGGTGGGCGGTGCGGAGCGCTTTCACGCCCTCGGGGGCGGCGACGAGGCACACGAACGTGAGCCGCTGGGCGCCGGCGCGCTTGAGGCGCGCGATCGCCTGCGTCGCGCTCCCGCCCGTGGCGAGCATCGGGTCGACGACGAAGACCTCGGCCTCGGCCACGCCGCGCGGGATGTTCTCGTAGTAGCCGACCGGCCGCAGCGCCTCCTCGTCGCGGTACATCCCGAGGTGGCCCACGCGGGCGTCGGGGACGAGCCGCAGGAAGCCGTCGACCAGCCCGAGGCCGGCGCGCAGGATCGCGACGAGCACGACCTCGTCGGCGAGCCGCAACCCCTCGGCGCTCTCCAGCGGGGTCTCGAGCTGGTACTCGTCCGGCCGCAGCCCCCGCATCGCCTCGTAGGCGAGGATCATCGCGGCGTCGACCAGCGTCTGCCGGAACACGCCGTGCGGGGTCGTGCGGTCGCGGAGGATCGAGACGAGCCGGCGGAGCAGCACGTGGTCGACGACGGTCACGCCATCCATGGCGCGGGAACGTACTAGGCGGCGGCGATCGTGGGCTCGCCGCCGGCGAACGTCAACTGCGGCTGGGTAGGGAGGTGGCGGAGTGTCACGGTTTCGACACTCCAGATTCGCGTGGGGTTGGGAAGTGTCGTATAGCGACACTTTCCAGACCCACTACTTTCCGGAGCGGCTCGACCTGCAACGAAACGCTCGCGGATTGCCACGACACTCCGGGCTCTCCCTCAATGCGCAGTTGACGTTAGGCTCGCCGCCGTGGCTGGCCTCCGCCGAAACGTCGAGCTCAAGGCGCACGACCCAGACCCCGAGCGGTCGCTGGCGATCGCGCGCGAGCTCGGTGCAAGCGACGAGGGCGTCCTCAGGCAGCGCGACACGTACTTCCGGACTCGGCAGGGGCGGCTGAAGCTGCGCGAGGAGGAGCCCGGCGGGTCGGTGCTGATCCAGTACGACCGCCCGGACGCGGCGGCCGCGCGCGAGAGCCGGTATCGGCTCACGAAGGTCGCCGACCCGGACGCGCTGCGGGCGTCGCTCGACGCGGCGCTCGGCACGCTCGTCGTCGTCGACAAGCAGCGCCGTCTGCTGCTCCACGACGGCGTGCGGATCCACCTCGACACCGTCGCCGGGCTCGGCTCGTTCGTGGAGCTCGAGGGCGTCGCGCCGCCCGACTCCGACCTCGGCCCTGAGCGCGAGAAGGTTGCACGGCTCAGCGACGCGCTCGGGATCGAGGAGATCCTCACCGACTCGTACTCGGACCAGCTGCTCGGGCCTGACGCGCTCGTCGCCGCCGCCGCCGACGCGATGGCGCGGGCCTACGCGCCCTACTCGCGGTACAAGGTCGGCGCCGCGCTGCGCGCCGACGACGGCTCCATCCACGCGGGCGCGAACGTCGAGAATGCCGCCTACCCGCAGGGGCAGTGCGCCGAGGCGTCGGCGATCGGCGTGATGGTGGCCGCCGGCCGGAGCCGGATCGTCGAGGCGGTGGTGGTCGCCGGCTCCGACACGCTGTGCGTCCCCTGCGGCGGCTGCCGCCAGCGGCTGCGCGAGTTCATGCCGCTCGACGCCACCATCCACCTCTGCTCGGCGGCGGGGGAGCGGCGCACGACGACGCTCGGCGAGCTGCTGCCGCTCTCGTTCGGACCGGAGTTCCTGCCCGACGCATGAGCGCCGTCGACGTCATCCGCGAGCGCGCCCCCGGCTTCGAGCCGGCGCTCGGGATCATCCTCGGCTCGGGTCTCGGCGCCGTCGCCGAGGCGCTCGAGGACCCGGTGACGATTCCGTACGGCGACCTCCCGGGCTTCCCGCAGCCGGGCGTGGCCGGCCACGCCGGCTCGCTCTCGCGCGGCACGCTCTCCGGCCTCCCGGTCGCGATCCTCCAGGGGCGCCGCCACGTCTACGAGAGCGGCGACGCGGCCGGCATGCGGATCCCCGTCCGGACGCTGAAGGCGGCCGGCGCCCGCGCGCTGCTGGCCACCAACGCCGCCGGCTCGCTGCGCGCCGACGTCGGCCCGGGGTCGCTGATGGCGATCAGCGACCACATCAACCTGCTCGGCGTCAACCCGCTCACCGGCCCCAACGACGACGAGATCGGACCGCGGTTCCCGAGTCTCCAGGACGCCTACGACCCCGAGCTCCGGCGGGCGCTCCACCGCGCCGCGCAGGCGCTCGGCATCAGCCTCGCGGAGGGCGTGTACCTCGCCACGGCGGGGCCGAGCTTCGAGACCCCGGCCGAGATCCGCGCCTTCCGCAGGCTGGGGGCGGACGCGGTCGGCATGTCGACCGTCCCCGAGGTCATCCTCGCCCGCCACGCCGGCCTCGGCGTCGCCGCCGTGTCGGCGATCACCAACCTCGCCGAGGGCATGGGCGGCGAGGCGCTCTCGCACGAGCAGACGCTCCGATTCGCCGCCACCGCGGCCGAGGACCTCACCCGACTGATCATCGAGTTCTGTGCTGGCTTCTGAGGTCATCCGCCGCAAGCGCGACGGCCGCGCGCTCAGCGCCGAGGAGATCGGGTTCCTCGTCGCCGGCATCACCGACGGCTCGCTGTCGGACGCCCAGGTGGGGGCGCTCGCGATGGCGATGTTCCTGCGCGGGATGGAGAACGACGAGCGGGTGGCGCTGACCTCGGCGATGACCCGCTCCGGCGAGGTCCTGGAGTGGGACCTCGACCGGCCGGTGCTGGACAAGCACTCGACCGGCGGCGTCGGGGACAAGGTCTCGCTCATGCTGGCGCCGATCGTGGCCGCGTGCGGGGGCGCGGTGCCGATGATCTCGGGGCGCGGCCTCGGTCACACCGGCGGCACGCTCGACAAGCTCGACAGCGTGCCCGGATACGTCAGCACGCCCGACGTCGAGCGGCTGCGGAAGGTGGTCGCCGACGTCGGCTGCGCGATCGTCGGCCAGACCGCCGAGGTCGCGCCCGCCGACCGCCGCCTGTACGCCATCCGCGACGCCACCGGGACGGTGGAGTCGCTGCCCCTGATCGTCGCCTCGATCCTCTCCAAGAAGCTGGCGGCCGGGCTCGACGCGCTGGTCATGGACGTCAAGTTCGGCTCGGGCGCGTTCATGGCCCGGCGGGAGGCCGCCGAGGAGCTGGCCCGCGCGCTGGTCGACGTCGCCGGCGGGGCCGGGCTGCCGACCGTCGCGCTCCTGACCGACATGGACGAGGTGCTGGGCACCACGGCGGGCAACGCCGTCGAGGTGCGGGAGGCGATCGACTACCTGACCGGCACCCGGGAGCCGCGGCTGCACGAGGTGACGATGGCGCTCGCGGCATCGCTGATCGAGCAGGGCGGCCTGGCGGAGGACGGCCGCGCCGCCGCCGAGCAGGCCCTCGAGTCGGGCGCCGCCGCCGAGCGGTTCGCCGCCATGGTCGCCGCGCTCGGCGGCCCGAGCGACTTCGTCGAGCGCCCCGACCTGCCCACGGCGCCCGTGACCCGCGCCGCCGCGCCCGAGCGCCCGGGGGTCGTCACCGCCATGGACTGCCGCGCCGTCGGCCTCGTCGTGACCGGGCTCGGCGGCAACCGCCGCCGCGAGGACGACGTCATCGACCCCGCCGTCGGCCTCACCGAGGTCGCCGCCGTCGGCGCCGAGGTCGGCCCCGACCGCCCGCTCGCGGTCGTCCACGCCGCGACCCAGGCCGCCGCCGACGAGGCCGCCGCCGCCCTCCGGGCCGCCACCACGGTGGGCGACGAGGCGCCCGCCGAGCGGCCCGTGATCGCCGGGAGGATCGCGTGACGATCACCCCCGGCGAGCAGCGCTTCGTCGTTCCCGCCCCCGACCGCATGGTCCCGAAGGCCGAGCTGCACGTCCACCTGGAGGGCACGGCTCCGCCCGCGCTCGTACGCCGCCTCGCCGAGCGCAACGGGGTCGGCGTCCCCGAGGGCGTGTTCGCCGACGAGGAGACGTTCGCGTGGAGCGACTTCCTGCACTTCCTGCGCACGTACGACCTGGCGGCCAGCGTCATCCGCACCGCCGCGGACTACCGCGACGTGACCTTCGAGTACCTCGCGAGCGTCGCCGCCGAGGGCGCCGTCTACGTCGAGCTGATCGCCTCGCCGGACCACGCCGCCGCGGTCGGCCTCACCGATGCCGAGCACTACGCCGGCATCGCCCAGGGCATCGACGACGCCCGCGACGCCCACGGCATCGACGCGCGGATCGTCGTCGCCGCCGTGCGCAACCTCGGCGTCGAGGCCGCCGAGGCCATCGCCCGCCGCCATGCCGACGACCGCCACCCGTACGTCGTCGGCTTCAACCTCGTCGGCGACGAGGCGGCGTGGCCGGCCGATCGCTTCGCGCGCGCGTACGAGATCGCGGCGGGCTCCGGCCTCGGCTGCACCATCCACGCGGGCGAGCACGCCGGCCCGGAGTCGATCCGCGCCGCCCTCACGCTGCCCATCACCCGCATCTCGCACGGGGTGCGCGCGGTCGAAGACCCGGCGCTCGTCGCCGAGCTCGCGGAGCGGGAGATCGTGCTGGAGGTGTGCCCGACCTCCAACGTGGCGCTCGAGGTCTTCCACACCTACGCCGACCATCCGCTCGGTGCGCTCCGGGAGGCCGGGGTGCGGATCACGCTCGGGTCCGACGATCCGCCCTACTTCGGATGTAGTATCGGCACCGAGTATGCCGTCGCACGCCAGTGCCACGGCTTCGAGGAGGGACAGCTGATCGATGTCACACGGCTCGCCGTGCAGGCTTGTTTCGCGGACGATGCGGTCAAGGACGCCGCGCTCGCGAGGCTGGGCTTCGACGGGCGCCGCGGGACCGAATAGGCTGCCGCCGCCTCAGCACCCTTTCCCATCTTGGAGGATGTAGAAAGTGCCAAAGCGCAGCCTCGCCGCCATCCTGCTCGCGGCTTTCGTGCTCATCTTGGGCGTCGTCGCCGCGGGATGCGGCGAAGAC
>DASTIC010000240.1:0-2482 GCA_035717845.1 Solirubrobacteraceae bacterium
AACCCGGTCACCGGCGAGCGCTTCACGTTCACGCACACCGCGGCCAGCACCGACGGTGAGCTGCTCGCCTTCGACTTCTCGCTGCGCCCCGGCGGCAAGGTGCCCGTCCCGCACGTGCACCCGATCCAGAGCGAGCGCTTCGAGGTGGTCTCCGGCCAGGTCCGGTTCCGGCTCGGCCTGCGCACCTTCGTCGCCGGCCCGGGCGAGGTCGTGGAGGCGCCGCCCGGCGTCGCGCACGGCTTCGCCAACGCCGGCGACGGCGTCGCCGAGCTGCGGGTCGAGGTCCGCCCGGCGCTGAGGATGGAGGAGATGTTCGCCGAGGTCGTCGCGCTCGCCGAGGCGGGCAAGCTGACCCGGCGCGGCCTGCCGCGCAACCCGCTGACGCTCGCCCGGCTCGCGCGCCGCTACGACCAGGAGGCGCACGCGCCGCTGCTCAACGTCGCCGTGCAGCGCTTCCTGCTCGCCCCGCTGCTGGCCCTCGAGCGCCTCGCGCGGTCAGGGCTAGGCACGCATCGGTTCCAGCACCGTGCGCCGGATGTGCTCGTAGACCACTGACGTGTTGACGTCGGCGACCTCCGGGCGCTCGGTCAGGCGGTCGATCACGAACGCGTACAGCGCGTCGGTGTCCGGGACGGCGACGTGCAGCAGGAAGTCGGCCGCGCCCGAGACCACGAAGACGCCGATGATCTCCGGCAGCTCGCTGACCCAGTTGCGGAAGGCCTCGATGATCTCGCGCGTCGGCGGGCGGATCGTGATCGCCGTCAGCGCCTGCACGTGCCGGCCGAGCGCGCCGAAGTCGATGTCGGCGTGGTATCCGCGGATCACGCCGTCCGCGCGCAGGGCGCGCACGCGCTCGGAGGAGGTCGAGGGGGAGACGTGGACCGCCGCGGCCAGGTCGCGGTTGCTCGTCCGTGCATCGTCCTGCAGAACCCGCACCAGCGCCCAGTCCGTCGCATCAAGTCTGCTCACAATGCCATTCTGGCGCACGACGTACGGATCTGTCGATGATCGACCGGAGATGTGCTGACATCTCACCGTGATGACGAGATGTGTGGTGGTGGTGGACGAGACGCTCGCGCCCGGCCTCGCGGCCAACGCCGCGGCGGTGATGGCGATGACGCTCGGGACCAAGGTGCCCGACCTGGTCGGGGAGGACTTCACCGACGGCGCGGGCGAGGCCCACGCGGGCCTGATCACGACCGGCCTGCCGGTCCTCCGCGCTCCCGCGGCCGAGTTGCGCGCCCTGCGCACCCGCGCCGTCCAGGCCGAGGTCGGCGTGATCGGCATGCCGGCGTTCGGCCAGGCGACCAACGACTACGAGGAGTTCCGCGCGCTGGTCGCCGAGACGCCCGAACCGGCCTACCTCGGCCTCGCCCTGTACGGCCCGCACAAGACCGTCCGCCGCCTCACCGGCAGCCTCGGCCTGCTTCGCTAGACGATCGGGGCGGGGCGCACGGGATGTCGGTGCCTCACGTGTAGGGGACGATCGGGATCTCCCACAGGAACGAGGCGACGACCGCGGCGGCGACCGCCAGCACGGTCGCCACGGCGACCACGATCCGCTGGAAGCGGCTGGTCTCCTTGGCGGTCTGCTTGGCCTTCTCGGCCTGCTCGAGGGCGTGCTCGAGGGCGCGGGCCGCCCAGGCGAACTCGAGCGAGAGGATCGCCAGCGCGACCGGGATCACGGCCAGTGCGGGACCCGGGAGCACGAGCATCGCGAGGCCGGCCAGCAGCAGCGTGAAACCGCCGACGACGAACAGCGCACGCTGCCACAGCGGGCGGTTCGCGTGGATCTCGCGCTGATTGCGCATGCGCTCGACGAGCGTCGGCTTCTGAGCGTCCTCGCTGCTCATCCTTCTCCTATGAAGTCTCGGACCTCGACGAGGGCGCCGGGGCGTTCCGCAGTATCGGCGAGGGAGGCACCCGCGCGCTTCTGCCAGGCGACCAGGAACGGGTTGGGGTCGATGGCGTCGCCCCCGTTCGGGTGGATCTCGAAGTGCAGGTGCGGCGGGGTCGGCTCGGCGTCGCCGGTGTTGCCGACGTAGCCGAGGATCGTCCCCTTCTCGACGTGGCGGCCGTTGACGGCCGCGGGGGCGAAGGACGCCATGTGCGCGTAGAAGAACTGATCGCCGCCGTCGGCGTAGACCCACAGGCGGTTGCCGGAGATCGGCAGCGAGCCGACGTTCTCGATCGTGCCGTCGGCGACGGCCACCACCGGCGTGCCGAAGTCGGCGAACAGGTCGTTGCCCTGGTGCGCGCCGATCTGACGGTAGGCGCCGAACGGCCCGCCGATCGTCGCGCGCCCGCCGACCGGGAACACGAACCGGCTCGACAGCAGCCGCTTGCGGTGGCTCGGGCGACGCTCGCCCTTGCCCGGGCGCGGCGTGGCGGTCGGCTCGGGCGTCGGTTCGGCGGTCGCGGTCGCGGTCGGCTCGGCGGTCGGCTGCGCCGTGGGCGTCGCCGTCGGCTCCGCGCCGCCGGT
>DASTIC010000241.1:0-10823 GCA_035717845.1 Solirubrobacteraceae bacterium
CCCGTGATCAGCGTGCGGTAGGCGCCGGCCTCGGCGAACTCGCGGTCCACGTTGACGACCGGGATGCCGGCCTCCATCGCCTTGAGCGCCACCGGCGTGAGGGCGTCGCCCTCGTTCGGGAGCACGACGAGCGCGTCGGGCGTGGACGCGATCAGGGTCTCGATCTGATCCGCCTGGGCGGCCGAGTCGGTGACGCCCTCGGCCAGTAGCGGACGACCAGGTTCCGGGACACGGGGCCGGCGCCTTCGGGCGCGCGAAGCTCGCCGACGACGCGGCGCGGACGCTCCTCTCCCGCCTCGAGGCGGAACAGGCCGACGCCCGTGCCGAGCAGCAGCGTCCCCGCGACCGGGTCGACGGCCATCGAGCCGATGAAGGCGTTCGCTCCGCTGGGCTCGGCCGCTTCGGTCTCGACCGCGGGGTCGGGCGTCGCAGCAGGTTCAGGCGCGGTCTCTTCGCCGCCGCAGCCCACGATCGACGCGACGAGCGCGACCAGGACGGCGAGGCGAGCGGTCACGCCGCTGAATCTAGCCCGCGAGCTAGAGCTCGCGCGGTGTGAGCGCGACGGTGCGAGCGCGGCCCTCGCGGACGATCTCGAGCGAGCAGCGGATGTCGATGCGCTCCTCGGTCATCAGCCGCTGGAGGTCGTCGACGCCGCGCACCGGGAGCCCGTCGACGGCGACGACGAGGTCCTCGGGCCGCAGCCCGGCGGCAGCGGCGGGCGAGCCGTCGACGACCTCGACGACCTCGATCGCCCGGTCGCGGCCGAGCGTCGCCGCCACACGCGGCGGGAGCGGCCGGGCGCCGCCCGCGATGCCGATCCACGCTCTCCGCACCCGGCCCTCGCGCATCAGCGCCGACACGATCCGACGGGTCGTGGCGTTGACGGGCACGGCGAGGCCCAGCCCGACGCCTGCCACCGCCGTGTTGATGCCCACCACGCCGCCGCTCCCGTCTACTAGCGCGCCGCCCGAGTTCCCGGGGTTGAGCGCCGCGTCGGTCTGGATGACGTCGTCGATGATGCGGGTGGCGCCGCCGGCGCGGGCGGGCAGCGAGCGGCCGAGCGCGGACACGACGCCGGCCGTCACCGAGCCGGCGTAGCCGTGCGGGTTGCCGATCGCGACCACGAGCTGGCCGACCCGCAGCCCGGCCGCGTCGCCGAGCTCGGCCGGCTCCAGGCGCGCCGACTCGGCGCGCAGCACCGCGAGGTCGGAGAGCGGGTCGGTGCCGACCACCGTCGCCTGGAGATCCGAGCCGTCGATGAACGAGGCGCGCACGCGGGTCCCCGTGCCGGCCACCACGTGAGCGCTGGTGAGGATGAAGCCGTCGGGCGTGATGACGACGCCCGACCCGCCGCCCGCGCTCGAGCGGCGGCGGTTGAACACGCGCAGGTTGGCCACCGAGGGCCCGAGCAGCTCAGCCACGCGGGTCACGACGCGCGAGTAGGCGTCGAGCGCGTCGGCGTCGGCCGGGGCGGATCCGGGAGCCGAAGAGCGGTCGTCGGTCCGAGTCACTTGCGAAATGCTAGCGACCGCCGTGAGGCCGTTCCGAACATAAATTCGGATAACCCGGTCGGGTTTTGTATATTTACGGGCTCGGATGAGCGGGACCCTGGCCAAGACCAAGCTCCGCCCGGACCTCGAGCCGCTCGACGCCTCCGGCGTCCTCGAGTACGTCGTGGATCGCTTCCACCCGCGCCTCGCGGTCGCGTGCTCGTTCCAGAAGGAGTCGGTGGTCGTGCTCGACCTGCTCCTGCGCATCGCGCCCGATGCTCGCGTCTTCACGCTCGACACGCACGTGCTGTTCCCGGAGACGTACGAGACGTGGCGGCAGCTCGAGCAGCGCTACGGGATCGAGTTCGAGGTCCACCAGGGGCCGAGCCTCGGCCGCCAGGCCGCCCTCCACGGCGATCGGCTGTGGGCCCGAGACCCCGACAAGTGCTGCGACCTCCGCAAGGTCCAGCCGCTCGTGCGGGCGCTGTCCGACGTCGACGCCTGGGTCTCCGGCGTCCGGCGCGACCAGTCCGTCGCGCGCGCGGGCACGCCCAAGCTGGCATGGGACGGCAAGCACGAGAAGTGGAAGGCGAACCCGCTGGCGGACTGGACCGAGGCGGACGTGTGGCGCTACCTCAACCGCCACGACCTCCCGTACAACCCCCTGCACGACCAGGGCTACGCGTCGATCGGCTGCACGCACTGCACCAAGCCCGGGGCCGGCCGCGACGGCCGCTGGTCCGGCAGCGAGAAGACGGAGTGCGGCATCCACGCGTAGCGCTCACGCGCCGCGCTGAGCTCACTTCCTCGATCGAGTTGGGTACTTGATCGACGTGACCTTCTCCTACCTCGTCTGCGCGACACCGCGGAGCGGGAGCACGCTCCTGTGTGAGGCGCTCAAGGCCACCGGTCGAGCCGGGCGGCCCGAGGAGTACTTCGAGGCGGTGCCCTCGACGGGGATGCCGCGCGAGCCCCGGGACTACCTCGCCGGGCTCGACGACGCGGGCGCCCACCGGCTGATCGAGGGCGCGCGGCCGCGCATCCCGGACTACTCGGACATCCGCGGCGTGCCGCGCTACGAGGAGCACCTCGCCCGCGTGCGCGAGTGGGGCACCACGCCGAACGGCGTGTTCGGCGCCAAGGTCATGTGGGCGCACCTGGTGGACCTCGCGGTGCTGACCGGCCACGCGTCGCCCGTCGAAGCCGCCGCCGAGCTGTTCGGCGAGCCACGCTGCCTGTGGGTCCGCCGCGAGGACCGCGTGCGCCAGGCGGTCTCTCTCTGGCGGGCCATGCAGACGCAGTCGTGGCGGTCCGAGGCCGCGGAGCGTGAGCCGCGCTACTCGTTCGCCGCCATGCGTCACCTGGCCCGCGCCCTGGCGGCCGACGACGCCGCGTGGGAGCGCTTCTTCGCCACCAGCGCCCTGCCGGTGCTGGAGATCGGCTACGGCGAGCTGGTGCGCGACCTGGAGGGCACGCTCGACCGGGCGCTCGACCATGTCGGCGTGCCGCACGCCCGCGGCGACCTCGACTGCACGCCGCCCATGCGCCGCCAGTCCGACGACCTCAGCGACGCCTGGGTCGCCGCCTACGAGCGGGAAGCCGTCGAGACCGCGGCGTAGCCTTCCGCCGAGTGGACATCCTGACCAGCGTCGACGCCGAGCGGATCGGCGAATACCGCCGGCGCGACGAGTTCTTCTGGCTCGACCTCGAGGCGCCCTCGGCTCAAGAGCTCGACGCCCTCCGCTCCGCGCTCGACCTGCATCCGATGGCGCTCGAGGACACGCGCGAGTTCGGCCAGCGGCCGAAGGTCGACACCTACGAGGACCACGTGCTCGTGGTCTTTTACACGGTGGTGCGGGACCCCGGCGAGCCGGTCCACCAGCCCGCCGAGGTGCACATCTACGTCTCTGGCCACTGGATCGTGACCGTCCATCAGGTCCCGCTCCCCCAGCTCGCCGAGCTCCACGGTCGCCTGCGGCCGGAGAAGCGCCGGGACGAGGACTACCTCGTCTACCGCATCTTCGACGGCCTGACCGACGCCTTCTACCCGGCGATCGAGCGCTTCGAGGAGCTGATCGACGACCTCGAGGGCGAGGTGCTCGAGCGCCCGCGGCGCGAGCACCTGCGCCGGATCTACCGGCTCAGGCAGGACATCCACGGGCTGCTGCGCCTGCTCGCATCCCAGCGAGACGGCTTCGTGGCCACGATGACGGCGATCCTGGAGCTGGCGTCGCTCAGCCGGGGGGCGCGCGAGTACCTGCGCGACATCGGAGACCACCTCACGCAGATCGACGGCGAGCTCCACCGCCAGAACGACGACGTCTTGGCCCTCACATCGACCTACTTCAACGCGAGCGCCGAGCGCCTGAACCGCACGGCGACGCGCCTCAGCCTGGTGGCCACCTTCTTCGTCGTCTGGACCCTGATCACCGGCTTCTTCGGCCAGAACTTCGCCTGGCTGGTCCGCAACGTCGAGTCCGAGCGCGACTTCCTGATCTTCGGCGTCGGCGGGCTCGTGGTGCCGACGGTCATCCTCGCCTCGGTGCTGTGGGTCAAGCGGCACGACTGGTTCTGAGCCCTAGATAGGGTCCCGACGCATGCCAGCGAGCACCATGAACGCCTGGGTCATCCGCGAGGAGCGCTTCGGCCAGCCGCGCGACGCCTTCCAGGTCGAGGAGATCGAGGTCCCGGAGCCAGGCGCCATGGAGGTCATCGTCCGCGTGATGGCCGCCGGGGTGAACTACAACAACGTCTGGGCGGCGATGGGCAAGCCGGTCTCGGTCTTCCGCTACCACGCCGAGGACCATCACATCGGAGGCTCCGACGCCTCCGGGATCGTCGAGCGCATCGGGCCCGGCGTGACGCGCTGGAAGCCCGGCGACGAGGTCGTCATCCACTGCAACCAGGCCTCATACGAGGACCCCGAGGTCCACGGGCTCGACCCGATGGCCGCCCCGTCGCAGCGGATCTGGGGCTACGAGACCACCTGGGGATCGTTCGCGGAGTTCTGCAAGGTCCAGGCCCAGCAGCTGCTGCCCAAGCCCCCGGCGCTGACCTGGGAGGAGGCCGCCTCCTACGGGCTGACCTACTTCACCGCCTACCGGATGCTCGTCAGGCAGGTCGAGCTCCAGGCCGGCCACCGCGTGCTCGTGTGGGGCGCCGCGGGCGGGCTCGGGGTGTTCGCACTCCAGCTGTGCCGGCTGGCCGGCGCGGATGCCATCGGGGTCGTCTCCTCCGAGGAGAAGGCGAACCTGTGCCGGGAGCTCGGCGCCGTCGACGTGATCGACCGCAACGAGTTCGCGGGGATGATGCGCCGCGGCGGGGAGACCTACGACGAGGAGCAGGCGCGCCTGAAGGAGTCGCGCCGCTTCTGCAAGCTGGTCGAGGAGAAGCTCGGCGGCCGCCCCGACATCGTCTTCGAGCACGTCGGCCGCGCGACGTTCCCGACCTCGGTGCTGGCCGTCAAGCCGTTCGGCAGCGTGGTCATCTGCGCCGGGACGACCGGCTACGACCTCGACTTCGACGTCCGCTACCTGTGGATGAAGCAGAAGAAGATCATCGGCTCGCACTTCGCCAATGCGTACGAGTGCCACAAGGCGAACGAGCTGATCGAGTCCGGGGCCGTCCGTCCCGTACTCTGGAGGACCCTCGGCTTCGACCAGGTCGCCGAGGCGCACCAGATGATGAAGGAGAACCAGCACCTCGGAAAGATCGCGATCCTCGTGGGCGCGGAGTCCGAGGGGCTCGGGAAGACCGCGGACGGGCCCGGGGCGATCCGGGCGGAGGTGGGAGCCTGATGGCCGGCGTCGTGAACATCCCCTGGTACGTGACCGTCTTCCGCGGCGACCAGTTCGAGGCGGCGCTGCGCGAGATCGCGCCGCTCGCGCTCCGCTACGGCGCGACGGACTTCGAGGTCATGCGGTCCAACGACGACCGCTACCGCTTCTGGCAGTTCGCCCACTTCGAGAACAAGGCGGACTTCGAGGCCTACTGGTACGGCCCCGAGTTCAGCGAATGGCGCGCCGACCACACGAGCTGGTTCACGGTCCCGATCGTCTACACGTGGTTCGACCGCGTGGTGGCGGGCGCTCTCCAGCCCAACGGCGTGACCTAGCCCTGCTCGAGCGGGGCCATCGTGAGGCCGGCCTGCTGGAGCTGCTCCCAGTAGAGCTCCGCGGTCTCCTTCATGCCTGACCAGACGATCGCGCGGCCGGTGTTGTGGATCGCGTCCGCGAACGCGTAGCCGGCGGACACCGTGACGCCGGGGAGCACGCGGGCGAGCGTCGTGGCGACGTGGTCGAACGTGTTGTGGTCGTCGTTGAGCACGATCACGCGCCAGTGCCCGCCCAGGCCGCTGCCGGGGTCGCGGACGCGCGGGAGCTCGATCGTCTCCATGGGACCTGTCTACCCCGCTTGGTGTTTGCTTCGCCAGCGGTCGAGGCCGAGGAACAGGTGGTCGAGCGGCGCCGCCTGTTCGACGGCGGCGACCTCCTCGGGGGCTCGCTCGGCGATCCGCTCGTGGAGGGCGGCCTTGAAGGCATCGAGGTCGTGATCGGCGACCAGGTCGGCCTGCCACCGCAGCGACTCGAGCACGGCGGCGAGCTGGGCCGGCGGGTCCTCCGCCGTCCCGAAGTGGGTCAGCGCGAGCGTCTCCGGCTGCCACGCGGCGATCGCGTCGACCGCGCGCTCCCAGGCCTCGACGTCGATGTCCGGAGGCGGCGTCGGCGCCAGCGTCAGGTCGTACGGCGGGATCCGCACGCCGGCCATGTCGCCGACGAACGCCGTCCCCGACGCCTCGTGCAGGTAGACCACGTGGTGGGAGGCGTGGCCCGGCGTGTACTCGACCGCGAAGCCCCGGACCCGCTCGCCGCCCTCCAGGATCCGCAGGCGCTCCTCGGGGACCGGCACGACCTCCCCCCAGGTCTCGCGCAGCCCCTCCTCTCCGCCGTAGAGCCGCGCGGCGCTGGCGACAAGCCGCTCCGGGTTGGCCAGATGGGGCGCCCCGCGCTCGTGGACGTAGACCTCGAGGTCCGGCCAGCGGCGCACGAGCGCCCCCGCGGCGCCCGCGTGGTCGAAGTGGATGTGGGTCAGGAGCAGCGCCTCCGGGCGCTCCTCGCCGAGCGCCTCGAGCAGCGTGTCCTCGCACGATTGGGGGCCGGGATCGACCAGCACGCCGTCGAGGGCGAAGCAGGCGATGACCTTCTCTCGGCCCCGGTGACGGAGGTCGATCTGCCGCATCGCCCGCTCAGGCTACGGCAGAATGGGATGCAATGAGCCACCGTCTTCCCGAGCCGGACCGGCCGTGGATGATGCGCACCTACGCAGGGCATTCGACCGCCAGGCGGTCCAACGAGCTCTACCGGCGCAACCTCGCCAAGGGGCAGACCGGGCTCTCGGTCGCCTTCGACCTGCCGACGCAGACGGGCTACGACGCCGACCACGAGCTCTCCCGTGGCGAGGTCGGCAAGGTCGGCGTCCCGATTGCCCACAAGGGCGACATGCACGCGCTGATGGATGGGATCCCGCTCGACCGCATGAACACCTCGATGACGATCAACGCCACGGCGGCCTGGCTGCTGGCGCTCTACCTCGTCGTCGCCGAGGAGAACGGGATCGAGCCGTCCGCGCTCGCGGGCACGACCCAGAACGACATCATCAAGGAGTACCTCTCGCGCGGGACCTACGCGTTCCCGCCCGGGCCGTCGATGCGGCTGATCGCCGACAGCGTGGCGTACACGATCGAGCACGTCCCGCGCTGGAACCCGGTCAACATCTGCTCGTACCACCTCCAGGAGGCGGGGGCGACGCCGGTGCAGGAGATCGCGTACGCGATGTCCACCGCGATCGCCGTGCTAGACGCCGTCCGGGAGCGGGTGCCGGAGGACCGCATGGGCGCGGTCTTCGGCCGTCTGTCGTTCTTCGTCAACGCCGGCGTGCGGTTCGTGGAGGAGCACGCGAAGCTGCGCGCGATGGCGCTGCTGTGGGATGAGCTCGGCGAGCGCTACGGCGTCGCCGACGAGGGCCTGCGACGCTTCCGCTACGGCGTGCAGGTCAACTCGCTCGGCCTCACGGAGGCGCAGCCGGAGAACAACGTGCAGCGGATCGTGCTCGAAACGCTCGCCGTGACGCTCGGTCGGAACGCCCGCGCCCGCGCGATCCAGCTTCCCGCTTGGAACGAGGCCCTCGGGCTCCCGCGCCCCTGGGACCAGCAGTGGTCGCTGCGGATCCAGCAGGTGCTCGCCTACGAGACCGACCTGCTCGAGTACCCCGACCTGTTCGAGGGCTCGCGCGTGATGGACGGCCTGGTGGGAGAGCTTCTCGAGGGCGCACGCGCCGAGATGGACCGCGTGGCGGAGCAGGGCGGCGCGGTCGAGGCGGTGCCGTACATGAAGGCGGCGCTGGTCGAGTCCCATCGCGAGCGGATCGCGCGCATCGAGTCGGGCGAGCAGGTCATGGTCGGCGTCAACCGCTTCGAGGAGACCGAGTCGTCCCCGTTGACCGCGGACGGCGGCATCCTGGTGGTCGATCCGGCCGTCGAGCAGGAGGCGCGCGACGAGCTGGAGCGCTGGCGGGCCTCGCGCGACGGCGGCGCGGTGGAGGCAGCCCTCGCCGAGCTGCGCCGCGTGGCGGCGAGCGACGAGAACGTGATGCCGGCGACGATCGCGGCCGCCCGGGCGGGCGCGACCACGGGCGAGTGGGCCGCCGCCCTGCGCGAGGCGTTCGGCTCCTACCGCGCGCCGACGGGCGTCGACGAGTCGGCGGCGCCGGTCCCCGGCGAGGAGCTGGCCGAGCTGCGCGACGAGGTCGTGCACCTCAGCGAGGCGCTCGGCCGCACGCTGAAGATCCTGGTCGGCAAGCCGGGGCTCGACGGGCACTCCAACGGCGCCGAGCAGATCGCCGTCCGCGCCCGCGACGCGGGCATGGACGTCGTCTACGAGGGCATCCGCCTCACGCCCGCCCAGATCGCCCGCTCGGCGATCGACGAGGGCGTCCACGTGATCGGGCTCTCGATCCTCTCGGGCTCCCACCGCGAGCTGATCCCCGACGTGATGGCCGCCCTCGGCGACGCCGACATCCCGGTCGTCGTCGGCGGGATCATCCCCGAGGCCGACGTCCCGGCCCTGAAGGCGGCCGGCGTGGCGGCGGTCTACACCCCCAAGGACTTCGAGATCACCCGCATCCTGCGCGCGGTCGTGGGGATCGTCGCCGACCGATCGCAGTCCCGCCCGCCCCGCGCCGCCGCGTGAACGGTGCGGAGCTCGGCGCGCGGCTGCGGGAGCGCGACCTGGCCGCCGCGCCCGCGGCGCTGAACCTGCTCGAGAACCGCGGCGCGCGGGAGGAGGCGGCGGCGCTGCTGGCCGAGGTCTCGCCCGCTCGGCTCGGCGGCGAGGCGTCCGCGCACGTCATCGGGGTGACCGGCCCGCCGGGTGCCGGCAAGTCGACGCTGCTGTCCGCGCTCACGTCGGCCTGGCGGGCCGCCGGGCGCACGGTGGCGGTGCTCGCGGTCGACCCGACGTCCAGGCGCTCGGGTGGCGCGCTGCTCGGCGACCGCGCGCGGATCGAGGCCGATCCGGCCGATCGCGGGCTGTTCGTGCGCTCGACGGCGGCCGGGGAGCGCCTCGGCGGCCTGGCGCCCGCCACCCGGGCCGCCGCCCAGGCGCTGGCCGCCGCCTTCGACGTCGTGGTGATCGAGACCGTCGGCGTCGGGCAGTCGGAGACCGACGTCGCGGAGGCGGCGGACACGGTCGCCGTCGCTGTGCAGCCCGGCTCGGGCGACGTGCTCCAGTTCCTCAAGGCCGGGATCATGGAGGTGCCCGACGTGCTCGTGGTCACGAAGGCCGACCTCGGGCCGGTCGCCCACCGCGCCCGTCGCGACCTCCACGCGGCGCTGCGCTCGCTCGGCGCCCGCGACGTCCCGGTCGTCGCCGTCTCGGCCATCCCCCCGACCGACGGGATCGGGGACCTCGTCGCCGCGCTCGACGCCCACCGCGAGCGGCTCGACCTCGCTGCCACCCGCACCCGTGCCCGCCGCCTCGGCGCCCTGGCCGACTTCGCGGCCGAGCACGGGGAGCGCGGCCTGCGCGCCGTCGGCGGCCGCCGCGTCGCCCACGCCTGGCTCGCCGAGCAGGACGCCGCGCTGGACGAGCCGGCGCTGCTGCGCGCGCTCGAGCGGCGCGCCGGTCGCTGAGTCAGCTGCCCAGCGAGGAGATCTTCCAGGTGCCGTCGATGTTGACCAGCCGCAGCGTGTCGGCGGACGGCTCCTGCCCGGCCGCCGACGTCCGCGTCTCGACGGTCGCGGCGTCTCCCTTCACGGTGACCTCGCCGATGCTCAGCCGCGGGTCCTTCACGTCGCCGAGCCCGCGGTCGAGCGCGTCCTCGCACGACAGGCCGATCGACTCGACCTCCTCCACGAGGTCGGGGGCGAGCAGGCGGTCGCACATCGTGCGGTAGTCCTTGGCGGCCGTCGCGCGGGCGAACGACGCGACGGTGGAGCGCACGAGCTCCTCCGGGGGCGGCTCTGTCTCGCCGCATCCCACGAGCAGAAGCAGGGCCAGCGGCGCAGCCAGGTACCGCACGGGCCGCAGCATAGAATGGCCTGGATGGAGGGCACTCCCCAGGCAACCCCGATCGGCGCGTGGCTGCGCTGCTACCGCTGCTGGTCGCAGGAGCTGGAGGTGCAGGTCCACTACGAGGGCATCCACCGCATCGACCCGGTCACGGGTGAGCGGGCAGAGGTGGTCGACGAGCTCCAGGAGGCCGTCGTCCAGTGCCTGGACTGCATGCACGACCAGCCGCATCTCGGGTTCCACAACGGCCGGATCGAGCCGATCGAGGACCGCTGGGAGCGGATGGTCGCGGGCACGCCCTGGGTCGCGTCCTGCACGGTGACGGTCGACGCCGAGTCGGTCGAGACCTGCTCCGGCCCGGAGGCCGCGGACTCGCTCGCCTACGCCGCGTTCGGGGACCACGGCACGCGCGAGTTCTTCACGCACGTGCGCTTCCACAAGCACGACGAGGACCAGATCGTCGTCCACCTGCTGGTCGAGCTCTACGCGCGCTCGGCCGAGGAGGCGTCGGGCGTGCTCGAGGACGCCGCCCGCGGGCTGCTCACCATCACGTCGCTCGCCGAGGAGTCGCGGCCGCCGGCCGCCACCGGCGAGCACCCGCACTGAGCCTGGGTCCAGCGATCATCGGCGGATGGCCGTGCATACGGCGGTGATTCGCCGCGAGAATCGGTGGACCCAGGCTGAGGCCACCCGTACCCCCGCGCGGGAGATACCCCGGTTTCGCGGCGCAACCGCGCGGCGTACCTTCGTCTCATGACCAAGATCC
>DASTIC010000242.1:0-8768 GCA_035717845.1 Solirubrobacteraceae bacterium
CCGCGACACGCTGCGGCTCGAGGTCTGCTTCCACCTCTACGGCAACGACCTGACCGAGGAGCGCGGCCCGATCGAGGCCGGCCTCGGCTGGTGCTGCAAGGAGGACACCGGCTTCATCGGAGCGGACGCGGTCCGCGCGACGCGGGAGGGCGGCCCGGCCGAGACGCTGGTGCCGTTCGTGATGACCGGTCCGGGGATCGCGCGCCAGGGCAACCAGGTGTCCGGCGGCGGCGAGGTCACGTCGGGCACCATGTCGCCGTGCCTGGGCCAGGGGATCGGCATGGCGTACGTGCCGACCGGGAAGGCGGAACCGGGTACCCCGATCGAGATCGACGTCCGCGGCCGGGCCCGCCAGGCCGAGGTGCGGGCCAAGCCGCTGTACTCAAAGGAGCGCTGAACGTGGCCGACGCGACCTATCCCGACGACGTCAAGTACCACCCCGAGCACGACTGGGCCCGGATCGACGGCGACGTCGCCACCTTCGGGATCACCTGGTACGCGCAGGACCAGCTCGGCGAGGTGGTGTTCGTCGAGCCGCCCGAGGTCGGCAAGTCGGTCAGCAAGGACGAGCCGTACGCCGAGATCGAGTCGGTCAAGGCCGTCTCCGATGTCGTGGCGCCGCTGTCCGGCGAGATCGTCGAGGTCAACGCGCTGCTCTCGGACTCACCCGAGAAGATCAACGAGGACCCGTACGGCGACGGCTGGCTGGTCAAGGTGCGCCTCTCGGACACATCCGAGCTCGATGACCTGATGGATCGCGAGGCATACGAGGGCAGCCTGAGTTGAGCCGCTACACCTCCGCCACCGACGCCGACCGCGAGGCGATGCTCGAGCGCATCGGCGCCGGCTCGATCGACGAGCTGTTCGCCGACATCCCGGCGTCCGTGCGCCTCGACCGGCCGATCGACCTGCCGGCCGGCAAGCCGGAGCAGGAGGTGTACGGCTACCTGCGCGACCTCGCGGCGCGCAACACCTCGGCGGAGGACGAGATCACGTTCCTGGGGGCCGGCATGTACGACCACTACGTGCCCGCGCTCGTCGACGCACTGATCTCGCGCTCGGAGTTCCTGACGCCGTATACGCCGTACCAGCCCGAGGTCTCCCAAGGCACGCTCCAGCTGATGTTCGAGTACCAGACGGCGATCAGCGAGCTGACCGCCCTCCCGGTGTCGAACTCGACGCTGTACGAGGGGCCGTCGGCCGTGGCGAGCGCCGGCTGGCTCGCACGGCTGGAGAACAAGCGGCCGCGCTTCCTCGTCTCCCGCGGCCTGCACCCGCACTCGCGCGAGGCGCTGGCCACCACGAGCCACGGCTACGGCACCGCCGTCGAGCAGATCCCGCTCGCGGGCGGTGTGACCGACGCCGACGCGCTGCGGGAGGCGATCGGCGAAGACGTGTCGGCCGTGTTCCTCCAGCAGCCGAACTTCCTCGGCGCCGTCGAGGACCTCGAGCGGCTCGCGCCGATCGCCCGCGAGACCGGCGCGCTGCTCGTCGTCCAGGTCGACCCGATGACGCTCGGCGTGCTGCGCCCGCCCGGCGACTTCGACGTCGACATCGCAGTGGGGGAGGGGCAGCCGCTCGGCAACCGGCTCGACTTCGGCGGTCCCTCGTTCGGCTTCTTCGCCGCCCAGGAGCGGTTCCTGCGGCGCATGCCGGGGCGGATCGCGGGGGAGACCACCGACGTCGACGGCCGCCGCGGCTTCGTCCTCACCCTTCAGACGCGTGAGCAGCACATCCGGCGCGAGAAGGCGACTCACAACATCACGACGGCGCAGACGCTCAACGCGCTGGCCGGCGTCATCTACCTGTCGTGGCTGGGGCGCAAGGGGATCGTCGAGCTCGGCGACCTGCTGCTCCAGCGCACGGCTTACGCGCGCCGGACGCTGACCGCGCTCGACGGCGTCGAGGCGCTGCACGACCAGCCGGTCGTGCGCGAGTTCGCGGTCCGCCTGGCCGCCCCCGTCGACCGCGTGATCGAGCGCTGCGCCGAGCGCGGCGTCAACCCGGGCTACCCGCTGGCCGCCGACTACGAGGAGCACGAGGACGGCCTGCTCGTGGCCATCACCGAGCAGCGCACGCGGGCCGACATCGACCGCCTGGCCGACGTGCTGGGCGCCGCCGTGGCGGCGGAGCGCGAGGCGGTCCACGCGTGACGGCCACGATCTTCGAGAAGTCGGTCGCCGGCCGGCGGGCGTTCGTCGCCCCCGAGGTCGACGTCCCGCGCGACGACGACGCGCTGCCGGAGCGCTTCCGCCGCGCCGAGCCGCCCAGGCTGCCGGAGATCGCCGAGCCGGAGATCGTCCGCCACTACACGACGCTCTCGACCAAGAACTTCCACCTGGACAAGGGCTTCTATCCGCTCGGGTCGTGCACGATGAAGCACAACCCGAAGCTGCACGAGCGCGTCGCCGCCCTGCCGGGCCACGCCCGCCTGCACCCGCTCCAGGCGCCCGCCCGCGCCCAGGGCGCGCTCCAGCTGATGTGGGAGCTCCAGCGCGCGCTGGCCGAGATCGCCGGGCTGCCGCACGTGTCGCTGCACCCGGCGGCGGGCTCCCAGGGCGAGCTGGCCGGCGTCCTGCTCACGCGGGCCTACCACGAGGCGAGGAACGAGCACCGCCACCGCATCCTCACGCCCGACACCGCGCACGGCACCAACCCGGCCACGGTCACGATGGCCGGCTACGAGGTCGTCAAGGTCGGCACCGACGCGGACGGCGGGGTCGACGTCGACGACCTGCGCTCGAAGGTCGACGACGACGTCGCGTCGCTGATGCTCACCAACCCGAACACGCTCGGCGTCTTCGACCGCAACATCGAGGAGATCGCGAGCGTGATGCACGACGTCGGGGCGACGCTCTACTACGACGGGGCGAACCTCAATGCCGTCATGGGCCGCGCGCGCCCGGGCGACATGGGCTTCGACATCGTCCACTACAACCTGCACAAGACCTTCACCCAGCCGCACGGCGGCGGCGGTCCGGGAGCGGGGCCGATCGCGGTGTCGGACCGGATCGAGCCGTACCTGCCGCGGCCGCAGGTGGTGCGGCGCGACGACGGCACCTTCGACCTCGACTACGACCGCCCCGAGTCGATCGGGCGCCTGCGCGGCTTCCAGGGCAACTTCGGCGTCTTCGTGCGCTCCTACGCGTACATCCTGTCGCTCGGGGCCGACGGCCTGGCCGACGTGTCCGACACCGCGGTGCTGAACGCCAACTACCTGATGGCGCGCCTGCGGGAGCTGGCCGGCGAGCACCTGCCGGCCGCCTTCGACCGCACCTGCATGCACGAGTTCGTGCTCACCGGCGGGCCGATGAAGAAGGCGCTCGGGATCCGCACCGCCGACCTCGCCAAGCGGCTGCTCGACAAGGGCTTCCACCCGCCGACCGTGTACTTCCCGCTGCTCGTCGACGAGGCGCTGCTGATCGAGCCGACGGAGACCGAGACGAAGGAGACGCTCGACGCGTTCGCCGAGGCGATCGCCGAGATCCTCGCCGAGGCCGCCGAGGATGCCTCGATCGCCAAGGAGGCGCCGCATACGACGCCGGTGCGCCGGCTCGACGAGGCCGGCGCGGCCAAGCGCCCGGTGATCCGCCAGCCGTTGTGACGGAGGCGCTGCGGGTCACGGTCTGGGGCGAGAACGTCCACGAGCGCACCGAGGAGGCCGTCCGGGCGCTGTACCCAGACGGCATGCACGGGGCGATCGCCGGCGGCATCGCGGAGCTGCTCGGCGACCGCGTCCGGGTGCGCACGGCCACGCTCGAGCAGCCCCAGCACGGGCTGACGGCCGAGGTGCTGGAGGAGACCGACGTCCTGACCTGGTGGGGCCACGCGGCGCACGACGAGGTCGACGACGCGGTGGTCGAGCGCGTGCACGCGGCGGTGCTGGGCGGCACGGGGCTGCTCGCGCTGCACTCCGCGCACTACGCGAAGGTCTTCAAGCGCCTGCTCGGCACGTCGTGCGACCTCCAGTGGCGCAACGAGGGCGAGCGCGAGCTGGTGTGGACGGTGGACCCCGCGCACCCGATCGCCGCCGGCGTGCCACAGCCGATCGTGATCGACGCCCAGGAGATGTACGGCGAGCCGTTCGGCATCCCGGCGCCCGACGAGCTGGTGTTCATCAGCTCGTTCGCGGGCGGCGAGGTCTTCCGCGGCGGCTGTTGCTTCAAGCGTGGCGCCGGGCGGATCTTCTACTTCAGCCCCGGCGACCAGGACTATCCCGTCTATCACCACCCCGACGTCCGCCGCGTGCTCGCGAACGCGGTCCTGTGGGCGGGCCGGCGGACATGACCGCACCGCTGCGAGGCATCGTGGCGGGCGCAGGCCTGCTCGGGCCGTACTGGGCGCGCGAGCTGGTCGAGAGCGCCGACACCGAGCTGTGCGGCTGGGTCGACGTCGATCCGGCGCGCGCTCGCGCGGGAGCCGACGCCCTCGGCCTCGACGGGCTCGCGACCGGCGCCTCGCTGGAGCGGATGCTGGCCGAGCAGCGCCCCGACTTCCTCGTCAACGTGACGCCGCCGTCGGCCCACCACGACGTCACGATCGCGGCGCTCGAGCAGGGGCTCGACGTGCTGAGCGAGAAGCCGCTGGCGGCCTCGCTCCCGGAGGCGCACGCCATGATCGAGGTCGCCGACCGCGCCGGCCGGCTCTTCATGGTCAGCCAGAACCGGCGCTACATGCCCGAGCTGGTCGCCTTCCGCGACACCGTCGCCCAGCTCGGGCCGCTCTCCACGCTGACGTGCGAGTTTCACATCGCGCACCGCGTGCCGGACTCGCGGTTCCTCAACTCGTTCCCGCAGCCGCTGCTGCTCGACATGGCGATCCACCTGTTCGACGGCGCGCGGGCGATCAGCGGCGCCGACCCGCTGTCGGTGTACTGCGACTCCTACAACCCGCCGTGGAGCTGGTACGACGGCCCGGCGGCCGCGCACGCCGTGTTCCGCATGAGCGACGAGCTGCGGTTCGCGTTCACCGGCAACTGGGCGGCCGACGGGTTCCGGACCTCGTGGACGGGCCTGTGGCGTGCGGTGGGCGAGCGCGGCAGCGCGACCTGGGACGGCGAGAGCGCCCCGCGGGTCGAGGCCGACGGCGTGAAGGCGGTGGTGCCGGGCCCCAAGCGAGTCGACCCCGAGCGCTTCCACGGGCTCGAGGGCGCGCTGGCCGACTTCGTGGCCGCCGTCCGCACCGGCAGCGTGCCCGCCGGCGAGTGCCACGACAACGTCCGCAGCCTCGCCATGTGCCACGCCGCGGTCGAGTCGGCGCGCCTGGGCGTCCCGGTCGACGTTTAACGACCACGAGGCGCCCGAAGGCGCCTCGTGGGGAGCGTTTGAGAGCGGCGGATCAGGCGCCGGCGGGCGCGACCTGCGGCTCGTGCTCGAACTTCGGCAGCCAGTGCAGGCCCTTGGGCAGGTACCAGTTGCGCTTGCCGAGCAGCTTCATCGTGGCCGGAAGGAGGACCGCCCGGACCAGCGTGGCGTCGATCAGGATGGCGGCGGCGAGGCCGACGCCGAGCTGCTTCATCGCCTGGTCGCCGCCGGTCGCGAACATCGCGAACGTGATGACCATGACCGCGGCGGCGCTCGTGATGATGCCGGCGGTGCTCTTGATGCCGTGGGCGACGGCCTTCTCGGTGTCCATCCCACGGTCGACCGCCTCACGGATCCGGCTCAGGACGAACACGTGGTAGTCCATCGAGAGGCCGAACAGGATCACGAAGAGGAACAGCGGGAGCCAGGGGGCGATGCCGCCCACCGACTCGAAGCCGAGCAGCTTCTCGCCGTGGCCGTCCTGGAACACCAGGGTGAGGATGCCGTAGGCCGAGCCGACCGACAGCAGGTTGAGGATGATCGCCTTGATCGGCACCACGATCGAGCGGAACGTGACCAGGAGCAGGATGAAGGCCATCGAGAGGACGAACAGGAACACGATCGGCAGGTGGGACTTCATCGTGTCGAGGAAGTCCTTCGAGCCGGCCGTCATGCCGCCGACGGCGACCTCCGCACCCGCGAGCTTGCCGACGGTGGCGGGGACGACGTCCTCGCGCAGCACCTCGAGCGAGCGCTCGGACGCGGCGTCGGTGCCCTTGCCGTCGACCGCGAGGGCGACCTGGGCGACGGTCTTGTCCGGGCTGATGTCGACGAACGCCGGCTCGGACAGCTTGCCGGTGGCGATCGCCTTCTCCTGAAGGTCGGCGATAGCGGCCTTGACCTCGGGCGTCGTGACGTCCTTGGCCTTGACGACCGTGATCGCCGGCACGGTGCCGCCGGGGAACGCGGCGTCGATGCGGTCGAGCGTCTGCATGATCGGCTCGCTGCGGGACATGCCCTCGGTGCCGGGCTCCTTGAACTGCATGCCGAGCGCGGGGACCGACAGGGCGACGAGGATGCCGCCGGCGGCGATGACGGAGATGAGCGGGCGCTTGAGGACGCGGTCCAGGATCGCGCCCCACATGCGTGACTCCCCGCCGTTGCGGTGACGGCGCTTGGCGACGTACGGGACGCGGCCCTTCTCGAGCCAGCCCTTCTGGCCGAGGTAGGAGAGCATCGCGGGGAGGACGGTGAGCGACCCGAGGACGGCGACGCCGACGACGAGGATCGTGCCGATGCCGAAGGACGTGAAGATCGGGTTGCCGGAGAAGAACATGCCGCCCATGGCCGCCATGACGGTGAAGCCGGAGATCAGGACGGCGCGGCCGGAAGTGGCGGCGGCGACGTCGAGGGCGGCCTCAGGCGAACGGCCCTTGTCCTGCTCCTCCATCATGCGCCGCAGGTAGAACATCGCGTAGTCGACGCCGACTGCGAGGCCGACGAGCTGCACGACCTGCGCGACGGCAGGATGCAGGCCGGAGAGCTGGCTGACCGGGCCGAGCAGGCCGATGGTGGCGCCGACGGAGGTCAGGCCGAGGAGCAGCGGGACGCCGGCGGCGACGGCCGCGCCGAAGGCGAGCAGGAGAATGAGCAGCGTGCCGCCCATCGAGAGCTGCAGGGAGCGCGCCTCGTCGGCGGCTTCCTTGTCGTTGAGGGCGTAGCGCTCGGACGCCGCGCCGTACTCCTCGACGTGAAGCTCGGGATACGACTTCTGGACGGCGGCGACGGCGGCGACGGGCGCCTCGGCCTGCTTGGCGAGCGCCTCGTTGTCCTCCTCGTCACCCGTGCCCGGGAGGCTGAAGTTCACGACGACCGAGCGGCCGTCCTTGGAGACCGTGTTCTCGCGGTCCTTCTCTACGAGCGGGCTCTCGATCTCGGTTACGCCGTCGATCTTCTCGAGGCGATTGACGACATCGGTGACGGCGGCGGTGACCTGCGGATCGTCGGCCTTGATCGAGCCCTTGCCCTGGACGAGCACCTGCTCGCCGGCGGTCTTCGGGAACCCGGCTGCGTCGACAATGAGCTCGGCGCGCTTGGAGTCGCCGTTGCCCATCTCGGCCGACTTGAGGTTCTGCTGGCCGATGTTGGAGCCCAGGAACGTCGCGAACACGACGAAGGCGATCCATCCGAGAATGGCGGTCTTGCGGTGCTGCGCGCTCCATCTACCGGCGCGCGCCGCGAGGTTGCGTGGCTGCATGTGGGGGAGTTCCTCCGAGAGGGGGTTCGAGAGTGGTCCGGCGATGCTGCGCAGCCTCCCATCGAGCGAGAGCACCGCCCATGTGGGCGACCATGTGTTCACGGGTGCGGTAAAAGGGCGAGGCGTGGTGCGGGCAGCCACCGGCGGACGGGCGGCTACTCCCCGGCGTCAACGGCGGGTGACGAGGGGCGTTTCAAAGCTGACCGGCGCCCTTGCGTGGCCGCATGCGAGGACGGGCGCGCAGATCGCCGCGAACCGCGGCGTGCCGTGGAATGGGCACGAACAGGCGACCGGAGCGTCGTCTGGCCGCTTTCCGGGGTGTTCGATTCCGACCCTTTTCGACCAGTGCAGCGGCGGGGAAGCCCTTGGGCGTCTGTAATTCCCACGGGGGAGGTCCCCATGTCACGCACCCGACTGGCCGTCCTGGCGGCCACGATCTCGTGCGGCCTGTTGCTCGGCGCCGGTCCGGCCGCAGCTCAAGCCGACTCGCTCACCAAGGTCGTCGCGATGAAGGGCACGGCCGAGAACGGCAAGAAGTTCCGCGGCACGTACACGATCCAGCGGTTCGCGACCCGCAACGGCAAGGTCAAGGCGATCGGCACGCTGAAGGGCCGCCTGCGCGGCCAAGACGTGACGCGCCGCAACGTCGCCATGCCGGTGCAGCTCGGCACCGCGCCCGCGCAGTCGGCGCAGCTCCCGCCGCTGCCCAACGGCTGCACGATCCTCAACCTCTCGATCCAGCCGATCACCCTCGACCTGCTCGGCCTGGTCGTGCGGACGAGCCGGATCGATCTTCGGATCGACGCGGTGCGGGGCCCGGGCAACCTGCTCGGCAACCTGCTGTGCGCCCTGACGGGGATCCTCGATCCGAATGCCCTGGGCAACGCGACGCTCGGCCAGCTGACGAGCTTCCTCAACGCCATCCTCCAGTTCATCCCGCGAACGGCGTGAGCTGACGCCATGGGGGCGCCCGGTCCAGGGCGCCCCCGTGGTACACCCTCGTGCGTGCCGGAGATCACTGAGGTCCGCGCCGGGCGCCGGCGAGTGCGGATCAGCAACCCGGGCAAGGTCCTGTTCCCGGACGACGGGATCACGAAGGCGGACCTCGCCGGCTACTACGCCGCCGTGGCGCCCGCGATGGTGCCCCACACGCGCGACCGCCCGCTCAACCTCTGGCGCTGGAACACGGGCATCGACGACCCGGTCGT
>DASTIC010000243.1:0-11963 GCA_035717845.1 Solirubrobacteraceae bacterium
GTGCTCGGATTCGCCGATCGAGAACGGCGCTTTCGTGCAGTACGAAGCCGCGTCATCCCCGATGCCGAGTGACCGCCTGAGGCGGACGATGGTCCCATGTTCCCGCCCACCGTCATCGAATCCCGCATCGAGCTCGAGCCGGTCACGTCGGATCCCTTCATCGCCGACCTCGAGCGCCTGGCGTCCGACACCGTCCGGTGGCGGGCGGCTCCCGCCGAGCCGGTGCCCGGCCGGCGCATCTACGACTGAGGCTGTCATGAGGCGACCGCGCGCAACGGAGCGTAGAAACCCCCGACCAGGACTGAGGCGACGGCCGGATGCGCCGGTCAGTGCGAGGCGAGATGTTGAGCAGATGGCACTCACCGCCCCCACCCATGCAGATCTCGCCACCGAAGCGGTCGTCCGTGGCCATGAGCTGACCAAGCGCTACGGCGAGGGCGGCGCCGCCGTCGACGCCCTCCGCGGCGTCGACGTCGAGTTCGCCGCGGGCACCTTCACTGCCATCATGGGGCCGTCGGGGTCCGGCAAGTCGACCTTGATGCACATCCTTGCCGGGCTCGACCGCGCGACGGACGGCTGGGTCGAGATCGACGGCACCCGCCTGGATCAGCTCTCGGACCGAGACCTGACCCTCCTGCGCCGCCGCCGCGTCGGCTTCATCTTCCAGAGCTACAACCTGCTGCCGGTCCTCAACGCGGAGGAGAACATCGTGCTGCCGATGCGCATCGGCGGACACGAGCCTGACCGTGAGTGGCTCGACACGTTGATCGACGCCGTCGACCTGCGCGACCGGATCACGCACCGGCCGGCCGAGATGTCCGGTGGCCAGCAACAGCGGGTGGCGGTTGCCCGGGCGCTTATCACGCGCCCCGCCGTGATCTTCGCCGACGAGCCGACCGGCAACCTCGACTCGGCCGCAGGCCAGGAGGTGCTTCAGCTTCTGCGCCGGGCGGTGGACGAGTTCGGCCAGACGATCGTCATGGTCACGCATGACGCCACTGCCGCTGCCGTCGCGGACCGGCTGGTCTTCCTGGCCGACGGCCGCATCGTGGACGACCAAGGCGCGATGGGCGTCGACGCCATCCTCGATCACCTGAAGGCGCTTCGATGATCGCGCTCGTCCTCCGCGGCATGGCGCAGCGGCGGCTGCGGTCGGCGCTCACGGCTCTCGCCATCCTCCTCGGCGTCGCGATGATCGCCGGCACCTACGTGCAGACCGATCAGATCCGCACGGCCTTCGAGGACATCCAGCAGACCGCCAACGAGGGCACCGACGCCGTCGTCCGCCCCAAGAAGGAGTTCGGGGAGGTATGGGCGGCCGGCCGCCCGGTGCCGGAGTCGCTGGTCGGCACCGTCGCGCGGGTCCCGGGCGTGGCACGCGCCGCCGGTGAGCTGTGGGACAGCGGCGCCCTGGTCGTCCGAGGGAAGCGGATCGCCAGTGACTTCGCGCCGAGCTCGGTGATGGCGACCCTTGGCGCCCCCTTCGACCCGACGAAGCCGATCGCAGGGCGGCAGCCGAGCGGACCGGGTGAGGTCGGCGTCATCAGCCAGACGGCCGAGAAGGAGGATCTGCAGGTCGGCCAGCCGGTCGGCCTCGCCACGCGCACCGGCGTCAAGCAGGTCACGATCGTGGGCATCTTCGAGTTCGGCGACGTCGCCTCGGTCGGCGGCGCCAGCATCATCACGGCGACGCTGCCGCAGGTGCAGGAGTGGTTCGAGCGTGAGGGCGAGGTGATGTCGATCCGCGCCGCCGCCGAGGACGGGGTCTCCCCCGAGGCGCTGGCCGCGCGCATCAGCGAGGTCACGACCCCCGATCTGGAGGTGAAGACCGGAGCGGCCGACGCCCAGCAGTCGGCCGACGACATCAACGACTCGATCGGCGGCTTCCTGACGCCGATGCTGCTCGCCCTCTCCGGGGCGGCGGTCCTCGTCGGCGCGTTCATCATCTTCAACACCTTCTCGATCACCGTCGCCCAGCGCACGCGCGAGTTCGCGCTGCTGCGGGCGCTCGGGTCGACGCGGCGTCAGATCGTCGGCGCGGTCGCCGGCGAAGCACTCATCGTGGGGGTCGTGGCCTCCGGACTCGGCCTGCTCGCCGGGCTCGGCTTCGCCAAGCTGCTCGGTGGGCTGTTCGATGCCGCCGGCTTCGGCATCCCACGCTCAGGAATGGAGCTCGCGCCGCGCACGATCGCCGTCGCGCTCGTGGTAGGCATCGGGGTCACGCTCCTCGCGGCGCTGGTCCCGGCCCTGCGCGCGACCCGGGTGACCCCCGTACAGGCGCTGACCGGCGCGTCCGTGCCGTCGCGGCGCCGCCGGCGGCTCGCGCCGGTCCTGGCGGCGGTCGTCTCCGTGCTCGGGCTCGGCATGCTCCTGACCGGCCTGTTCGGCGGCGGCGCGGCCACCGCGCGGATGGGCTCGATGGCCGGCGGTGCCGTGCTGATGTTCGTCGGCATGGCGCTGATGGCGCGCCACATCGTCCGGCCGGTCGCGGCGCTCGCGGGCTGGCCGCTCGAGCGCGCCTTCCACACCCCCGGCCGTCTCGCGCGCGAGAACGCGATGCGCAACCCCGGCCGCACGGCGACGACCTCGTCGGCGCTGATGGTCGGGCTTGGCCTCGTCGTCTTCGTCGCCGTCTTCGCGGCCGGCATGAAGGCCACGGTCAGCGACTCGTTCGACCGCCTGCTCACGAGCGACCTGGTCGTCACGAGCCAGAGCATGGAGCCGCTGCCTAACGACGCCGGCGATGCGCTCGCCAACGTCCCGGGGCTCCGCGCGGTCACGCCGCAGTTCGTGGACCAGATCGAGGTCAACGGAGAACCGTCTGACGCGGTTGTCGACGTCCTCAACGGCGTCCAGCCGCGCGAGCTCCGCTCCGTGTGGGCGTTCGAATGGCGCAAGGACGGCACCGACGCGCTGCTCGACCGCCTGACCGGCACGTCCGCGATCGTGGAGGAGCAGTTCGCCAAGCAGCACGGCATCCGGATCGGCGAGGACTTCATCGTCCAGACCCCCACCGGCGCACGCGTGCACCTGCAGGCGATCGGCGAGTACCGCGATCCGATGATGCTGTCGGGCATCGTCGTCGAGGAGCGGACCTTCGCCCGGGCGTCGGCGATCCCGGACCCGTTCGCGTACTTCATCAAGAACTCGGACCGGACCGATCCGGCGGTCGTTCGCGCCGACATCGAGGACGCCCTGTCGCAGTTCCCCGCCGCCAAGGTCCAGACCACCGAC
Source organism: Solirubrobacteraceae bacterium (assembly GCA_035717845.1). Taxonomy (GTDB): domain Bacteria; phylum Actinomycetota; class Thermoleophilia; order Solirubrobacterales; family Solirubrobacteraceae; genus DASSUW01. Next base: position 3,235 of record DASTIC010000243.1, read on the forward strand.
GAGTACCGCGACGAGATCGGCGCCCGCCTGGACCAGATGGTCTATCTGCTCTACGCGCTGCTGGCCATGAGCGTCGTCATCTCGCTGTTCGGCATCGCCAACTCGCTGTTCCTGTCGATCCACGAGCGCACGCGCGAGTTCGGGCTCCTGCGCGCCATCGGCGCCACGCGCGCCCAGGTCCGGCGCGTCGTCCGCTACGAGAGCGTGATCACCGCGATCATCGGCGGCCTGCTGGGCATCGCGATCGGGTTGCTCTTCGGCTACCTGATGACGGCCGCGCTCGCGGATCTCGGGCTGAGCTTCAGCGTCCCGGTCGGCCAGCTTGCGGGCTTCCTCGTCCTGGCCGTCGTCGTCGGGGTCCTCGCCGCCGTCGTCCCGGCGCGGCGGGGCGCCCGCATCGACGTGCTCGAGGCGCTCCACCAGGAGTGAACACCATGGATACGAAGCTCAAGGCTTCACGACGCAGAACCCAGACCTCGACGGCAACCGCGGCACGGCGAGTCGTCCCGAGGTCTCGGACGGCTACGCCGGTGAGCCCTCGACGGCACTTCACCTGGCTGGCCGGCGCGGCGGCCGGTGCCTTCCTCGTCCCGTTCGTCCTCGCGGACCAGCTCGGGCTCCAGCGAGACATCTACTACGCGGCGTACGTCACGGCGGTCGTCGGCCTGTTCCTGGCGTGGGCCCGCGATACGCGACAGCCGGTCGGCGAGATGATCGCCCGGCGGTGGCGCCTTGCCGTCGGCCTCGGCGTCATCTTCGCCGCCGTCAGCGCGTTCATCGCGATCGGTGCCGAGGACAGCTCGCCGCACCCAGGCGGCATCGAGTTCGTCGCCGCGCTCTTCTGGCGAGGCGTCGTGTACGGCGCAGCCGACGGCCTGCTGCTGTCGGCCTTTCCGATCCTGCTCGTCTTCGCGGCTCTGCGCGACTCGCGCCTGCGACGGCGAGCCGGGGGGCTCGTCGCCGTCGGCGCCGTCGCGATGGCCGCTTCGCTCGCGATGACCGGCGTGTACCACGCCGGCTACAGCGACTTCCGCTCGGACAAGCTGCGTAAGCCGATGACGGGCGACCTGATCTGGAGCGTGCCGACCCTGGCGACGCTCAACCCGATCGGCGCTCCGATCGCCCATATGGGACTGCACGTCGGAGCTGTGGTGCACAACTCCGATACCGATCTTTTCCTCCCGCCGCACTGAGCGCGGAGACGATGAAGAAGAGATACGCGCCCATGGCGTCCGTAGACGCAGGGCGCGCTCTGGACGCTCGCCACCAGGCCCGAGGCGCTGTTGCGGATGCGCTGGGCTCATCCGACCCTTCCGCTACTGGCCGGAGCTGTCGCTGGCACCCGTCACGTTCAACATGAGCATGCCGATGGTCTCAGCGGCATCGGCAGGGATGCCAGCCGTCACCGACTGCTGCCGGCCGTTCCGGCTGCGTCCCTGAGTCCGAGGCGTTCGACCTCGTAGTGCAGCGTCAGGAACCGCTGCCCCGCCAGGTAGAAGCTGTGATCGGTCCTCAGCTCGCCGCCGGCGACGAACACGGAGATCTCCTCCTCGAACGACAAGAGCTTGAGCACCGTCAGGGCGTCCCGCTCGCGATCCACGGAGCTGAGGTAGTGGCCGGGAAACGCGAGCCGGCTACGCGACGTGAGCAGCAGGTCGTGCTCACCGGTGTTGCGCGGCTCGAGGGTCGCGGTGAAGTTGGCGCTCGGGATCGGGAAGCCGACGCTCACGTAGCCGCGGTCCTCGTGCCTGAAGCTGGTGTAGATGCCGACGTAGATCGGCTTGCCCGAGTCCGCGAACGTCCGGATCCAGCCGCGGATGTCGATCACCTCGTCGTCGTCGAGGTCGATCGTGTCGATGGTGCTGACCATCCCGCGCTGGGCCTCTTCGATGTTGCTCGGGATCGCGGCCTGGCCGAGCGGTTGTGCCACCAGCCGCTTGAAGATCTCGTAGCCGGGTTTCATCCAGCGTCGCCACTCGGGGACGATCGAGAGCTCGAAGCGGCTCGTGTGCTCGTAGAACTCGCGGATCAGTGGATGCACCCGATGCGCGTCGAAGGCCGGGCCATCCAGGAGGTCAAGCGAGGCGAGGATCCCGACGTCGGGCGGGTTGCGGCGAAACGTGCCGCCGCGGACCTTGGCGAGCTGCTCGACGTAATCGGCGCCGACGTACCGCGAGCGCGCTTCGAACGGCACGACGTACCGCAGCTCGGACGCGGGGACCTCCTCGGCCATCACGCGGACGAGCGGTCGGTTGCGGTACGCGATCGCCGCGATCACGCGATAGACGACCGCGACCGCCGCCGCGACCAGCGCCGGCTCTACGTCGCCGTCGAGCGCCCAGAACGCCACACCCACCACCGCGCCGACCACCAGCCCGAGCGCAACCTTCAACGGACGCAGCCCAAGCACTCCGAGGAGCGCACCGCTAATCATCGCGGTCACCACTGCCTCCCCGAGGCCGATCAGGCCCAGCAGCCAGCCGAATAGTGCCATCAGCAGCGCGCTGCTGGCGATGCGCTGCCAGATCGGCTTCACCTCGGCGGGGCGGCGGCCGATGCTCGTGACTGCCTCGGCGGGGGCGTACAGCACCGCGCCGATCAGCGCCCCTGCGCCGGGCCCCACCCCGTCGATCGCGTGCCCGAGCACCGCTCCGGACGCGGCGCCCAGCGACGCGCCCCAGACCAGCGCGTCCACGAGCCGGCCGGAACGGCTCCGCTTGCGACGACCGGGACTACCCATCGCCCAGGAGTATCCCGGCGCTGCGCCGGCCCGACCGACCGTTCTGGCGCGACGGCCGCAGCCAAGCGCCCCGATCCGGCCCGCGGGAGCGAAAACCCCTGCAAACGCAGCTGCATCCGACGTACTGATGCGGCCGCGGCGCCACTCGGGATGCTCTTACCATGGAAGTGCTCTACCAAGCGAGCCAAGAGGGCGGGGCGGGTCCTCAGCGTAGCGGCAAGCCACGCCGGGGGTAGCCTCACGGGAGATGGACGAGGGGATGCTCCGTGCTCGGCTCTGGGAGGGCTTTGCCCGGCTTCAGGTCCTGCTCGGCGGGCACGCCGGGCCGGGGCGGGTGATCGAGCGCGATGGGCTGGTTGCGTCCGTGGTTCCCGCAGCTCGCGATTCGCCCACGCTGAACGCCGCCGTGGCGATCGACCCCGATGCCGGTCCACGACATCTGGCCGAGCTGCGAACCAGCTATGACGAGGCCGGCATCCGCCGCTGGGGCGTGTGGCTCGACGGGGGCGCGGCCGAGGCGGCGAACGAGCTCGTCAAAGCCGGGATGCTGGTGAGCGCGTCGAGTCCCGGCATGGGCGCGACGCTCGACGGCGCGATCGAGGGCATCGAGCCGCAGAGCGCGGACCTCGCGACGGTCGGGCGCGTCAACGACCTCGCCTACGGGAACCTCGACAACCGGCTCGAGCGCACCCTCACCCCCCTCCCCAACGGCGTCCTCAAGGGCTATTGCGCCGACCATGACGGCCGGCCGGCCGCGGTCGCCCTCGCGCTCCACCACAACGACGACTGCGGGATCTCGTTCGTGGCCACGGTCCCGGAGGCGAGACGGCGGGGCCTCGCCACCGAGGTCATGCGCCAGGCGCTCCGCGACGCCCGGGACAAGGGCTGCACGACCACCACGCTCCAGGCCACGGACCTGGGAGAGCGGCTGTACGCGAACCTCGGCTACCGGCGGCTGTGCGCCATGCAGCTGTGGGAGCTGCGCCGATGAGCCTGAACCCGGCGCTCGAACACGCGCGGTTCTGCCCGCGCTGCGCCGCCGAGGCCGACGTCGACTTCCCCCGCTCCATCACCTGCCCGAGCTGCGGCTACGGCGCCTTCTACAACCCCAAGCCGGTCGCCTGCGTGATCGCGACCGACGAGAACCACCACCCCATCCTCATGCGCCGAGCCACCGAGCCGAGCAAGGGCCGCTGGACCATGCCCGGCGGCTTCGTGGACCTCGGCGAGTCGGTCGAGGAAGCGGCCAGGCGTGAGGCGAGAGAAGAGATCGGCATCGAGATCGAACTGAGCCAACTCACGGGTGTCTACTCTCGAAGCACGGACCGGATCGTGGTCGTGGTCTACGAAGCTCGCGCTCTCGGCACCCCGGTCCCCACGGAAGAAGCGCTTGAGGTTCGAGCGTTCCATCCGACGAACATCCCATGGGACGAGCTGGCCTTCTGGAGCGACGACCTCGCGTTGCGCGACAGTCTCGCCATGCGCTCGTCGTCCTCACGGTCGTCTTCGCGACCCTCGCCGGCGCCTACGCGGCGCTGAGCAGCTTCGGCCAGTCGCGCCAGCTCTCGATCGGCCAGATCCAGATGACGGTCGACCCCGGGGAGCACGGGGCGCTCGACCTCTACGTGCCGCTGGTGGACTGGGGCGTGCGGTTCGAGGACACCGTCCGCCTCCCCGCGCGCCTCAAGGTGGAGCTGCGCACGGTCGACCGCCTGACCGTCTCCCGCGTCGCGCAGGGAGAGAGCCTCGACGTCCAGGACGTCCGGGCCGAGGCCCGCGACGCGATCGCCGCCTACCTGCGCACGCTGATCGCGATCGTGTTCATCACGTCGATCGCGCTCGGAACCCTCGTGGCGTTCGCGCTGCGACACCGCTCCGGGCCGAAGCTGAGATACAAGATCGCCGCGGCCGCGATCACGTCCATCCTGACGGCCGTCGCGCTCGTCGTCCTCCTTCCCCCGCGCGGACCGATCGACGAGCCCCAGTACTACGCCTTCGGCCCCGACATCCCGCGCGCGCTGGAGGCCGTCGAGTCCGCCCAGCGCTCCACCCGCCTGCTCGACCAGGAGCTCGACGCGCAGCTGGTGGGCCTCGCGCGGCTCGTCACACGACCCGCGGAGCGCGCGTCGCTGGCCGACCGGCCGACGCTCACGATCGCCTCCGACCTGCACAACAACTTCCTCTCGATCCCGATCCTGGAGCGCGCCACCGGGAACGGCCCGCTGTTCTTCGCCGGCGACCTCACGGACAGCGGCTCGCCGCTCGAGGCCCGCCTCGTGAACCGCATCACGAAGCTCGGCAAGCCGTTCGTGTTCGTCTCCGGCAACCACGACTCGGACACGCTCGAGCGGGAGCTCGCCCGTCGCGGCGCGATCGTCCTCACCGACCGAGGGCAGCTGAACAAGGATGGCGGCCCGATCGTCGAGGTCGCCGGACTCAAGGTCGCGGGCTACAGCGACCCGTTCGAGCGCCGGGCGGGTGACGGCTACGCCGATCGTTTCGAGTCGGCTCCGAGCACCGGCCAGCAGAATGCCTTCACCGCCTGGCTCCAGCCGCTGATCAACAAGGTGGACATCATCATGGTCCACCAGCCCGCGCTCATCGAGCTGGCGCTCGAGTCACTGCGCGACCAGCCGCCCCCCGTGCGGCCGATCGTCTTCATCACGGGCCACACCCACCGTCCGTCGATCGACCACACGCCGGGCATCACGGTCGTCAACGGCGGGTCGGTCGGCGCGGGCGGCACCGGGAACCTGGCGGAGCCGACCGACCTCGGCATCGCCCGCCTCATCTACGCCACCGATCCGTCGTTCCAGCCGCTCGCCGCCGACCTCGTCTCGATCGACCCGGGCGACGGGTCGGCCACCGCCCGCCGCCAGCGGCTCGACTAGCCCGGATCCATCGATCCGGGATTAGCGCTTCTCGAACCGCCGGACCAGGTGCCAGGCCGACGGGAGCGCGATCGCCCCGATCACGGCCTTCACCACCCCGCCGAAGATGAACAGCGTGAAGCCGTTGTGGATCGTCCACCCCCAGCTCTCCTCCACGGAGATCTTCAGGCCCGCGAGCCCGAACGCGAAGACGATCAGCTGGCCCACGACGAAAGCGAGGAACGCGAGCACCACGCGGCGGTCGGCGCCCCGCTCGGCCAGCCAGCCGATCGCGCCCGCGGCGAAGATGAAGCCGATGATGTAGCCGCCGCTGGCGCCCCAGATGACGTCCCAGCCCGACTCGCCGTCGGCGTAGAACGGCATGAAGAGCCCGAGCAGCGCGTAGAGCCCGAGCGAGCTCGCTCCCCGGCGTGCGCCGAGCGTCGCGCCCACGAGCCCGACCGCGAGCGTCTGTCCCGTGATCGGCACGGGAGACCCCGGCACGTGGATCGAGATCTGCGCGAACAGCGCGGTGAGCAGTGCGCCGCTCAACACGAGGACGGCATCCCGCACGCGCGCGCCCGGCAGGGCGTCGGCGAGCACGGTGTGCCGCGGCAGCGCGATGGCGCTGGGTGCGGACATCGAGTTTCCTTTCGAGAATCGTGAGCGGCTGCACGGTACAACGAGCGCCCGGTCGGTAGCGTCGGCGCCATGGCCGAGCCCGACTTCGCCTCGCTGCTAGAAGGCCTGCCCGAGTCCGAGAAGCCGTCGCGGCTCGCGCTGCTCGAGCGGCTGCACGCCGACGGCTGCTCGCCGGAGGAGCTCCATGCCGCCCACGCCGCCGGACGCCTCTCGCTGCTGCCGGTCGAGCGCCTGCTCGCCCGGCGCCGCCGCCACAGCCTGACCGGCGCGGCCCGTGCCGCCGGGCTCAGCGACGAGTACGCGAACGTCAACCACCGCTCGCTCGGGCTCCCGCTCCCGCACGACGAAGAGCCGGTCTACGACGACGACCAGCTCGCGAACCTCAAGGTGCTGCGCGCGCTGATCGACCTCGGCGTCCCTGAGGAGGACATGCACGCGATCAGCCGCATCTTCGGGCGCGCCTCGCACCGGACCGCGCAGGCGATGGTCGACGTGCTGGCGCGCGCCCTGCTGCGCCCCGGGGACACGGAGGACGACCTGGCGCTCCGGCTGGCCGACCTCGCCGAGGCGATGCTCCCCATCCTCGACCGCATGAGCGGCGCGGTACTGCGCCTGCACCTGCTCGACGTCGTCCAGCGGGAGACCGTCCTCCGCCTCGAGGGCGACGAACGGCTGGCCGGCTCGCGCGAGGTGACGATCGCGTTCGCCGACCTGGCCGGCTTCACCGCCCTCAGCGAGCGGCTCCCGATCGAGGACCTCGGCCGCGTGGCGTCGCGCTTCGAGGAGCTGGTGCTCGACCTCTCGGGCGCGCAGGTGCGGCTCGTCAAGGTGCTCGGCGACGGCGCGATGCTGGCTGCCGAGGAGCCGGCCCCGCTGGTCGGCACGCTGCTCGACCTCGTCGACGCCGCCGCCGACGAGGACCTCCCGCCCGTGCACGCCGGCGTGGCGCACGGTCCGGCCCTGCAAAGCGCGGGAGACTGGCTCGGGCGTACGGTCAACGTGGCCGCGCGGCTGTGCGCCGTGGCTCCGCCGTGGACCGTGCTGGCCACCGGCGAGGCCGCCACCGAACCGCACGTCTGGGCCGAGGCCGGCATCCACCACCTGCGCGGGATCGCCCAGCCGGTGCCGGCTCTGCGCGCCGTCAGGCGATCGGCATAGCGAGGTGGCGGGGGCAGGATTCGAACCTGCGAAGGACGAGCCACGCGGTTTACAGCCGCGCCCCTTTGACCGCTCGGGAACCCCGCCCGAGGCGCCAGAGTTTAGCCCGCCAAGGCGGGCGCCGAGGCGAACGGGCGGCCGGGCTCGACCTCGAACCGTGCGTACTTCGGCCCGCCGAGAAGGATTGCGGATCCGCCGGCGACTTCCAGGCGAACATACGTTCTCGATCGGACGCATCACGCGGCGCGGCGGGCAGAATCGCCCGCCGGTCGCGCGTTCCCCTCTGAAGCTCAGCCGGAGTCGCGGAGGCGCTGGGCCTCCGGGAGCGACTCGAGCTTCTTCAGGGTGTGGTTCTCGATCTGGCGGATGCGCTCGCGCGTGACGTTGAACGCGCGGCCGACCTCCTCGAGCGTGTAGGGCCTCGCGCCGGTGAGCCCGAAGCGCATCTCGATGACCTCCCGCTCGCGCTGCGGCAGGGCATCCAGCGCGCGGCGGACGTTCTCCTTGCGGAGGTTCTCCGACGCCATGTCGAACGGAGAGATGGCGGCGTCGTCCTCGACGAAGTCGCCGAGCTCGGACTCCTCCTCCTCCCCGATCGGCTTCTCCAGCGAGACCGGCTGCTGCGCCATCCGGAGGATGTCGCGGACCTCGCGTGCGGTGCACTCGAGCTCGGCGGCGATCTCCTCGGGCAGCGGCTCGCGGCCGAGCTGCTGGACGAGCTGGCGCTCGACGTGCACGACCTTGTTGAGCTTCTCCACCATGTGGACGGGGATGCGGATCGTGCGGCCCTTGTCCGCGATCGCCCGCGTCACCGCCTGGCGGATCCACCAGGTCGCGTAGGTCGAGAACTTGTACCCGCGCCGGTAGTCGAACTTCTCCACCGCGCGGATGAGGCCGAGCGAGCCCTCCTGGATCAGGTCCAGGAACGACAGCCCACGGCCGAGATACCCCTTCGCGATGGAGACGACGAGGCGCAGGTTCGCCTCCACCATCTCCTGCTTGGCCATCAGGTCGCCGCGCTCGATGCGCTGCGCGAGCGCCACCTCGCGCTCGGCGGTGAGCAGCTGGACGCGGCCGATGGAGCGCAGGTAGAGCCGGAGCGAGTCCAGGCTCGGCTCGACCGTGAGGTCGATCTCCGGCTTGCGCGGAGCGTCAGGGATCTTGGAGGCCGGCGAGGAAGGCTCGAACCTTCCGCCCTCGGCGACCGCGGGGCGACCGTCCTCGGCGTTCACGACGTCGATGCCCTGGTCCTCCAGGTACGCGTGCAGCTCGACGACCTGCTCCTTGGTGACCTCCACCTCTTCGAGACACGAGGTGAT
>DASTIC010000244.1:0-30177 GCA_035717845.1 Solirubrobacteraceae bacterium
CCGCCGCGTGCCCGTGCGGCTCGGCGAGCGGATCGCCTACCGGTGCATCCGCCCGGCGGCGGCGAGCTGGCTCGTCGACCGGACCGCTGACGTGCGGCTGACGCTCGGGCAGCGCATCGCGTCGGCCTCGCCGGCCGAGGACGGGCTGCGCCTCGCGCTCGACGACGGGACGCAGCGCGAGGTGGATCGGCTGGTCCTGGCGACCGGGTTCGACATCCGCGCCGATCGCCATCCGCTGCTGAGCCCCGAGCTGCGCGCGCAGCTCCGTACGCGCGACGGCGCCCCGCTGCTCGCCGCCGGCTTCGAGTCCAGCGTGCCGGGCCTGCACTTCGTCGGCGCGTTCGCGGCCGCCAGCTTCGGCCCGGTGATGCGGTTCGTGTCCGGGACGCCGTTCACGGGCCGCGCGCTCGCCCGCCACATCGCGCGCCCGCGGCGGCCGGCGCCCCTGCGTGCCGAGGCGGCATCGGCGCCGGCCTGAGCCGATGACCACGGGAGCGGTCGTCACGGGAGCCAGCTACCGCGCCCTGGCCGTCGTGCGCAGCCTCGGGCGCCGCGGCGTCCCCGTCCGCGTCGTGCGCAGCGACGAGCACGCGGTCGCGAGCGCCTCGCGTTACGCGGGCCCGAGACGCCGGTGGCCCGTGGAGGGGGACGACGAGGCGCGGGTGGCATACCTCGTCGGGCTCGCAGAGCGCGACGGGCTTGGGGGTTGGGTGCTCATCCCCACGCATGACGAGGAGGCCGCGCTCGTCGCGCGCAATCACGAGGCGCTCGCGCGTTGCTTCCGGCTGACGACGCCGCCGTGGGAGACGCTGCGGACGGCGTACGACAAGCGCCGCACGTACGAGCTCGCCGCCAGGCTCGGGATCGCCCAGCCATGGACCACCTTCCCGGCCGGACCGGAGGATCTCGAACAGGCGCACGGCCGCTTTCCGGTCGTGATCAAGCCGGCGTACAAGCAGCGCCTGAACCGCCTGACGGTCGACAAGGCGTGGAGGGTGGACGACTCCGCCGCGCTCGCGCGGCGCTACGTGGAGGCCTGCGAGCTCCTCGACCCGTCGATCGTCATGGTGCAGGAGCTCATCCCGGGTGACGGGGCGACCCAGCTCTCCGTCGCCGTGCTGTGCGCAGACGGCGAGGTCCTGGCGTCGCTGACGGCTCGCCGAGTGCGCCAGTTCCCGATGGACTTCGGCCGCGCGTCCAGCCATGTCGAGACGATCGACGACCCCGGCCTGGAGGGCGACGTCCGGCGCCTCATCGCGGCGACGAAGTTCACCGGCCTGGTCGAGGCCGAGTTCAAGCGCGACGAGCGCACGGGCGAGCACCGCCTGCTCGACGTGAACCCGCGCGCGTGGGGCTGGCAGTCGCTGTGCGGGCGAGCCGGCGTCGACTTCCCGTACCTGCTCTGGCGCATGGCCAGCGGCGAGCCCGTGCCCTCGGTGCGCGCTGTGGCGGGCGTCCGGTGGGTGCGCATGACGACCGACCTGCTCGCCGTCGCGGGCGAGGTCCGGGCCGGCCGCCTCTCCCCGCGGGCGTACCTGCGCTCGCTCCGGCGGCCGCTCGAGTTCGCCGTGTTCGCCGCCGACGACCCGCTGCCGTCGCTCGTCGGCCCGCTCGCGACGGCACGTCTGCTCGGCGGGCGCCTCGCAGAGGGCAGGCCGCTGTGACGGCGACACTGGCCGCCGCCCCCGGAAACGTCGAGCTCGACCCGCTCGCCGACGCCGCGTGGATGGACCTCGTGACGAGATCGCCGGCCGCGACCGTCTTCCACCATCCGGCATGGCTCAGGCTGCTGCGCACCACCTACCGGTACGAGATGACGGCGTGCGTGGTGCTCGGCGACGAAGGGACGCCCCTCGCCGGGGTACCGGTGGCCGCCGTGTCGAGCCGCCTCACCGGCCGGCGGCTCGTCGCGCTGCCCTTCTCCGACCTCTGTCCCCCGCTGGTCAGCGAAGACGCGGCGATCTGGGCTCCGGGCGCGCTGCGTGATGCCCTCGGGGCGTTCCAAGCGCGTCGCGGCGTGCCGCTGGAGGTGCGCGGGACCGGCGATGTGCTCGGGGGCGCTCATGGCGGCGAGCGGTTCCGCCACCACGTGCTTCCGCTCGCGCCAGAGGTCGCCGCGATGGAACGGGGCATCGCCAAGCCCCAGATCCTGCGCGGCGTACGCCGCGCCCGCCGCGAGGGTCTGACCGCGCGGGTGGCGACCGATCGCAACGCCCTGGACGCGTTCTACCGCCTGCACGTCGCGACGCGCCGCCGCCTCGGCGTTCCCACGCAGCCACGCCGCTTCATCCTCGGGTTCGAGGCCCTGTTCGCCGGCGGCCTGGGGTTCGTCCTCCTCGTGAGTCGCGGCGAGCAGCCGATCGCCGGCGGCGTCTTCCTCACGTTCGGCGACACGCTGCTCTACAAGTACGGAGCGTCGGACGCCCGCTTCCTCGGTCTGCGCCCGAACAACCTGTTGTTCATGGAGGCCATCCGGTGGGGGTGCGCGCACGGCATGCGGCGCCTCGACTTCGGCAGGACGCATTGGGCCCAGGAGGGACTGCGCGCGTTCAAGCTCGCGTGGGGGGCACAGGAGCACGAGCTGCGGTACCGCCACATCGGGGGTATCCCCCGGGGGCCGCGAGCCACGGACATGCTGGGCCCGGTGATCCGCCGCAGCCCGCCGGCCGTGGGCCGTGCGATCGGCGAGTTGCTCTACCGCCATGCCGGTTGAGGCCCTACGCGGAATCCCCTGGACGCTGCTGACGTACGCGGCGACCCGCGCCGTGACGCTGGTCACGACACTGGCGCTGGCGCGACTGCTCGCCCCGGCCGACTTCGGGCTGTTCGCGATGGCGACGCTCGGCATGGAGCTCCTCAGCGTCTTCTCGGGGCTCTGGCTGGGCGCCGCGCTGATCGTGCGACAGCAGATCGACGCGCGGGCGCAGGGCACGGTGCTGACGCTGCTGCTGGGCAGCGGCGCCCTGCTCGGCGTCGTGCTGCTCGCGCTGGCGCCGGTGGTCGCCGCGTTCTTCGCGGAACCCCGGCTCGCCGGCATCGTCGCGCTCCTGGCGGCGGTTCTGCTCTTCAGCGGCGTCAACTGGTTCTACGAGACCGTGCTGCAGCGCGAGCTCGCCTTCCGCCGGCGGTTCGCGTGCCAGCTCGTGCGCACGCTGACGTTCGCGGGCGTCGCGCTCGGCCTGGCGATCCTCGGCGCCGGCGTCTGGAGCCTGGTCGTGGGCTACGCGGCCGGGCACCTGGCCAACGGAGTCGCCCTGCTGGCCCTCACGCCGTACCGGGTGCGGCCCGCGTTCGATCGCACGGAGGCGCGGCGGATCGTCCGCGACGGTCGCGGCTTCCTCGGGCAGGACCTCGCGAGCTTCGTCAGCGAGAACGCCGACTACCTCGCCGTCGGACGGCTGCTCGGCCCCACGCAGCTCGGCTTCTACGCCATGGCGTTCCGGCAGGCGTCACTCCCGCACCACGCGATCGCCGAGCCGGTGGCGAAGGTGACGTTCCCCGCTTTCGCGCAGATGCGCCACGCCGGCGAGGACGTGCGCCGAGCCTTCCTGAACGTCGTGCGCATGGTCGCGCTCGCCAGCTGCCCCGCCGGCGTGATCCTGAGTGCGGCGGCGTTGCCGTTCACCGTGGCCCTGCTCGGAGACGACTGGCGGCCGATGGCCGGACCACTCGCGGTCCTCGGCGTATGGGCGGTGATGCGTCCCCTGCAGCTGACCATCGGCAGCCTGCTCAACTCGCTCGGCAGGGCCGAGGTGTATGGCCGCGTGTCGCTGCTCGCGCTGCCGCCGCTCGTCGTGGCCACGTTCGCCGCCGCGGCCCTGGGCGGCATCACCGCCGTCGCGTGGGTGCTGCTCGTGCACATGACGGCCACCGTCGCGCTGGTGGCGGTGGCGGCGTGCCGCGCCGCGCGCGTGGCGGCGAGGTCGTTCGCCGGCGCGCTGTGGCCCTTGGCTGCGGCGTCAGCCGTCGCCTGGGTTGTCACCCGGGCCGCCGCGACGCTGTCGTCGGAGCTCGCGGCCGGCGTGGCGCTGGTCGTCGCGACGGTCGCGTGCCTCACGTCGTATGTGGCGGCCCTCGCCGTGTTCGACCGCGCTCTCCTGGCGGGTGTCGTGAAGAGCGCCCGGCGCGCGATCGGACGAACGGGCGGAGCGGCGCCGAGGCTGCGCCGTCGCTCAGCCGTCCCCGGGCTTGCGCTGGCGGCCGCGGCCGTGCTCGGCATCGCGGCGGCGCTCGAGCCGCGGGCGGCCCTCGCCCTCGCCGGCGGGGCGCTGCTCATCGCGCTGCCGTTCATCGCCCCCGTCGCTCACCTCACGCTGCTGCTGCTGGTCACCACGATCGTCCCGTTCGGCGTCCAGAACTCCCTCGCGTTCGGCGGCGGAGCGGGCAGCGCAGGGCTGTTTCCGTCCGACGTGCTGCTGGCCGGCGGGTTCGCCCGCGCGGCACTCGTGCTGCTCGACACGCGGCTCGAGCGACGCGCGCGGTGGATTCTCTCGGGGCTCGTGGCGCTCCTGGGGCTCGCGGTGCTGCAGGCGTTCCACGGCGTCCAGGCCGGGTACGACACCGGCACGACCGGGGCTGAGCTGCGAGTGCTGCTCGGGTTCGGCGCGGCGCTCATCGCCGTACCCCTCCTGCGCGAGCCCGCCGCTCGCGCGCGGCTCTCGAAGGGCCTGATCGTCGTCGGCCTCGCCGTCGGGCTCTGGGGGCTCGTCCAGTGGACGGTCGAGCTGCCGTTCACCGCGGCTCAGGACGCCGGCGTGCGGCCGGGCGTGCGGTTCACGACCGAGGGCCGCGGCCAGATCCAGGGCGGACTGTTCGCGTTTCCCGTCGCCTTGGTCATGGGGGTGGCCGCGCTGCTCTCGCACGAGGTCCGCTCGCTCCGGATCCGGGCGCTGCTGGTCGCGATCGTGGCCCTCAACACGATCGACGTCCTGCTGACCTACGAGCGCACGTTCTGGCTGGCGACGGCGCTCGCCCTCGCCTTCCTGGCGCTGCGGGCGACGCCTGCCCAGCGGCTGCGCGCTCTGGCGCTCGGGCCGGCGCTGGTGGGGCTTGTTCTCGCCGGGATGGCCGTCGCCGCACCCCGCGACCTCGTCGCCGCGCGGGAGCGGCTCGTCTCGTTGGTGGAGTTCGGCACCGACCTCTCGGTGCGGTACCGGGTCAGCGAGATGCGGACGGTGACGCGCGCGATCGACGAGCATCCGATCGCGGGATCGGGACTCGGCGCGACGGTCCTCTGGGGCCGGGCCTACGAGGGCGTGCGGCCGTCGACGGAAGCGTTCGCCCACAACGGCTACCTATGGCTCGTGTGGAAGCTCGGGACACCGGGGGCGGCACTGCTCCTCGTGCTGCTCGCCGCCGCGGTGCTCTCGCGCGGGCCGCCCGCGACGACGACCGCCGGTGCCCTGCGGGCCGGCGCCCAGGCCTCGCTGCTGCTCCTGTTGACCGCGAGCGTCACGTTCCCCGCCTTCAACACGCTCGCCATCACGGCTGCCATGGGGGTGCTGGTCGCGCTCTGCGTAGCACCCCGGGGAGGGAGCGCGACAGCATGAGGGCGTTCCTGCGCGAGAGCGCCACCCGCGCCGGCGCGCGTCTGCGCCGGCTGCGGAATCAAGGCTTCCGGACCGCACTGCGCCACGAGCGTGACGCGCCGGCGCTGCTCCTGTCTCCGCATCCCGACGACGCAGTCCTCGACTGCTGGTCCGTGCTGACGGGGCCGGAAGACCTGTGGGTCTTGAACGTCTTCGCCGGCGTCCCGGAGTCCGGCGCGCGCGGGTATTTCGACCGGCTCGCGGGCGCGCGCGACTCGGCGGCGCACATGGCCCGGCGGATCGTCGAGGATCGTGAGGCGCTCGCGCGCGCCGGTCGGGAGCCCGTCAACCTCCACTTCCGCGCCCTCGCCCACCGCCGCTGGCGCCCGGAGCCGTCGTTCGCGCTTCTCGACGCGGAGATCCGTGACCGCGTCGGCACGGTCTCGGCCGTCTATGCGCCCGCGGGGCTCGGGGAGACGCACCCGGACCACGACATGATCCGGTGCTACGCGCTCGCGCTGGCCCACCAGGGCATGCCCGTGCGCCTGTACGCGGACGTGCCCTACTCCACGGTCTATGGCTGGCCGTGGTGGGTCACGGGCACCGACGCCGATCCCCACCTGGACGTGGATGCCTACTGGAGTGTGTCCGCTGGCGGTGCGTCCTGTCCGCGGTCCGCCGCGCAGGTCATCCGGCTCGACGGTCCGGCGGCCGCCTGCAAGCTGGCGGCGATGCGCGCGTACCGGGCAGAGTTCTCGGTTCTCGATCGCGGGCCGGTCGGGCAGCTGAGCAACCCGGCGATCCACGGGTTCGAGGTCTTCTGGCCGGTCTCGAACGGGAGGCCGTGACGATGCGGCTCCTCGTGATCTCCGACCTCTACCCGCCGATCGCCTACGGCGGATACGAGCGAAGCTGCGCCACGGTCGTCGACGGCCTGCGGGATCGGCATTCGATCGTCGTCCTCACGTCGGATCTGCGGCGAGCGGAGGCGCCTGAAGATCCCGGGATCCGCCGCGAGCTGCCCTGGCTGGGGCCTGCCCGGCGCGATGCGCTCCGGGTCCCCGCCGCCGCCGTTAAGGCGGCGACGATCACCCGTCGCGTGCTCGCGGAGGTGCGCCCGGACGCCGTGTACGTCTGCAACTGCCTGGGCATCTCGCAGGTGGCACCGCTCATCGCGCTGCAGAGCGGCGTCCCGGTGGTGCACCGGCTGAGCGAGCTGTGGCTCGCCTCTTCGCTCTATCGCGGCGATCGCTTCGTCGGCCACCTGGTTCCCAACGGGCACGGGCTCCGGCGCGGCTGGTCCTCGCTGGTCGGCGCCGTCAACCGTCACGCATCCCTGCGGCTGGACCCGACGTGCCCGGTCCCCGCCGCCGTGTCGTGGTGCAGCGACGACCTGCGAGCCCGCGTGACGCTCCCCCCGGCGATCGACCCCGTCCTCGAGCACACGATCCACCCGGGCGTCGCGCGGACCTTCGTGGACCTGCCGCGGCAGCCGTCGGCTCCACCGACGATCGCCTACGCCGGACGCGTCACGGCTGCGAAGGGCGCCGAGGTCGCGGTCAGGGCGCTCGCCGGGCTAAAGGTCGATCACGCGATCGAGGCGCGGCTGGTGCTCGCGGGCCACTGCGAAGGCGACATGGCCGTGCGGCTTCGACGGCTGGCCCGCGAGCTCGGCGTGGAACCGGCCGTCGAGCTTCCCGGCGTGCTCGACACGCGGGAGCTCGGACGGCTGTTCGCCCGCGCGACCGCCGCCGTCGTCCCGACGGTCACGCATGAGGCGTTCGGCCGGGTGTGCGTGGAGGCGGCGCTCGCGCGCGTCCCCGTCGTCGCTGCCCGCATCGGCGGGATCCCGGTGGCGCTGCATGACGGCGAGCACGCGCTCCTGTTCACGCCGGGCGACGCCGACGCGTGCGCCGCGGCGCTGGCCGCCACCCTCCGCGATCCGGACGCGGCCGCCGCCCGCGCCGAGCGCGCGTTCCGGCAGGCGGAGCGTTTCTCCGTAGAGCGCTTCGTCTCAGGCGAGGAGGCGTTCCTCGAGCAGGCGGCGACCGTCCTCGGACAGGCCGCGTGATGGCCCGCGTGTGCCTGATCCGGCAGGGCTACCACCCGCTCGACACGCGAGTGCGCCGGGAGGTCGACGCGCTGACGGCGGCCGGCCATGACGTCGACGTCATCTGCGCGCGCCGGCCGGGTCAGCCTTACCGCGAGCGGCTCGGTGGTGTGACCGTCCTTCGGCTGCCGCTCGCGGCGGCGCGGACGCAGGACCCGCTGGGCTACGTGCTCAGGTACGCGGCCTTCGGCCTGGCGGCCGCCCTCGTCGCCGCGGCGCTCTGGAGGCGCCGCCGCTGGGACGTCGTCCAGGTCAACTCGATGCCCGACGCACTGGTCTTCGCGGCGGTCGTCCCGCGCCTCTTCGGCGCCCGCGTGCTCCTGGATCTCCACGAGTCGATGCCGGAGTTCTTCCAGGTCAAGTTCGGCGTCGGGCCGCGCCATCCCGCGGTACGGCTCGTGGCCGCGGCCGAGCAGGCGAGCATCCGGTTCGCGCACCGGACGATCACCTGCACGGAGCAGATGCGCGCCGCGTTCGTCGCCCGGGGTGCGCCGGCGGACAGGATCGACGTCGTGCTCAACGCGAGCGACGAGCGGGTCTTCGACGTCCGCCGCCATCCGCCGGCTCCGCGCCGCCCTGATCGCTTCACGCTGATCTGCCACGGCGCGATCGAGCGGAGCTACGGGCTCGACACGCTCGTGCGTGCCGCCGCTCTGCTGCGGGACGAAATCCCGGGCCTGCGCATCGAGTTCTACGGTGACGGCACGTATCGCCGCGAGCTCGTCCGGCTGGGGGCGGAGCTGGGGCTCGACGGCGCGGTGTGGGTGAGCGACGACTGGGCGCCCATCGACGAGCTGCTCGCCGCCATCGCCGCCGCCGACGCCGGCGTGGTGGCCATCCGTCGGGATGCCTTCCGCGACCTCACGCACTGCAACAAGATGTTCGATTTCATCGCGATGCGCCGACCGGTGATCGTCTCGCGCACCCGCGCGGTCGAGGCGTACTTCGGCGATGACGCATTCGCCCTCTTCGAGTCGGGC
This sequence comes from Solirubrobacteraceae bacterium, assembly GCA_035717845.1. Taxonomy (GTDB): domain Bacteria; phylum Actinomycetota; class Thermoleophilia; order Solirubrobacterales; family Solirubrobacteraceae; genus DASSUW01. The sequence continues at coordinate 8,619 of DASTIC010000244.1, forward strand.
GACGAGCACGACCTGGCACGCGCCATCCGGGAGCTGCATGCGGATCCGGCCCTCGGGGCACGGCTGGTCGCGCGTGCCGCCGAGGCGAGCTCGCCGTACCGCTGGGAGCATCAGCGGAGGATCTACCAGCGCGTGGTGGAGGAGCTGACGTGATCTCGCCCGCTGCTCTGCTGCCGGCGGCGGCGAGCCCGGTCAACGCCTACCTGCTCCTGTTGCTGGGCGCGGCCGCCCGAGGCCGCCGTCGACGGCCGCCGCCGGCCCGGGCCGGTCCCCCGCGGCGGTTCGCGATCCTCGTCCCGGCCCGCGACGAGCAGGCGTCGATCGGTGGCACGCTGGCTGCGCTTCGCGCCCTGGCATACCCGGCGGACCGCGTGCAGATCGTGGTGCTGGCCGACAACTGCACGGATCGGACCGCGGAGGTCGCCCGCACCGCCGGCGCGACCGTGTGGGTCCGGACTGGAGGTGAGGCCGGAAAGGGAGCCGCTCTCGGGTGGGGACTCGAACGGCTCATGCGCACGACGCCGGAGGTCGACGCCGTCGTGATCGTGGACGCCGACTGTGCCGTGGCTCCCAACCTCCTGGCTGCGGTGGACGGCCGGCTGCAGGACGGCGCGCAGTCCGTTCAAGTCGCGTACGGCGTCTCGAACCCCGGCGCGTCGCCGGTTGCCGCCCTGCGTCACGCGAGCTTCCTGCTCGTCAACGGCGTGCGCCCCCTCGGCAAGACCACGCTCGGGCTGTCCGCCGGCCTGCTGGGCACCGGGATGGCGTTCAGTCGCGACCTCCTCTCCCGCCGCACGTGGACTGCCCGCTCGCTCGCAGAGGACCAGGAGCAGCACGTCGCGCTCGTGGCGGACGGCGAGCGGGTCGTCTTCGCGGGCGAGACCAGCGTCACGTCGCCGATGCCGACGTCGCTGCGCCGGTCGCGCGACCAGCAGCTGCGCTGGGACGCAGGCCGTGCGGCGCTCGTCCGCACGTGGACGCCGACCCTGCTGCGCGCGGGACTCCGGCACCGTGATGCCGTCAAGCTGCACGCGGCGCTCGAGCCGTTCGTCCCACCGCAGTCGCTGCTCCTCGCCGTCAACGCCTCCGGCTGGCTGCTGGCGCTGCGGGCCCGGCCGGCGCTCCGCCGGCTGGCGCTGGCGAACCTTGTCGGCCAGGGCGGCTTCGTGCTCGGCGGCCTCGCGCTCATGCGCGCGCCCGCGCCGGTCTGGCGGGCCCTCGCCTACGCCCCCGTGCTCGCTGTGTGGAAGCTGGGCCTCATCGCGAGGCTGGCGTTCGGGCGAGGGCCGACGACGTGGGTGCGCACCGTGCGCGAGGCTCAGCCGCCGGCAGAGCGGGTGAGCCGCCGGCCGATCCGGCGGAGCTGGTCGCGCCGCACATACGCGCGCAGGTCCGGCTCGGCCCGCGGCGCGCGCCGGACGGCCGCGAGCAGCCACCCCGCGAGGTAGCTCATGCCGCCGAGCACAACCGGCTGCTCTCTCATCCTCCGGACGCTCTCGAGGAGCACGTGCACGGGATGCTCGCCGTAGCCGTATGCACAGGACCCCCATCGCCGGAAGGCGCGGAGCGCTCCGTCGTGCGCGCCCATCGGACGCAGATGCAGCACGGGCTCCTCGGCGGGGCCGCCGCCGGCGGTCTTCCAACCGCGCATCCGCGCCCTGACCTCGTCGATCGTGTCCCAGCCCAGGATCGGCGGAATCGGCGCGATCTCCTCCAGGCAGAGTCGCCGGTAGAACCGCGCCGCACCCTCGACGTGCTCCGCGCGGGTGCGGTGCGAGACGTCCCGCCCCTCGGGGTCGACGCTCAGCAGCCGCGGCCCGGCGATTCCCAGCCGCGGGTCACGCTCGAAGCGCGTCATGACGTCGGCGAACGTGTCGGGCGCCAGTCGCAGGTCGGCGTCGAGCTTCGCGACCACGTCCCACGGCTTCTCGAGCGCGCCGAGTGCCCAGTCGAACGCGCGCAGCTCGTGCGCGTCCTGGAGCCGGTCGTCGTCGCCGGCACGGACGGCGCGCCGCGCCAGGCCTGCGTAGTCATGCTCGCGGACGAACTCGGCCGCGATGGCAGGCGACGCATCGGTCGAGCCGTCATCGACCAGCAGGAGCCAATCCGGCGGGCGGGTCTGTGTCGCGATCGAGCGCAGCAGCTGCGGGAGCAGGTGTTGCTCGTTCAGGAAGGGGGTCACGACAGCGAGGCGCACCGCGCTTCAGGTCCGGATCGGGCGCTTGTAGCCGATGGCGGCCTGGACGCTCGAGACCCGCCACATGACGCCGCCCCGCACCGTCGGAACGCCGCTGTCGTTCAGCTCGTCGACGATCGCCTGGAGGGTCATCCCGGCGGCCCGCATCCGTTCGATGTGCCGCTTGAGATCCGGCTGGATGGACGGCTGAACGGCGCCCTTCGCGCGAGCCGCGGCGAGCGCGCGGCGGCTGCGCTCCGCTCTTCGCCCGCGCTCCCAGTCGCTCACCGCGGACAGGATGCGCGCCGCGTTGCGCCCCGCCTCCGTGCCGGTGTCGATCTCAGGGCGCAGCGACACGAGGCGCGCATCCACCCGCTCGAGCGCCACGAGGACCTTGTGGAGCCCGGCGACCGACCGGCAGAGGCATCCCAGCTCGGTGACCACGAGACACGACACGTCGTCACCGCTCAGGCGCTCGAGCGCGTAGCTCAGCGCCGGTCGAGTCGCGCAGCGGCGGCTCGGCGCAACCTCGTAGACGAGCGCGGCGAGTGTCCATCCGCGGCGCACGCACAGGTTCTCCAACGCGGCGATCTGCTCCTTGATGTCTTGGTCGTCGAGGACGCCACCCTCTCCGCTGCTCACGTAACCCAACGCGGCTACGTGATTCCTTCCGGTGTGCATTCCGTGCGCCCTCTGTCTGTGTACGGCGACGGTAATCCGGCGAGCACCTCGCGAGGAAGCGCGAAGTCCCCATGGGTCCCATCGAAGAACGCGATGGTTCCTCAAGCCGGGGGCGACGCGACCCGATGACCGGATGGGGTATGCCTTGAGAATCGTGCTTGCCGCTCTGGCCGTCTGGCTGGTCGTGTCCTCGACGACAGCTGCCGCTGAGACGCGACGATTCGTTCCGATCGCGGACGCTTCGGTGCCGTCCGTCGCCCATGGCAAGGCCACGCGGCTCGTGGCAGGCCGTGGGCGCCGTTCGTACCTGAAATTCAGAGTCTCGCTGCCTCCCAGGGTCACGGTGACCCGCGCGGTCCTCAGGCTCTACGCGAGCAGGCCCGGACCGGGCGGTGCGTTCGTGTCGCGCAGCGGCAACCGTTGGCGCGAGCGGGGCCTGACGCGCGCCAACAGCCCTCCCGCCAGGGGTCCGCGGCTGGCTCACGACCGACGTGTCGCGCGCGGCTGGCGGTCGCTGCCGGTCGGCCGCGTCGGGCGCGGGCCGCAGTCGTTCGTGCTCTCGGGGCGCGGTCGCCGGCTGGCGCGATACCACTCGCGAGAGGCGGGGAACGCTCCACAGCTCGTCGTCCGATACCGCGTGGCCACGCCGTCGCCCGCGGCCAGGTGTCCGGTGGCGCAGCCACAGTCCAGATGGCGGGCTCCCGGCTCGCCGCCCTTGAGGGACGCACAGGCCGCGGCGTGCGTGGCCCGGAGCGGCGAGAACCGCCCCGAGAACGCAAGGCAGAACACGAAGGCGCCGACGAGCCGGCAGCTCCGGGCGTTCCAGCGAGCGCGTGACTCAGCCGGTCGGACACCTGCCGAGTACAACCCCGGCTTCGCCCGCGTGACAGGTGCCGCGCCGCGGTACGGCCTGCGCTCGACGGACGACCTGATCGAGTGGGCCGCGTACAAGTGGGGGGTGCCGGAGGACTTCGTCCGCGCGCAGATGGTCGTGGAGTCCGGGTGGTCGATGCTCCACAAGGGCGACCGCCGAGACTGGCGCGAGCCGGTCGCCCGCCACTACCCGGCTCCTGCCGTGATCGACGCCACGAGCGTGTGGGAGAGCCTGGGAATCGCCCAGATCCGGTGGCGGCACACGGTTCCGTGGAATCCCGGCGTCGAGCCGCTGCGCTGGCGGTCGACCGCCTTCGCCCTCGACTACTCTCAGGCGCTGGTCCGCTACTACTTCGACGGCGCCTGCAACTGGTGCGGGCCCGGCTACGCCGCGGGCGACGTGGACGGTGCCTACCGCATGTATGTGAGCGGGACGTGGAGCGCGGGCCACTGGTACGCCGATCGCGTGCGGGGCAATGCGGCGTCCAAGCCTTGGGAGCCGATCCCGCCCGGCTGACGAGCCGTCAGGCCTCGGCGGTCACGGCCCTCGGGCCGAGCTGGCCGTACAAGTGGGCGCAGAAGAGCCGGAGCACGCGCTCGAAGGCCTGCTCGAGCGGCGTCGCATCACGGTTCTCGCGACGCACGATCTCGATCATGCGGCTGGCAGCGGGCGCCCCGAGGAGCTCGATCCGGCGGAGCTCGCGCGCCTCCAACTCGTCCGCGACCGCGAGGCGCGAGAGAAGGGCGACGCCGAGGCCGGCGCGAACGGCCCGCTTGATCGCTTCGACTGATCCCAACTCGAGCACGCGCGTCGGACGGTGTTTCACGCCGCCGAGGATCCGTTCCGTGATCGCTCGCGTGCTCGACTCGCGCCCCGGGACGATCAGCGTCGAGGCGCGAACGTCGGCAGGGGTGAGGACGTGTGGGATGCCGGACCCGGCGGCCGCGACCCACGTGAGCTCGTCGCGAATCAGCGGTTCGGCGACGACGGGCTCAGTCCGGCGCATCTTCCCGGCGATGCCGACGTGCGCGTCGTCGCGGGCGACGGAGCGGACCACGTCGCCGCTCGGCTCGATGCGCACGTGGATGTCGGCCAGGGGGCGATCGCGGCCGAACGCGCCCAGCGTGGCGGGGAGCACGTAGTTGCCGAAGGTGTCACAGCTCGAGAGGATCAGCGATCCGGTGACGGCTCCGTCGAGCGCGGCGAGCTCCGCCTCCAGCTTCTGGAGCGCCGACACGACCACGGTCGCGTGGCTGGCGAGGAGCCGTCCGGCATCGGTGAGCCGCGTCCCGCGTCCCGCGCGCTCCACGAGGCGATGGCCGACAGCGGCCTCGAGCGTGCGCAGATGGGTTGACGCCGTGGGCTGGCCCATCGAGCACGCCTCGGCGGCGCGCGTGATCGAGCCGAGGCGGTCGACCTCGAGCAGGAGATGAAGCCGCAACGGATCGATGACCCGCTGCAGATGCGTGGCCGATCGACGGCCGAAGCGTCCGATCCCGGGTGCGCGCGGAGGTTCCGTACCCTCAATAACGCGCGGGAGACGCCAGGGTTCAGAGACAGGAAACCGGTGCGGGAGGCTGGGGGGCCCGGGCTCGAACCGGAACTGTCAGGACCAAAACCTGAAGTGCTGCCAATTACACCACCCCCCAGCGCAGGGTTGAGCCGGGCCGATACTACGATGCCCACGTGCCTGATCCCACCGTCGTGATCCTCGCCGCGGGCGAGGGGACCCGTATGCGCTCGGCGACTCCGAAGGTCCTCCATCCGCTATGCGGGCGGCCGCTGATCGCGTGGCCGGTGGCGGCGGCGCGGGAGGCCGGGGCGGGGCGCGTGATCGTCGTCGACAACCCCAAGCGGCAGCTCGAGGAGCATCTGCCGGAGGGCGTCGACGTGGTGATCCAGGAGGAGCCGCTCGGGACCGGCGACGCGGTGGCCGCGGCCGCCTCGCTGATCGATCCGGAGGCGACGGTGGTGGTCCTCAACGGCGACGTGCCGCTGATCACCGCCGAGGCGATCGCCGACCTCGTCGCCGCCCACGACGCCGCGGGCGCGCAGGCGACGATGGCGACGATGGAGCTCGACGAGCCGGGCGCCTACGGGCGCGTCGTCCGTGACGGCGACGGCTCGGTGCTCAAGGTCGTCGAGGCCAAGGGCGGCGCGAACGACGCGACCCCCGAGGAGCTCGCGATCCGCGAGGTCAACACCGGCGTGTTCGCCTTCGACGGCGGGGCGCTGGTCGCCGCGCTGCGACGCCTCGGCAGCGACAACGCGCAGGGCGAGGCGTATCTGCCGGACGTGCTGCCGGCGCTCCGCGAGGACGGCCAGACCGTCGCCGCCCACCTCGTCACCGACCCCGCGGTCACGCTCGGGATCAACGACCGGGCGGAGCTGGCCGAGGTGCGCCGGCTCGTCCAGCAGCGCATCCACGCCGCGCACATGCGGGCCGGCGTCACCATCGTCGATCCCGCGTCGACCACGATCGACGTCACGGTCATGCTCGCCCCCGACGTCACGATCGAGCCGTACGTGCAGCTCAGGGGCAGGACGAGCGTCGGGACCGGCAGCACGATCGGCGCGATGAGCACGCTGACCGACACGCAGATCGGCGAGCGCGTCAGCGTGCTCCACTCCCATCTCACGCAGGCTCGCGTCGACGACGGCGCCACGGTCGGGCCGTTCGCCTACCTGAGGCCCGACGCCCACCTCCATCCCGGCGCCAAGGCGGGCACGTTCGTGGAGATCAAGAACTCCGAGATCGGCGCGGGCACGAAGGTGCCGCACCTGTCGTACATCGGCGACGCCGACGTAGGGGAGGGAACCAACATCGGCGCCGGCAACATCACCGCCAACTACGACGGGCGCAACAAGCACCGCACCACGATCGGCTCAGGGGTCCACACCGGCGTCGACACCGCGTTCGTGGCGCCGGTGACGGTCGGCGACCACGCCTATACGGGCGCCGGCAGCGTGATCACGGAGGACGTCCCGCCGAAGGCGCTCGGCATCGCCCGCGCGCGCCAGCGCAACGTGGAGGGCTACGCCGGCCGCAAAAAGCGGTGACGGCGGCGCCGCCGTCGGGCACTCGTCGTAAACTCGGATCCAGCGTGAGCGCGCTGGATCCCCGCACCGGCATCGCCCACCTCGGCTCCTCGCTCGCTGTCGAGTACGACAAGCGGCTGATGGTCGTTTCCGGCCGCGCGAACCCGGCGCTGGCGGGGCGGATCGCGGAGAAGCTCGGCGTGTCGCTCGGCGGCGTCACGCTCAAGACGTTCTCGAACGGCGAGGTCTACTGCCGCTTCGAGGAGTCGATCCGCGGGGCGGACCTGTTCATCGTCCAGCCCACCTGCGGGAACCCGGAGACGGGCGTCACGGCGAACGACGCGCTGATGGAGCTGCTGCTGATGGTCGACGCCGCGGCCGGCGCCTCCGCCCATCGCGTGATCGCCGTCACGCCGTGGTACGGCTACTCCCGCCAGGACAAGAAGTCGCTCGGGCGGGAGCCGATCTCGGCCCGCCTCGTGGCCCGCGCGCTCGAGACCGCGGGCGCCGACCGCGTGCTGGCGATGGACCTGCACGCCGGCCAGATCCAGGGCTTCTTCTCCAAGCCCGTGGACCACATGACCGCGATGTTCATGCTCACGCAGTACTTCCGCGACATGGCGCTCGACGACCTCGTGGTCGTGTCGCCGGACGCGGGGCGCGTGAAGCTGGCGAAGAAGTTCGCCGAGAAGGTCGGAGCCGAGCTGGCGATCCTCAACAAGGAGCGCCCCGCCCAGCAGGTGGCCGAGATCGCCTACGTGATCGGCAACGTCAAGGACAAGACGGCCGTGATCCTCGACGACATCATCGACACCGCGGGCACCCTGCGCGCCGCCGCCGAGACGGTCAAGGACGAGGGAGCCCGTCGCGTCTTCGCCGCCGCCACCCACGCGGTGATGTCCGGCAACGCGTTCGAGAACCTCGCGGCGGCCGGCTTCGAGCAGGTCGTGGTCACCGACACGATCCCGGTCCGCCCCGGAGCGCCCGACAACATCACCGTGCTCTCCGTCGCCGACATCCTCACCGACACGATCCGCCGCATCTTCACCGACGACTCGGTGTCCGAGGTGTTCGGCGGCGAGAACCAGCTGTTCTGAGCCGGGCGGCCCGCCTCCAGGAGCTGCTCGGGCTCAGCGACGACGAGCTGCTGACGGCGCTCGACGCCGATCCGCTCGAGCTGATCTCGGGCGAGCTCGACCACAAGCCCGAGCTGCCGATCCTGCTCGACCTGCTGGCCGAGCACGACGGCAACGCACTTCAGAGATGGGTGCGCACCGCCGGGCCGAGCGGCCGCCCGATCGACCTCCTGCTCGCCCGCGACTTCGCGGGCTTCGAGAACTCGCTGGCCACTTTTTCCGAGATCGGGTTCGTGATTCGTCGGAGAGACTGAATGCGGCTTACTCGCACTCGCAAGCTCGTGCGAGCGCCTTGATCAGTCTGGATCCGGGCGCTTCTCCCCCGGCCACTTCCCGGTGAGGTAGCGCCAGCCGATCGCGCCGTAGCGGTCGACGGCGACCCGCACGGTGCGGAAGATCACGCCCTGCACAGCGGCGGCGGCGAGGATCCGGCGCCACGAGGCCTCCTCGGTGGTCGCCTCGGGCGGCTCGCGGTCGTCGATCTTCGTCCAGGCGAAGTCGAACACGCGCTTGCCGAGCAACCCGCCGAGGATGCCGAGCAGGATGCCGAACGGCTTGTAGATCAGCCCCATGGCGCCGGACTCTACCCGCGGTCGAGTGCGCACATTCCGCCGGTCGGTGTTCGTTCTGTCTGCTGAGCGGTAAAAACTCAGCTGGAGCACGACATGGACGACCCCGAGCGCGCCGACGATCTCCTCCGGCGGGCCCTCCTGGACTCGGAGGCCACCGCCGCGGTCGCGCTGCGGGTGGCGGGGCTTCCGCTGTGCGACGAGCTGACCGTGGTGTTCCACGGCCGCCGTGACCTCGGGACGATCCAGACCTACGTGACCAACGGCGGCCGCGGCACCGGCGCGGCGGTCTCGCGCGACGAGCTGCTGCGCGTGCCCTGCGAGCTCGACCTCGCGGCGGCCGAGGACCGCGAGGAGGCCGAGCACCTCTACGCGGAGCAGGCCAGCGCGCTGCGCGACGCGCTGGTGGGCGCCGACACGGTGCTCGACATCTGGCGCGAGCCGCTCGAGGACCTCGCCCAGAGCCGGGTGGAGATCGATCGCCGGATCGACCTCGAGGTCGACCTGCCGGCCCACCGCCTGCTGCCCGCCGCGCTCGTCGCCCCCGACCGGCGGCTGCTCGTGGCCGCCGTGTGCGGCGCCCGCCCGCTCGCCGAAGGCCGCCCGCCGATGGGCATCGTGTGCGCGCAGCAGGACGTCGCGCGCGTCTACCCGCTGCCCGACGATCCCGAGCGCTGCATCGAGGATTTCCTCGCGCTCGCCGCCGACCACGCCCACCGGATGGCCGAGCAGCTCGGCCGCCAGGAGGCCAGCGTGCAGCGGTTCCTCGAGCTCTCCACCGACGACTTCCCCGAAGCCGGCTGAGTACCCTCACGCGCCGTGGGGCGCGCCAAGATCGCCATCGTCATCGGCTTCATGGTGTTCGTCTTCATCGGCATCGCCGTGCTGCTCGGCCGCGGGCTGACGGGCGCCGTCAGCGAGCGGGCCGCCGTGCTCGACCTCGTCGAGGCGCAGGCCGCCGGCGACGTCGAGGCCGCGCTCGACAAGCTCCCGAGGTGCCGCGCCGAGCCCGCCTGTGCGCAGGTGGTGCGCGACCGGGTGCAGGAGCTGCGCCAACCCGGCAGGGTGCAGATCCTGACCTACGACCCGTCGGTCCAGGTCGCGCTCACCAACCGCACGGGCACGGGCCGGGTGGCGTGGCGGGCTGGAGAGTCGCTGCCGATCGTCCAGTGCGTGCGGGCGCGCCGCGACGGGCCGCTGACGGGCGGCGGCGTCGAGCTGCTTGCCATCTCCGCCCCGATCGGGCGCGAGGCCGGCTGCTAGCGGACGCGACGGCGCGCAGGGCGCGACGGCTCGACCACCCGGCGGCGCCCGGGCCGGCCGCGGAGGTCGCGCAGGCGCTCGGTGCCGCGCAGGCGGACGGCGGGCGGGACCGCGTCGGGCAGCGGGATCCCGCCGGACGGGGAGCCCTTCGGGCGGCCCGAGATGCGGTCGTTGCCGCCCCCGCCGCCCGACTCGTCGTCGTCGGACGGGCCCCGGGAGCCGCGGTCGGACCGCACGAACATGACGAACAGCACCACCCCGAGCGCCAGGGCGATGAGGTGCAGCACCCCGAAGATCAGCATCAGCTCCTCGTCAGGCGACACACCACTTGGATACCCGGCCAGCACCGGGCCTAGACCCGGTCGTTCGCTACCATCGCAGCCGCTCGAATGGCCGACTCCAGCACCCTCAACCTCACCCCGCGCACGCCCGAAGGCTCGCGCGCATCCCGTCGCCTGCGCCGCGAGGGCCTCGTGCCCGGCGTCATCTACGGCGGGGGCGACGCCCCGGAGCACTTCGCGGTCGACGCGCGGATCCTGCGCAACACGCTCGCCCACGCGGGGCAGATCATCGAGGTCGCGCTCGAGGGCGGCTCGACGTCCAACGTGCTGATCAAGGACGTCCAGCGCCATCCCGTGCGGGGCGAGGCGGTCCACGTCGACCTCCTGCGCGTGCGCATGGACGAGAAGATCCACGCCACCGTGCCGCTCGAGTTCACGGGCGCCGAGGAGTCGCCCGGCGTGGTCGAGGGCGGGATCTTCAACCAGGAGCTGCGCGAGCTCGCGATCGAGGCGCTCCCCGGCGACATCCCGGACTCGATCAGCTACGACGTGTCCGGCCTCGAGATGAACGCCACGGTCACGCTCGAGGTCCTCACCGCGCCGAGCGGCGTGGAGCTGCTCGACGATGCCGAGGCGGTCATCGCCACGATCACTCCACCGACCCTCGAGCCGGTCGAAGAGGAGATCGAGACGGAGACCGAGGTCGTCGGCGAGGAGGGCGAGGCGGCCGAGGCGCAGGCCGAGGGCGACACCGCCGAGGAGGCCGCCCAGCAGGCCGACTCGGACGAGAGCTGAAGCTCTTCGGCTCCACACCGGTCGACTGGCTGATCGCCGGGCTCGGCAACCCCGGCCCCGGCTACGCGGCCAGCCCGCACAACGTCGGCTTCCGCGTCGCCGACGCGCTCGCCGCGCGCTGGGACCTTCCCAAGCCGCGGAAGAAGTTCGGCGGCGAGCTGACCGAGGGGCGGATCGGCCCCGGCGGGCCGCGCGTCGCGATCCTGCGCCCGCAGACGTACATGAACGAGTCCGGCCGCTCGGTCGGGCCGGCTCGCGGCTCGTTCAAGCTCGACCTCGACCGGCTCGTGGTCATCCACGACGAGATCGACCTCCCGTTCGGCGAGGTGCGCGTGCGCCTCGGCGGCGGCCTGGCCGGCCACAACGGCCTCAAGTCGCTGCGGCGGGAGCTCGGCGCGCCCGACTTCCACCGCGTCCGCGTCGGCGTCGGCCGCCCGGACTCGACCGATCCGGACATCGTGGCCGCGTACGTGCTCGGCAAGTGGCGCCAGCCCGCGAGCGAGGTCGAGGCGCTGGTCGAGCGGGCGGCCGACGAGACTGAGCGGCTGATCGGTCACAACGCGCCGCCGTAGCGCTAAATAGGGGCGATGATCGACGCCCGGACCGACGAGGAGCTGCTCGCCGCCGTCGACGGCGAGCCCGAAGCGTTCGGGGTCTTCTACGGCCGCCATGTCCGGCCGCTGCTCGGATACCTGGTGCGCCGCGCGGGCGATGCCGAGCTGGCGGCCGATCTCTGCGCCGAGACGTTCGCCGCCGCGCTCGACGGCCTCCATCGCTTCGATCCCAAGCGCGGGCCGGCGGTCGCCTGGCTCTACGGGATCGCTCGGCGGTCGCTCTCGCACGCCGCCCGCCGCGGGGTGGTGGAGGACCGGGCGCGGCGCCGGCTCGGCATGGCGCCGCTCGAGCTGACCGACGCGGCGCTCGAGCGGATCGAGGCCGAGGCTAGCGAGGTGGCGACCGCTGCGCTCGACGCGCTGCCCGCCGACCAGCGGGACGCGGTCCGCGCCCGGATCCTCGACCAGCGCGACTACGCCGACATCGCGCGCACGACGCGAACGTCGGAGGCGGTCGTGCGCAAGCGCGTCTCGCGTGGGCTGGCCGGCCTGCGCGTACGGATGAAGGAGAACGGAGCATGAGCGACTTCATCGCCGACCTCGAGGCCGAGCTGGTCGACGCCGCGCGCCGCCGGACGACGCGCCGCCGCCGCCACGTCGCGCGCGTGCCGCGCCTGCGGCCCGCGGCCGTTCTGGCCGTCGTCGCGCTCGCCGCGCTGGTGGTCGCGCTGATCGCCGTCGCGCGAGGGCTCGACAACGGCTCGCGCGCGGGCGACGAGCGGCCCAGCGTGCCACCAGGCCCGGGCGTCACTCTCCCGCTGCCGGCCGCTCAAGCCGCGCGCGCGTGTCCAGGCGTCGAGCAACGGAGCCAGCGCGGGAAGGTGCCACAGTCCTCGCCGCTGAGCATCTTCGCCCGGCCGCGGACCCAGCAGGACGCCTTGCCGTCGCTCGACGGCGCCGACTCTTTCACCTGGATCCCCGCGGGCACGATCTTCCCCGGCGCCTCGCGGCGACCGACGCCGGAACAGTTTGATGCGGAGCTCTACCTCGTGTCGATCGCCGAGCCGCGGCAGGGTGGCGATTGCGACGGCTTTCTCGACGCGGTCCTTGGCGTCTGCCTCGTGGCCGGGAGCGGCGATGCGGTCGTGAAGTGCTTCTCCGATGAGGAGGTCAACGCCGGTCGCGCCATCGCGCTCACGAGCCCCGGCGTCGTGCACGGCATCGCGCCCGATGGCGCGGCGCGCGTGACGCTGCACAGGGATGGCGAGGCCGTCTCGGCCGGCGTGCACGAGAACGTGTACGAGATCCGGGTGCCGGTAGCGGCCGGCGACGAGATCCGCCTGGAGCTCGAGCGGCTCGAGGAGTGCCGCCCGTCGCGCGAGCTGCTCGAGGCGGTGCCGGCACTGCGGGACGGCGCCTGGCAGACGCTGCCGGCTGCGGCCGGGGAAGCGATGCCGAGCGCGGGTGTGCGCCAGTGGGCGCGGCGTATCGAGACCGGTGACGAGCTCGAGCTCTGGGCGATCGCGCACTGCGACTCTGCGGAGCGCGCGTGCGTGGTCCCCGTCGGCGGTGAAACGCACGAACAGCAGCTGTGCGCGACGGCCGCCGACATCCGGAGGAGCGGGATGACGTGGGGGTTTCCGGCGCACGGCAGGCGCGCAATCGCCGGCCTGGCGCCGCCCGGCACGCGGCGCGTGCAGGTCGTCAGCGGCGGCGACGTGCACGACCTCTCGCTCATCGGCGGTGTCTTCGGCGGCCTCCTGCCCCCGGGCTTCGCGGGCCTGAACGTGCGCTTCAGCTGAATACCGTTACGGGCGCATGCCGCGCGACTGGAACGCCACCTCCTACGAGCGGATGTCGGCGCCGCTCGAGGCGATGGGCCGCGACGTGCTCGACCGGCTGGAGCTGCGCGGCGACGAGCGGGTGCTCGACGCCGGCTGCGGCACCGGGCGGGTGACCGCGGCGCTCGTGGAGCGGCTCCCGCGCGGCGAGGTGATCGCGGTTGACGGCTCGCCGGCGATGGTCGAGCAGGCCCGCGAGCGTCTAGGGGATGCCGCCGACGTCCGCGTCGCCGACCTGCTCGAGCTCGAGCTCGAGCGGACGGTGGACGCGATCCTGTCGACCGCGACCTTCCACTGGATCGCCGACCACGACCGGCTGTTCACGCGGCTGCGCGAGGCGCTCGTGCCCGGCGGCCGGCTCGCCGCCCAGTGTGGCGGGGAGGGCAACGTCGCGCAGCTCGAGGCCGCCGCGCGCAAGGTGGGCGAGCGCGAGCCGTTCGCGCCCGCGCTCGGCGGCTGGCCCGGGCCGTGGACCTTCGCGTCGCCGGCCGCGACCGAGGAACGCCTGCGGCGGCTCGGCTGGGTCGACGTCTGGACGTGGTCGTTCCCCGTCCGCGTCGAGCCTGAGGACCCGCATGAGTACCTCGGCACCGTCGCTCTCGGCTCCCACCTGGAGCGGCTCGAGCCGGCCCTCCGGAGCCCGTTCATCGACGCCGTGATCGCCGAGCTTGAGGAGCCGGTCGTCGAGTACGTGCGCCTCAACATCCTCGCCCGGCGACGTGCCGTGTAGGGACGAACTTCGGCATTGAAGGAGGCGGGATGGGGTGCCGCTGGGGTTCGCCGTGGGCTGGGGTCGCTAATGGTCGCTATGCGACCACGAGCAGCCCCAACCGGAGCGGTTGGGGCTGATGAGTCCCCGTATGCGGGACTGAGCAGCCCCAAGGCAGCCACGCGGCTGGCTCCCTCATCCTCCCCACCCAGCCGCCGTTGACGTTCGTCGGGGTCTCCTAAACTGGCCTGGCAGCACCCGCCGCCCCTTGTGGGCGGCCGTTCGGCGTGCTCTGACCCATGCCTCTCCGCACCTTCCTCAGCCATCTCGACCATGACCCCGCGGCCGCGAAGCTGGCCGACGAGGGCGGGTCCGCGTTCGTCTCGCAGTCGCTGCGGGCGTACGTCATCGCGGCCCTCGCCGACCGCGACGTGCGCCGCCCGACGGTGGTGGTGGCCGGCGACGACCGGGCCGCCCGCGACCTGGCGCAGGACCTGCGCGCGTGGCTGCGGCCGCGGGCGGTGCGGTACTACCCGAGCCGCGGCGTGGCCTACGAGTCCCACCTCACGCCGCCGCCCCACCTGGTCGGGCTGCGCGTCGCCGCGCTCGATGCGCTGACCGACACGGCGCCGGGCGCCGAGCAGCCGGTCATCATCGTGTCCGCCGTCGCGCTCTCCGAGAAGGTCCCCGACCCCGAGCTGCGGCCGCACGGCTTCACGCTCCGCAAGGGCGACCTGCTCGACCTCACCGAGGTCGCCGGCGACCTCGTGGCTGCGGGCTATCACCGCGTCGACCAGGTCGAGGAGCGGGGCCAGTTCGCCATCCGCGGCGGGCTGCTCGACGTCTATCCCGCCACCGAGGAGCGCGCCGTCCGGGTCGACCTCTTCGACGTCGAGATCGACTCCCTGCGCTGGTTCTCCACCTTCACCCAGCGCAGCCTCGGCGACGCCGACGAGGTCGAGATCGCGCCCGCCGCCGAGCTGGCGCCCGAGCACCGCGAGCTGGCCGAGATCGCCGCAAGCGAGGAGGAGCGGCCGGACATCGCCGAGCTGCTCCCCGTCGACCGGTTCCGCGAGCTGCTCGACCTCGTGCCCGAGCACGCGCAGATCGTGATCGCCGCCGAGGAGGACACCGAGCCGAGCCTGCGCGACCACTGGGCCGACGTCTCGGTCGCCTTCCACGACGAGGACGCCCACCACCTGTACGTCAGGCCCGACCGCATCCTCGAGACGCTCGCCGAGCGCGCCGCCGTCCGGCTGTCCTCGATCTCGGGCGACCAGCCGACGCAGATCCGCGCCCAGGCCGCCGACTTCGCCGCCCGCTCGCTCAAGGAGGCCGAGGCCGAGCTCGAGAAGCTCACCCGTTCCGGCTACACGACGGTGGTCGCCTGGCCCCAGCGCGGCGCCGCCGAGCGCGCCGCCTACAACCTCGCGCGTCTCAGCGCCGACCTCGACGGCGCCACGACCGGCCTCGTGTTCACCGAGGCCACTCTGCGCGACGGCTTCGTCGCCCCCGGGCTCAAGCTCGCCGCGTTTCCCGAGCACCGCCTGATCCACCGCCGCAAGCCCACCACCCGCCCCACGCGGCGGGGGCGCGGCCTCCTGCGCTCGTTCGCCGACCTGCGCACGGGCGACATCGTGGTGCACGAGGACCACGGGATCGCGCGCTTCGCAGGCTTCGACACCAAGACGGTGGCGGGCGTCACGCGCGACTACCTGAACCTCGAGTACCAGGGCACGGACAAGGTCTTCCTGCCGGTCGACCAGCTGGCCAAGATCTCGCGTTACGTCGGCGCCGACGGCTCGCACCCGCCGCTCAGCAAGCTCGGCGGCACGCGCTGGGAGACGATGAAGGCGCGCGCCCGCCGCGCCGCTCAGGAGCTGGCGGGAGAGCTGCTCAACCTCTACGCCGAGCGCAGGCGCCGCCGCGGCCACGCGTTCACCGAGGACTCGGAGGAGCTGCGCGAGCTGGAGTCCGCGTTCCCGTACCGCGAGACGCCCGACCAGCGCGACGCGATCGAGTCCGTGCTCACGGACATGGAGACCGAGCGCCCGATGGACCGGCTGATCTGCGGTGACGTCGGCTACGGCAAGACCGAGGTTGCGCTGCGCGCCGCGGTCAAGGCGGCCGGCGAGGGCAAGCAGGTGCTGATGCTGGTGCCGACCACGATCCTGGCGCAGCAGCACTACGGCACGTTCGCCGAGCGCCTGCGCGACCACCCGTTCACGCTCGAGCACGTCAGCCGCTTCCGCCCGCCGGCCGAGCAGCGCGAGTCGATCAAGCGCTTCGCCGAGGGCAAGACCGACATCCTGATCGGCACCCACCGGGTCCTCAGCCGCGACGTGCGCGCCAAGGACCTCGGGCTGCTGATCGTCGACGAGGAGCAGCGCTTCGGCGTCAAGCAGAAGGAGCTCCTGCGCCAGCTCAAGCTGAAGGTCGACGTCATCTCGATGAGCGCGACGCCGATCCCGCGCACGCTCCAGATGAGCCTCGCCGGCCTGCGCGACATCTCGGTGATCGAGACCCCGCCGGAGGGCCGCCGCCCGGTCAAGACGTACGTCGGCGAGTACGACGAGCAGCTCGTCAAGCAGGCGCTCGAGCGCGAGCACGCGCGCGGCGGCCAGGCGTTCTTCCTGCACAACCGCGTCGAGGACATGGAGGAGACCGCCGAGCGGCTGCGCGCCCTCTGTCCCGAGCTGCGCTTCGCCGTCGCCCACGGGCAGATGGACGAGAAGCTGCTCGAGGAGCGGATGCTCGGCTTCCTCCGCGGCGACGCCGACGTGCTCGTCTCGACCTCGATCATCGAGTCGGGCATCGACATCCCGCAGGCCAACACGCTGATCGTCGACCGCGCCGACCTCTTCGGGCTCAGCCAGCTCTATCAGATCCGCGGGCGCGTCGGCCGCAGCCGCGAGCGCGCGTACGCCTACCTGCTGTACCCCAGCGCCGCGGCGCTGACCGAGGAGGCGGCGGACCGGCTCGCGGCGCTCAGCGACTACACCGAGCTGGGTGCCGGCTTCAAGGTCGCGATGCGCGACCTCGAGCTGCGGGGCGCCGGCAACCTGCTCGGCGACGAGCAGTCCGGGCACGTCGCCGCGCTCGGCTTCGAGCTCTACATGCAGATGCTCGACGAGGCGGTGCGCGCGGCCGCGCCCGACGAGGACGGCGAGCCGCCCGAGCCGGTGCGGCTCGACGTCAACGTCGACGCCTACGTGCCGCCCGACTACGTCCCGTACGAGCAGGCCAAGGTCGAGGTCCACCGCCGGATCGCGGGCGCGCGCGAGGTCGCCGACCTTCAGGAGCTGCGTGTGGAGCTTTCCGATCGGTTCGGGCCGATCCCCGAGCCGCTGAACAACCTGATCACCCTCCAGCAGGCGCGGATCAAGCTCGGCGAGGCGGGCGCGCGGGCGGTCAGCTTCCGCAACGGGCGCCTCGCCGTCACGCCGGTGGAGCTCGACTCGGTGCGCGCCCGCGCGCTGCGCGAACGGCTCCCCGGCGCCATCTACGAGTCCGGCCGCTCGCAGCTCTCCCTGCGCGTGCCCGACGATCCGCAGCAGCGCTTCCCCGCGGTCGTGAACGCCGCCGACGTACTCCTCTCCGTGCAGCGGGAGGCCGCTTAAAAACCTGGTCAATCATGGAGGGGGCCCAAAGCAGGGCCGCTACCATCGACCGCCGCATGCCGAATCCTGCTCGTCTTCTCACGATGCTGTGCGCCCTCGTGGCGACCTCCGCCGTCGCCGTCGGGTGCGGCGGCGTCCCAGGCAACGCCGTCGCCGAGGTCGACGGGAACGCCATCGAGAAGGAGGAGTTCGACCACTGGACGCAGGTCATCGCCAAGTCGAGCGGTCAGCCCAACGCGAGCGTGCCGGACGCGCCGGACTTCGTGAAGTGCATCGCGCAGAAGCGCAAGACCACGCCGGCGCCCGCCAAGGGCCAGCCGAAGACGACCGACCAGCAGCTCAAGGACCAGTGCAAGCAGGAGTACGAGGCGGTCCGCGACCAGGCGCTCCAGGTGCTGGTCTCCTTCCAGTGGGTCGAGGGTGAGGCGGAGGAGCGCGGCATCAAGGTCTCCGAGGCCGAGGTCAAGAAGTCGTTCGACCAGCAGAAGAAGCAGAGCTTCCCGAAGGACGCCGACTTCAAGAAGTTCCTCAAGGACTCCGGCCAGACCGAGGAGGACATCCTCCGGCGGGTCAAGCTCGACCTCCTCTCCACCAAGATCCGCGACCAGGTCATCAAGGGCAAGGACAAGGTCACGGACGCCCAGATCAAGGACTTCTACGACAAGAACCGGGAGCGGTTCGCGCAGCCCGAGCGGCGCGACCTCCGGATCGTCCTGACGAAGACCGAGCCCAAGGCCCAGCAGGCCCGCGCCGCGCTCACCGACGGCGGCTCGTGGAAGACCGTCGCCAAGCGGTACTCGACCGACGACGCCTCGAAGTCGCAGGGCGGCAGGCTCGAGGCGCAGGCCAAGGGCACGCTCGAGAAGGCGCTCGACAAGGCGGCCTTCAGCGCCAAGAAGGGGCAGCTCAACGGCCCGGTCAAGACCCAGTTCGGCTTCTACGTCTTCGAGGTCGAGAAGATCACGAAGGCCTCGCAGCAGACGCTCGAGCAGGCGAAGGAGACGATCCGCCAGACGCTCCAGTCGCAGAACCAGCAGAAGGCGCTCGACGCGTTCGTCAACGACTTCCGCAAGAAGTGGAAGGAGCGCACGGACTGCCGCGAGGAGTACGTGATGCAGGACTGCAAGAACGCGCCGAAGGAGACCCCGACGCCGAGCGTCGGCGGCGAGGCGCCCACGCCCGCGGCGCCCGAGTAGGCCTTTGGGCTCGGCGCCGGAGGACGACGCGGTCGACGCGCTCCGGCGCCTCGACGCGCTGACCCGCCGGCTGCGCGCGGAGTGCCCGTGGGACCGCGAGCAGGACGAGCGCAGCATCGTCCCGCACACGGTCGAGGAGGCCTACGAGCTGGCGGCCGCCGCGCACGGCCACGACGACGCCAAGCTGCTCGACGAGCTCGGCGACGTGCTCTTCCAGGTCCACTTCCTCTCGCTGCTGCTCGAGGAGCGCGGTGCCGGATCGCTCGACCGGGTGGCCGAGCACGTGCGCCAGAAGCTCATCCGCCGGCATCCCCATGTGTTCGGCGAGGTGGAAGCCGACACGGCGCGCGAGGTGCTGCGCAACTGGGACGCGATCAAGGCCACCGAGCCGGGGCGCGAGCCCGGGATCTTCGGCGAGGTGCCGGAGAACCTGCCCGGCCCGCTGTACGCGCGCAAGGTGCAGCGGCGCGCGGCGACCAGCGGGTTCGACTTCGACCGCGTCCCCTACGACGCGGTCGAGGGCGAGCTGGACGAGCTGCGCCGGGCCGAGGGCGACCGCGAGAAGGCGTTCCACGAGGTCGGCGACGTGCTCTTCGCGGCCGTCAACGTCGCCCGCAAGCTGAAGGTCGATCCCGAGCTCGCGCTGCGGGCGGCGGCCGACCGCTTCCGCGACCGCGTGCAGGGGGCGGCCGACCTCGCCGCAGGCGACGGCGCGGATTGGCAGGATCTCGGGCCCGAGGACCAGCTCGCGTACTACGCGCGGGCGCGGCTCGCCGAAACCGACTGAGGAGCCTTCGTGTCGCAGATCGAGTCCGTCCACGCCCGCCAGATCCTCGACTCGCGGGGGAACCCCACGGTCGAGGTCGAGCTGCGCCTCCAGTCGGGCGCCCACGGGCGCGCCGCCGTGCCGTCCGGCGCCTCCACCGGCGAGTTCGAGGCCACCGAGCTGCGCGACGGCGGCGACGCCTGGGGCGGCAAGGGCGTCACCAAGGCAGTGGGCAACGTCAACGGCGAGATCGCCGAGGCGGTCAGGGGCATGGACGGCCTCGACCAGGAGTCGCTCGACCGCCGGCTGATCGAGCTCGACGGGACGCCGAACAAGTCGCGCCTGGGCGCGAACGCCATCCTCGGCGTCTCGCTCGCCGCCGCCCGCGCGGCGGCGGCCGAGAACGGCGTCCCCCTCTGGCGCCACCTGGGCGGCGACGACGCGCGGGTGCTGCCGGTGCCGATGATGAACGTCGTCAACGGCGGTGCGCACGCCGACAACTCGGTCGACTTCCAGGAGTTCATGGTCGTCCCCGTGGGCGCCGGCTCGTTCGCCGAGGGGCTGCGCATGGGCGCCGAGGTCTTCCACGCGCTCAAGAAGACGCTGAAGGCGCGCGGCCTGAACACGGCGGTGGGCGACGAGGGCGGCTTCGCGCCCGACCTCGAGTCCAACGAGGCCGCCTTGCAGGCGCTGATCGAAGGGATCGAGGCGGCGGGCTACACGCCCGGCGAGGACGTCGCCATCGCGCTCGATCCGGCGACCAGCGAGATCTACTCCGACGGCACCTACGAGCTCGAGCACGAGGGCCGCTCGCTGTCGTCGGAGGAGATGGCGTCCTACTGGGCGGACCTCGCCGAGCGCTACCCGATCGTCTCGATCGAGGATGGGATGGACGAGGAGGACTGGGAGGGCTGGCGCGCGCTCACCGACAAGATCGGCGATCGCGTGCAGCTCGTCGGCGACGACCTCTTCGTGACCAACACCGAGCGCCTCGGGCGCGGCATCGACAGCGGCGTGGCGAACTCGATCCTGATCAAGGTCAACCAGATCGGCACGCTGACCGAGACGCTGGCCGCCATCGACATGGCGCGATCGGCCGGCTACACGGCGGTCATGTCGCACCGCTCGGGCGAGACCGAGGACACCACGATCGCCGACCTCGCCGTGGCGACGGGCTGCGGCCAGATCAAGACCGGCGCCCCGTCGCGCTCGGACCGCGTGGCCAAGTACAACCAGCTGCTGCGGATCGAGGAGGCGCTCGGCGACGCGGCCGAATATCCCGGGCGGTCCGTCTTTCGGCGGTAACCAAGGCGCTCGCGCGAGCTTGCGAGTGCGAGTAAGCCGCATGAATGTCTTGTTTCAGAGGAAGGGGCGCCCGCGCGGCGAACGAACGCGTGACGGATGCCCCGCCATACCCAGATCCGGTGGGACCGTGTCGGCCGCTGGGCCCTGATCTCGGTCCTCGGCTTCGTCCTCTATCTCTACATCGGCCCCCTCGCCACGTGGGTCTCCACGTACAAGGAGGCCGGGCGCAAGCGCGCCGAGGTCGCGGCGCTGAAGGCAGAGCACCGCCGCCTCCAGGAGCGCCGCGAGGAGCTGCGCGACCCGTCGGCGCTCGAACGCGAGGCACGGCGCCTCGGGATGGTCAAGGCGGGGGAGAAGTCCTACGTCATCGAAGGTCTGGAGCAGCGCCGCTAACCTCGAAAAGTGCCCTTCGAGAACGCTCTCGCCCAGTGGCAGGACGGGCTGCGGCGCCTCGCCGAGGCGCCGCCCGAGGAGCGGCGGGCGCTCGAGCGGGTGACGCAGGCGATCGAGAACGAGCTGCGCCGCCGGCTCGGCGGAGCCTTCACGTCGGGCGAGCTGGCGGACCTGTACGACGAGGGGACGGGCTGGACGACCGACCTGGCCGTGTCCGTCGCGCCCGAGGAGCCGTACGCGTGGGACGCCCGCACCGTCGCCGACGCGGCCTTCGGCCGCTACCTGCGGGCGGCGACCGACTTCGCCGGCGGGCGCCGCCTCCCGTACGACTGACGACGGATCGTCAGTCGTCGTCCTCGTC
>DASTIC010000245.1:0-5127 GCA_035717845.1 Solirubrobacteraceae bacterium
AGTTGTCGATATGAGCGCCTCGCTTCCCCTCCTCCCAGGCCCCGCAGCCGCGGCGTGCTCGGCGCCGTCGACCGGGCTCGACCCGTCGCTCGACGCCGAGCACATCGCCGAGGTCGGCAAGGCGCTCGCCGACCCGCTGCGGGTCAGCATCCTCGACGTGCTGCGCCGGCACGGCGAGCCGCTGTGCCAGTGCGAGCTCGTCCCGCTGTTCGACATCCCCCAGTCGACGCTCTCGCACCACGTCAACAAGCTCGTCGATGCCGGCCTCGTCGAGGTCGACCGCCGCCACCGGTGGGCGTACTACTCCGTCGCTCCCGGCGGCCTGAAAGGACTGACGACATGGCTGAGCTGACGTGTTGCGGAACCAGCGCCTCCGGCTACCCGGAGGGGGACATCCGCGAGACGGTTCGCGACCGGTACGCCGCGGTGGCTCGCGCGTTCGCGGTCGACCGGGACGCCTCCTGCTGCGGCTCGCCGGCAGGCGTCGGCGATCGCGAGATCTGGGGCGGAGCGCTCTACACCGGCGCCGACGCCGACGGCGTGGCCGAGGTGCTCGAGGCGTCGCTCGGCTGCGGCGTCCCGACCGCCGTGGCGGACCTGCACGAGGGTGAGACCGTGCTCGACCTCGGCTCGGGCGCCGGCGCGGACGTGCTGATCTCCGCCCGCCGCGTCGGAGCGACCGGCAGGGCCATCGGGCTCGACATGACCGACGAGATGCTCGCGCTGGCGCGCGCGAACGCCGAGGACGCGGGGGTGGACAATGTCGAGTTCCTCAAGGGCTACATCGAGGACATCCCGCTGCCCGACGCGGCGGTCGACGTCGTGATCTCAAACTGCGTCATCAACCTGGCCGGCGACAAGCACCGGGCGCTCGCCGAGGCCGCGCGCGTGCTCCGCCCCGGTGGGCGGTTCGCCGTCTCGGACGTCATCGCCGACGAAGCGATGGACGACCGCACGCGGGCCGACATGGCCGCCTACGTCGGGTGCGTCGCCGGCGCGCTCACCGAGGCGGAGTTCCGCGCCGCGCTGACCGCGGCCGGGCTGACCGATGTCGACATCCAGGTGACCCACCGCGTCCACGAGCACGCGACCTCCGCCATCGTGCGGGCCCGCAAGCCGGAGGCGGCGCCGTGAGCCCGACGGCGGCCGCCACGGGCGTACGCCCGGCCTCGGCCGCGGACGCCGACGCGATCGCCGCCATCTACAACGAGGCCGTCGCCGAGCGGTCCGCCACGTTCGACACCGACCCCGTCACAGCTGCAGACGTCGCCGTCTGGCTCGGCCGCGACCGCGAACCCGTCCTCGTCGCCGACCTCGACGGCCGGGTCGCCGGGTGGGCGCGAGTCATCGCCTCCGCCGAGCGGTGCGCGCTCGCGGGCGTCGGCGAGTACACGATCTACCTGGAGCGCTCGGCCCGCGGCCGCGGCATCGGGCGCGGGCTGCTGGCCGCGCTCGTGACGGCTGCGGAGTCCGCCGGCTACTGGAAGCTCCAGGGCCGCCTGTTCACCACCAACGCGGCCAGCCGCGCGCTCGCCCGCACCGCCGGCTTCCGCGAGGTGGGCGTCTACGAGCGCCACGGCCGGCTCGACGGCGAGTGGCAGGACCTGCTCATCGTCGAGCGCCTGCTCGGCGAAGCCACCCGTGACTGAGGAGGGGCGATGGCGACCGTCCTCTTCGTCTGTCTGCAACGCCGCTCGCTTGGGCTGCGGCGACGCCTGCCGGTACATCCCCGGCAAGCGCTAGGTGATCGCAGCGAGCATGTCGAGCTCAACGCCCGAGCGCCCGCAAAGTGTTCGGTACAGATGATTTGCCCGAGGCCGTACAGTTACGCCATTTTGTTCGGTACAGTTGCCGTATGCCCGAGGCGAACAAAATCTCGGCAGGTCGCGTCGGGCGTCCCCCGCGCGCGGCGGTCTACGACAGGCTCCGGGTCCAGATCAGCGAACTACGCGAGCGTCTGGGTGGGCTTCCGTCGCCGATCGAGGCGGAGGGCATCTGGCGGGGAATCTGGCTTGAGGAAGCGCATCACTCGACCGCGATCGAGGGCAACACCCTCGTGCTCAAACAGGTCGAGCTGCTGCTCGCCGAAGGCCGCGCGGTTGGCAACAAGGAGCTCAGCGAGTACCTCGAGGTGCGCGGCTACGCCAACGCAGCGGACTGGGTCTACGGCCATGGACTCCAGCCGGGCGAATGGTCGGAGGGTGAGCTCGTGTCACTCGCCGAAGTCCGACATGTCCACAGTCTGGCGATGACGCCGGTGTGGGATGTCGCACCGCAGCCGCAGGCGACTCCTCGAGAGGGCCCCGGCTCGTTCCGCGAGCACGACATCGCGCCTTTCCCCGGCGGTATGAGCCCGCCGCCCTGGGTGGAGGTGCCGGCGCTCATGCGGGATTGGATCACGCAGGCCCAGGGCCTCCGCAGCGTTGACGATGCGGTGGTCGCGGAGTCGCTCGCCGCGCTTCATGCGCACTTCGAGCGGATCCATCCGTTCTTGGACGGCAACGGCCGTGCCGGCCGCCTCGTCCTCAACCTGCTCTTGGTCCGTCTAGGAATCCCGCCGGCGATCATCTACAAGGGTGCCCGGTCGCGGTACCTGGCTGCGCTCCGTCACGCCGACGGCGGCGACCACGGACCACTAGGCGAGTTCCTCGCCCGAGCGGTGCTCGACAACCTCTACAAGTTCGTTGTCCCGGCCGTCGCTGGCCCAGCGCGACTCGTTCCGCTCCCGGCGCTCGCGACGGAGCATCTCTCAGCCGACGCCCTGCGTGTTGCGGCGATCCGAGGCCGTTTGAAGGCCGCTAAAGCCGCGGATGGTTCGTGGCGAAGCTCACGGGCGTGGGTCGAGGAGTACCGCGCCAGCCGCTATGCGCGACGTTCGCGCTCTCCGTCCGCCGAGCGCTGACAAGCTAGGCGCCCGCGGGGGCGCGGCGGAGGCGGAGGAGCTCGGCGAGGCCTCGCCAGCTCGCGGCGCGCAGGCAGATGGTCAGCGAGAGGGTGGCTCCCACGACGGTGAGGACGGTGCTCATGCCGACGAAGAACGCGGCGAGCTGGGAGGCCGGGACGGCGGCGCCGGTGACAGGACCGAAGCTGGCCGCGAGCATCGCGACGGTGGCGCCGACCGCGGCGGGGGCGAACGGGAGGAGGCGACCGCTGCCCTGGGCGAACATCACGAGCAGGATGGCGAGCGGCGTGACCGGGAGGCTGAAGGCGGCGAGGAAGCAGGCGAGGGCGCCGAAGCGGCAGACCCGGCTGACGAGCTGCCACGGGAGCACGGTGCGCGCGTAGAGGCGTGGGCAGCGCAGGCTCGCACAGCCCAGCGCCATCCGCGACGCGACCCGGCGCAGGACCGCGACGCGCGAGCCGGCCAGGACGGCGAGGGCGAGCCCGGCGATCACGACCAGCAACGTCGACGTGGGCGCGCCCAGCTCCGGCCCCACCCCGGCCAGCAGCGCCACGGCAAGCAGCACGAGGCCGACGGCGAGCTCGCCGGCTCCCTCGGCGACGATCGTGCCGGCGATCAGCGGGCAGCCGGCCTCGGGGACGCGGCGCCGCAACAGCAGCACCCGCACGGCGTCGCCGCCGCGCGCCGAGAACATCCCGCCCGCGCCGGCGCCGGCGATCCAGGCCGTCACGACGTCACGACGCCGCAGCGCCGGATCGTCCGGGCACGCGGCCCGCACGACCGCGAACCAGCCGCGCCCGCGAGCCACCTGGTTGAGCAGGTGCAGACCCAGCCCCAGCGCAAGCCACCCCGGTGACGCGCCGGCCACGGCCGATCCGAGGCCATGGAGAGCGCGCTCCAGCGCGGCCGCGACATCCACGGCCGATTCCCACATTCGTGACTGATGCTACCCGCGAGACCAAACCACACTCACCTCGAAGCTCGTTATCCGAGGCTGACGGGAGGCTTGCGAGCGTGCTCCGCGTCCCCGACGAAAGGAGCAACGCCATGCAGGCAGCTCGCAGGCCGTGGCACGTCGCGCTGTACGTGCTCGCGCTCGCCATGCTCGTGGCGCTCGTAGCCGCGGTGTCGAGCTGGGCGGCAGGCGATCCCGCGCCGGCCCAGCAGACCACGACGCCGATCCAGTACCAGGCGCCCGAGGCCCAGCAGCCCCAGGCGCCCGAGGGTGACGGATCGGGTCGCACGCCGTGCCCCGAGGACGAGGGCGGCGGCTCGCAGCAGCAGCAGGGCTCAGATTCGGACTCCACGGTCTGAGCCGCGCCGGGGGCGGTCTCAGGAGATCCTCAGCGTTCTCCGACGGCCGCCCCAGGCGGCGCTCCGAGACTCGCTCGAAACCACCGAGAGGAGACTCGTGTCACCCAAGCTCAAGCAGGGACTGACCGTGGTCGCCGCCGTCGCCGCGGCCGCGATCGGCGGGACGGCGATCGCCGGCGCCGCCGGAGACCGCAGCACCCGGACGGCACCGTCAGGCGCCCCGGCCGGCTACGGCCCGTGGGACCACGGGCCAGGCGATCGCGGTCCCGGTCGCGGCGAGACCGCGCTGACGGGCGAGACCGCCGAGAAGGTCAAGGCCGCCGCCCTGGAGCGGGTCGCCGGCACCGTGCTGCGCGTGGAGACCGACGCGGGCGGCGTGTACGAGGCGCACATCCGCAAGGCCGACGGCACGTTCGTCGAGGTCAAGGTCAACCGCGCGTTCGAGGTCACGGCCGTGGAAGAGGGTCGCGGCGGGCCGGGCGGCCGCCACCACGGGCCGGGTGCTCCCGGCGAGCGCGCCCTCACGGGCGCCACGGCCGAGAAGGTCAAGGCGGCGGCGCTCGCCCGCGTCAAGGGCGGCACCGTCGTGCGGGTGGAGACCGACCGCGGCGGGGTCTACGAGGCCCACGTCCGCAAGGCCGACGGCACCGGGGTCGAGGTGAAGGTCGACCGCAGCTTCAAGGTGACCTCCGTCGAGGAGCACCCCCACCCCGGTCCCGGCCCCGGCCCCGGCCCCGGCGGACCCTAGTAGGACAGCCAGGCGAAGCCGTACGGCTCGAGGATCGCCTGGTCGCCCGCCCTCCGCGGCGGGCGACCGGGCGAGACAAGCAGGCCGTCGTCGATCCGCAGCCCGTGCTGGACGGCGGCGACCGCCTGCTCGTGCTCGGAGAAGTTCGCGAGCGCGAGGAACG
>DASTIC010000246.1:0-5767 GCA_035717845.1 Solirubrobacteraceae bacterium
GGCCCGTTCCGGCGCGGGACGACCTGGGACCTGACCGCCGCCACCGCCCGCGCGCTCCGCTTCGAGCACACCGACCGCGTCGGCGCGGTCCGCATCCCGACCTCTGACTAGCTAACGTCGCGCCATGCGCCGCCGAGCCACGGGCGCGGTGATCAGCGACCTCGACGACCAGACGGTCATGGACTCGCGCGGCAGCGTCCGCTCGATCCAGGCGGCGACGGTCACGACCCCCGAGGGCGAGCTCGACGAGATCTGGACGCCGACGTACCTCGAGCGCCTCGCGCGCACGTACTGGAAGTTCCTCTCGCGCGTGTCGCTCGGGCTGCTCCGGGTCGAGTACACACCGACGGAGCGGCGCGTCGTCCTCCTGCGCCGCCCGTTCGTGCTGCTGCGCTTCCGCGCGCCCGAGTACGACATCGGCGACGGCCGCGGGGTCGTGCGCTGGCGGATCCGCGACGGCGTGCTGGTCGCCAAGCGCGACGAGGGCTACCTGGAGATCGACGTCCGCCGCCTGGAGCCGGAGGAGCCCGGCACCGACCAGGCGCACGTCGAGGTCGAGGTCGCGAACTTCTACCCGGCGATCGCGACCTGGATCGCGCGCTGGTTCTACACGGCGACGCAGTCGCGCATCCACGTGCTGGTGACGCACGGCTTCCTGCGCTCGCTCGCCGGACGCGAGCTCGAGCTCTCGGCGGTCGGCCGCTTCGCGGGGCCGGACGAGAAGCCGGTCAGGGTCGGCGACACCCCGTGGGCGGTGGTCATCGCCCTGGTCGCCGCGGTCGCCGGCGCCGTGGCCCTCGTCGTCCGCCTCATCCGTAGCGGCCGGTGAGCGCGCGCAGCTTCGTGCGGTCGTGCCGCGACTGGATGCGCCGCACGGTGCCCGAGCGGCTGCGCATGACCAGCGACTCGGTGCTCGCCCCCTGCGAGCCCTCGTAGCGGACGCCCTCGAGCACGTCGCCGTCGGTCACGCCGGTGGCGCAGAAGAAGCAGTTGTCGCCCTGGACGAGGTCGTCCTGGGTGAGCACGCGCGAGACGTCGTAGCCGGCGTCCTCCGCAGCCTTGCGCTCGTCCTCGTCGCGCGGCCACAGCCGCCCGATCAGCCCACCGCCGTAGCACTTCAGCGCGGCGGCCGAGATCACGCCTTCGGGCGTGCCCCCGATGCCCCACAGCAGGTCGGCCGGCCGGTCCGGCGAGACCGCGAGCAGGGCGCCGGAGACGTCGCCGTCGGGGATCAGCCGCACGCGGGCGCCGGCCTCGCGGATCGCCGCGATGCCGTCCCGGTGGCGCGGCCGGTCGAGGGTGACGACCATCACGTCGCGGATGTCGGTGCCCTTGCGCTCGGCCACCAGCTCGAGGGTCTCGGCCAGCGGGCGGTCGAGATCGAGCAGGTCGGCGATGTGCTCGCCGCCCGCCATCTTCTCCATGTAGACGCAGGGGCCGGGGTCGAACATCGTGCCGCGCTCGGACAGCGCGATCACGGCGAGCGCGTTGGGGCGCCCGTCGGCCGCCAGCCGCGTGCCCTCGAGCGGGTCGACCGCGATGTCGACCTCCGGAGGGTGGCCGTCGCCGACCCGCTCGCCGTTGTGGAGCATCGGCGCCTCGTCCTTCTCCCCCTCGCCGATCACCACGACGCCGTCCATGTGGACGGTGTGGAGGACGGCGTGCATGCCGTCGACCGCCGCCTGGTCGGCGGCCTCCTTGTCGCCCTGGCCGACGAGGCGGGCGGCGGACAGGGCGGCGGCCTCGGTCACGCGCACGAGCTCGAGCGCGAGGTTGCGGTCGACAGGAGCGGACATCTAGAGGACCCCCGGAGGCTTGCGTGTTCGTTCCGTCCGGCCGGCGCTGATGGCGCCGCCGGCGATCATCAGGATCGTCCCCAGCAGCGCGCCGTAGAAGCCGGGCTGGAGCGAGATCGCCCCGCCCGGGGAGCCCGGGCGGTCGAGGAAGCCGACGTAGGCGACGAGTCCGAACGCGGCGATCGCCGCCACGGCGGTCAGCTCGCCGCGCGGCCACGACAGCTCGTGCTCGCGGATCACGATCCAGACGAGGATGAACGGCGCGATCGCGGCGAGCAGCAACAGCCAGCGCAGCACCTGGTGCACCTCGAAGCCGCTGACCGCGCCGCTCGCCCCGTCGATGCTCGCGTTGGGGTTGTCCGGATCGGTCTCGTACCAGGGCAGGAACAGGCAGACGAGCAGCAGCAGCCCGCCGACCGCCGCGACGAGCTCACCCCTTCCGAGCCGGTCGAAGTGCATCCGGGGGCGAGCCTATAGGGTGGCCGCGTGGCCGAGCTGCGATGGGGCCTCACGCTGCCGTTCGCCGGCGTGCCGCTCGCCGCGCACGAGCCGCTCGTGCGCCGCGCCGAAGCCGCCGGCTACGACGACTTCTGGACCGGTGAGACCAACGGGCCGGACGGGTTCACGCCGCTGGCGCTCGCGGCGGCGTGGACCTCGCGGATGCGGCTCGGGACGGGAGTGGTCAACCCGTTCACCCGCGGGCCGGCGGTGCTGGCGCAGCACGCGGCGGCGCTCGCCGACGCCAGCGGCGGGCGCTTCGTCCTCGGCCTCGGCGCGTCCTCGAACGTGATCGTCGAGCGCTGGAACGAGCGCCCGTTCGAGAAGCCGCTGTCGCGCATGCGCGAGGTGGTGCCGGTGCTGCGCGAGGTGCTGGCCGGAGGGCGCGGGCCGGGCGGCTTCAGGCTCGAGACGCCGCCGGCCTCGCCGGTGCCGATCGTGCTCGCCGCGCTGCGCGACCGGATGCTGCGGCTCGGGGGCGAGCTGGGCGACGGCACGTTCGTGAACTTCCTGCCGCTGCCGGCGGTCGAGCATGTGGTCGCGCGCGTACGCGAGGGCGAGGCGGCCGCGGGCCGTGAGCCGACGGAGATCATCTGCCGCTTCTTCTGCATCCCCGGCGACGGGCTCGACGTCGCCCGGTTCGTGTTCGCCGCCTACGCGACGGTGCCGGTCTACGAGGCGTTCTTCCGCGCGCTCGGGTACGGCGAGCAGATCGACCCGCTCGTGGCGGCGTGGCGCTCGGGCGACCGCAAGGGCGCGCTCGCTCTCGTGCCGGAGGCGTTGCTGCGCGAGATCTTCATCTTCGGCGAGCCGGACGCCATGAAGGAGCGGCTGGGCGAGTACGTCGCGCGCGGGATCACCACCCCGGTGCTCACGCCGATCGGCGCCGACCTCATCGACGAGCTCGCCCCATGAGCGAGGGGCTGATCGGCGGTCGGTGCTGGTGGGGCGCGTCGACGCCCGAGTACGTCGCCTACCACGACGAGGAGTGGGGGCGGCCCGTCCACGACGACCGCGCGCTGTTCGAGAAGCTGTGCCTCGAGGCGTTCCAGTCCGGCCTCGCGTGGATCACGATCCTGCGCAAGCGCGAGCGCTTCCGGGCCGCGTTCGCGGGGTTCGAGATCGAGCGCGTGGCGGCGTTCGGCGACGACGACGTCGCGCGGCTGATGGCCGACGAGGGCATCGTCCGGAACCGGGCGAAGATCGAGGCCGCGATCGCGAACGCGCGGGCGGCGTCCGGCCTCTCGCTGTCCGAGCTACTGTGGTCGTTCGCCCCGGAGCCGCGGCCGCGCCCGCGCACCCCGGGCGACATCCCGGCCGTCACGGCGGAGTCGACCGCGATGGCGAAGGAGCTCAAGAAGCGCGGCTTCCGCTTCGTCGGCCCGACCACGGCCTACGCGCTGATGCAGGCGTGCGGTCTCGTCGACGACCACATCGAGGGGTGCATCGCGCCGCGACGGTAGGTTGCGGCGGGTGGAGCAGCCACCGCAGGAGCGGGCGCGGGACGACCGGCCGTTCGTGTTCGTGAACATGATCTCGACCGCCGACGGCCGCGCGGCGCGCGACGGCCGCAGCGCGACGATCGGCGGCGAAGCGGACCTCGAGCAGCTGCTCGAGTTGCGCACGCTCGCCGACGCGGTGCTGATCGGCACCGGCACCCTGCGCGCCGAGGGCTACGGCCGGCTGGTCAAGCGCGAGGAACGCCGGCGCCGGCGGGTGGCCGCCGGGCTCGCCGCGGACCCGCTCGCCGTGATCCTCTCGCGGCGCTTCGACGTCCCGTGGGAGGCCGGGCTGTTCCAGGCGCCGGAGCAGCCCGTGCTCGTGTATACAGGCCCGCCCACCCCGCCCA
Organism: Solirubrobacteraceae bacterium; assembly: GCA_035717845.1. Classification (GTDB taxonomy): domain Bacteria; phylum Actinomycetota; class Thermoleophilia; order Solirubrobacterales; family Solirubrobacteraceae; genus DASSUW01. The sequence goes on from DASTIC010000246.1 coordinate 4,144, forward strand.
CCCCCGAGGCGGGCGAGCCGCCGGACGTCCCGGCCCCCGTCGAGGTGGTGCGCCTGGAGGTTCCCGCCCTGACCGAGATGCTCGCCGACCTGCGCGCGCGGGGCGTGCGCGCGCTGCTCTCCGAGGGCGGGCCGACGATCCACGGCGCGCTCCACGCGGCCGGCGTCGTCGACGAGCTGTACCTCACCATCGCCCCGCTGGTGACCGGCGACGCCGACGAGCCGAACGTCGTCGAGGGCGGGCGGCTGCCGGAGGCGCGCGGGCTCGAGCTCGTCTCGATGCGACAGGAGGGCTCGGAGGTCTTCCTCCGGTACGGTCGCGCGTCATGAGAATCGAGGGATCGAACGCGCTGGTGGCCGGCGGGGCGTCCGGGCTCGGCGCCGCCACCGCGCGGCGGCTGCGGGCCGGCGGCGCCGGCGTCGTCATCGCCGACCTCAACGCCGAGAAGGGAGAGGCGCTGGCCGAGGAGCTCGGCGCGCGCTTCGTGCCCTGCGACGTGACCGACGCGGCGCAGGTCGAGCGCGCGGTCGAGGCCGCCGCGCCGCTGCGGATCTCGGTCTGCTGCGCCGGCATCGGCTGGGCCGAGAAGACGGCCGGCAGGCGCGGCCCGCACTCCTTCGACCCGTTCGAGGCGGTCGTGCGGGTGAACCTGATCGGCACCTTCAACGTGCTGCGGCTGGCGGCGGCGGCGATGCTCGCCAACGAGCCCGACGAAGAGGGCGAGCGCGGCGTCTGCGTCAACACCGCGTCGATCGCCGCCTACGACGGCCAGATCGGCCAGCTCGCCTACTCGGCGTCCAAGGGCGGGATCGTCGGCATGACGCTGCCGGCGGCGCGCGACCTCGCGCAGTCCGGCGTCCGCGTCGTCACGATCGCGCCCGGGCTGTTCGACACGCCGCTGCTCGCCGGGCTGCCCGAGGAGGCGCGCACCGCGCTCGGCGGGCAGGTCCCGCACCCGCACCGGCTCGGCCGGCCGGAGGAATACGGCGAGCTCGCCGCCCACGTCGTCGAGAACCCGATGCTCAACGGCGAGGTCATCCGGCTCGACGGCGCGCTCCGCATGCCGCCGCGGTAGCGGTCCACGAACGCTCGCCGGCGCAACCAGTCCGCCGCGTAGGATCTCAGTGGCATCGACTGAGATCCCCCGCTACACTTACGAACGATGAGTAAGTTCCTACAGGAAGTGAAGTCTTAGATGGCCTCGATGATTCTCGTCCCGTTGGACGACACCGTGGTCTTCCCCACCATGGACGTCACGCTTCCCGTCGACGTCGGTGACGAGGATCGCGTCCTCCTCATTCCGCGGCACGACAACGAGTTCGCGAAGGTCGGCACCATCGCCGAGGTGACGGACCGCGTCCGCCTGCCCGGCGGCGGCCGCGCCGTCCAGCTCTCCGGCGTCGCCCGCGGCGTCGCCGGCGCCGCCGAGTCCGACCAGTTCGGCCGCCTCCGCATCGAGGTCGCCGAGTCGGCCGACGACATCCCCGTCGACGGCCGCCCGCGCGAGCTCGAGCGCGAGTACCGCGCGGTGGTCGAGGAGATCCTCGAGCTGCGCGGCGTCGACGAGCGCGTCGCCTCGTGGCTGCGCGCGATCGGGGAGCCCGGCCCGCTGGCCGACACGATC
>DASTIC010000247.1:0-3056 GCA_035717845.1 Solirubrobacteraceae bacterium
CAGATCGGGGCGCCGGCACTGTGGGGCGCCGGCCTCGTGAACGCGGGCCAGGGGATCAAGATCGGGATCATCGACGAGGGGATCGACCAGACGCACCCGCTCTTCGACCCGCGCGGCTACACGATGCCGGCCGGCTATCCCAAGGGCCAGGCGGCGTACACGACCGCCAAGGTGATCGTGGCGCGCGCCTTCCCGCCGCCGCGGCCGGTATGGCGGCACGCGGCGAAGCCGTTCGACCCGGAGTTCTCCTCGCACGGGACGCACGTCGCCGGCATCGCCGCCGGGAACGCGAACACGCCGGCCGAGGGGAGCCGCATCTCGGGCGTGGCGCCCCGTGCGTACCTCGGTAACTACAAGGCGCTCACGATCCCCACCGACGCCGACGTCGGCCTCGACGGCAACTCGCCGCAGCTGGTCGCCGCCATCGAGGCCGCGGTGGCCGACGGCATGGACGTGATCAACCTCTCGCTCGGCGAACCGGAGATCGAGCCGACCCGCGACATCGTCGCGGAGGCCCTCGGGGCGGCCGCGCGCGCCGGCGTCGTGCCGGTGGTGGCGGCGGGGAACGACTTCGACGACTTCGGCCGCGGCTCCGTCTCCTCCCCCGGCTCGGCGCCCGAGGCGATCACCGTGGGTGCCGTCTCGACGAGCAGGACGGGCGCGCCGAACGTCGTGGCCTCGTTCTCGTCCAGTGGGCCGACACCGCTCTCGCTGCAGCTGAAGCCGGAGGTGAGCGCGCCGGGCGTCGCGATCGTCTCCGCCTCGCCGGGGCGCAGCTTCGTCGCACTGTCCGGCACGAGCATGGCCGCACCGCACGTCGCGGGTGCGGTGGCGCTCCTGCGCCAGCGCCACCCGACGTGGACGCCCGCGCAGGTGAAGTCGGCGCTCGCGAGCACCGGCGACCGTGCCTTCGCGGACGAGGCCCGTTCGGTCGAGGCGCACGCGACGCGCGAGGGCGGCGGCGTCGTCAATCTCGCCCGCGCCGACCGGCCGCTCGTCTTCACGGCGCCGACGACGCTCTCCTTCGGCCTCGTGCCGGCGACCGCCACGCAGACGCTGGCGGTCGGGCTCTCCGACGCGGGAGGCGGTGCCGGGACCTGGGCCGTGACCGTCGAGCGGCAGAACGGCGGCGGTGGAGCCGCCGCCGTCTCGGTCCCCGCGACGGCGACCGTCCCGGGCACGCTGCCGGTGACGGTGACGACCGCGTCCGCGCCGGCCGCCGAGCTCTCCGGCTTCGTCGTGCTGACCCGCGGCGCGGATCGCCGTCGCATCCCGTACTGGCTCCGAGTGTCGTCGCCGGCGCTCGGCCGGGCGAAGGCGACGCCCCTGCGCCGCCCAGGGACGTACAAGGGAAACACGCGCGGCGGCACCACGCTCGTGTCGCGCTACCGCTATCCCGAGAGCCCTGCCGGCCTCGGCTTCGCGGCGACGCTGCCCGGGCCGGAGCGCGTCTACCGCGTCACGCTCCGCCGCCGGGCCGCGAACTTCGGCGTCGTCGTCACCTCGCGCGGGCGCAACGTCCTCGTCGAGCCGCGCGTCGTGCGCGCCGGCGACGAGGACCGCCTCACGGGCTACCCGGCCCTGCCGTTCAACCTCAACCCGTACCTGCGCATCTTCGGGAACCCGGTGCTCGCGTCGGGGGCGATCCGGCCGGCGCCGGGAGCGTACGACGTCGTCTTCGACAGCCCGAGCGCCGCCCGTGCCGGCGCCTTCACGTTCCGCTTCTGGGTCGGGGACACGAAGCCGCCGGCACTGCGGCTGCGCACTCGGATAGTCAGGCGCGGGCAGCCCGTGGTCGTCGCCGCGAGCGACGCCGGCTCGGGCGTCGATCCTCGCTCGATCGTCGCGCGGGTCGACGGCCGCGAGCCCGGCGCACGCCTGCAGGGGGGCCGGATCCTCGTGCGCACCGCCGGGCTCGGCCGCGGCCGCCACACGCTCCTGCTCCAGGTGTCCGACTACCAGGAGTCGCGGAACATGGAGAACGTCGGGCCGATCCTGGGCAACACGCGCATCCTGCGCGCGCGCTTCGTCGTCCGCTAGCCGGCCGGCTAGAGGCGGTCGCGCTCCTCGATCGTCGGGAGCTGCGAGAGGTCGCGCTGGACGCTCTCGGCGAACTCCTCCTCGTCGGTGCGGACGAGCTTCAGGTTCGCCTTGCGGCGGCGCCGGTCACGCGCGCGGCGCCCTTCGGCACCGAAGAGATTTTCCACCCGCTGCCACTCGGCGCCCACCACGAGGAGGAGGGCCAGCGCGAGCAGCACGATGAACGGCCAGCTCACAGCTCCAGTGTACCCAGGTTCGGCGAAGGAAATCAGCCCGGGACGAGCGTATCCGCCCGGAGCGGCACGAGCTCGAACCGGTCGACGTCGACGAGGCCGCGGTCGGTGAGCTTCAGGCTGGGGATCACCGAGAGCGCCAGGAAGGCGAGCGACTGGAACGGTGACTCGACCGCGGAGCCCAGTGCGTGCACCGCCGCGACGGTCGCCTTGCTCGCGGCGATCACGTCGGCGAGCGGGAGGTCGGACATGAGCCCGGCGATCGGCAGCGGCAGCTCCGCGACCACGGCGCCGCCGTCGACGACGACGATGCCGCCGCCCAGCTCCGCGACCCGCGCGACGGCGTGCGCCATCTCGGCGTCGTCCGTGCCCACGACGACGAGATTGTGCGCGTCGTGCGCGAAGGTCGACGCGAGCGCGCCGCGCCGCAGGCCGAAGCCGCGCACGAAGCCCAGCCCGAGGCGGCCCGTGCCGAGGTGGCGCTCGATCACGGCGATCTTCGCGAGATCGCGCCCGGGATCGGCGACGGCCGCGCCGTCCTCGACCCGCGGCTCCACTACGAGCGACTCCGTGAGGATCTGACCCGGGACGAGACCGATCACGCGCGCGGCGCCTCCCTCCCAGGGGATCCTGAAGTCCGAAGCGGCCACGGCGTGCAGCCGGACGCTCTGGCGCACCCACTCGGGCACGGGCGTCCGCGGGATCTCCTCGACCGGGCGGCCGCGCTTGAGCACGATCTCGGGGACGAAGCGCTCGAGGTCGGGCAGGATCAGCAGGTCGGCC
>DASTIC010000248.1:0-17687 GCA_035717845.1 Solirubrobacteraceae bacterium
GGCGGTCTCGGAGTACGGCTCAGAAGAGGAAGCTGCCCGATGGGTGGCCACCGCGGAGACGTCTGCTCACGTGTCGGGGGACGCGGTCGACATTGGGCCCTCCGATGCCACGGCGTGGCTGTCCGAACACGGCGCCGCGTACGGGCTGTGCCAGATCTACAGCAACGAACCCTGGCACTTCGAACTGCTCCCCGAAGCCATCGATCACGGTTGCCCTCCCATGTACGCCGACCCTACGCACGATCCAAGGATGCAGCAGTGACTCAGCACGACGGTTCGCTCCGTTACCCGCGCTGGTACCGCTCGTCCCCGGAGCCGGGGTACGTGCTGACGACCCACGCCGACAGAGGTGCCGGTCAGTCGGATGCGCCGAACCGCCGCTCGGCGTCCGTAGCGGCAGCGCGCAGGGCGTCGCCGACGTCGCGACCCATGTAGGCCTCGCGCAGCGCCTCGGTCCAGCGGAGGGCGATCTCGCGGTAACGCGCCGTGGGAGTGACGAGGACGGTCGCGTACTCGTCGAGTAGTCGTCGCGACACGGTCGCGTAGTCGCCCCATGGAGCGGTGAGTGCACGGAAGCCGGGGTCGTCCCACGTGCTCCTCCGCGTCGGGTTCATGTTGCCCTCGCCCGCCGAGCGCAGAAGGAACTGCGCCGATGCCGCCCAGGCGATGAAATCCCGCGCCGCCGGCTTGTCGCGCGAGGCGACCGTCATCGCCAGCGACCACGTCCAGAGGTTCGGACGGCGCTCCCCCGCCGGACCTGCCGGGGGCAGCGCGTAGCCGATGCGCCCGACCAGCTCGGAATGGCGCTCGTCCTCGAAGAATGCGACGTAATGGTCGGAGTCGACGAGCAGCGCGTAGCGGCCACGCCCGAAGTCGAGCGCGAGCTCGTACCAGCGCTGCTCCGGCCAGTCGACGGGGCCCGCCTCGAGCAACGCGTCGATGAAGGACTCGGTCACGGCAACCGCGTCGGGGTCGGCGAACGCGGCGCGTCCGTCGGTGTCGAAGTCGCGGCCCCCGCAGCTCCACAGCTGGGTCGCGAACCCCGTGTACATCGTGTGCCACTCGCCCCGGCCGCGCTGCCCGAATCCTCTGATCCTCCCGCCGGAGCTGCGTGCGACGTCGCGGGCCACGGCGAAGTAGTCGTCCCACGTCTGCGGCACGTCGAGGCCGCGTTCGCTCAGGGTGTCCGGCACGAACGCGAGGCTGTATGACTCGCAGTTGACGGGGACCTCGAGCAGCGGTCCGCTGCCGAGCGGGTCCCCCGCGTGTCCGGTCCAGCGGTTGACCTCGAGCAAGCGTGGCAGGAAGTCCGCGAGGTCGAAATCGCGGTCCGCCGAGGCGAGGTGCTCGTCGAGCGGCTCCACCAGACCGGCGCCGACGTGCTCCCAGAGCAGAACCGGCCCGGACATGAAGACGTCGGCCGCATCATCGCCGGTGAGCAGCGGCCCGATCCGGTTCGAGAAGTACTCGTCGCTGTCGAGAATGCGCACCTCGAGGCGATGACCCGTCCGCGCCTCGAACTCGCCGGCGTGCCGCTGCACAGACGCGACATACGCGTCCGTGTCAGGCGCGAGGTAACGCACGATGCCCATTGACGGGCGCGAGCCTACGTTCGCCACGTCCGGCCGGTCAACAGCGCCGGCCGCATGCGGCGCGGGCGTTATCGCAGGCAGCGGCACGACCGGCGTGGAAGCCGGGCATGGTCGCCAGCGACCGACGTCGACCCGCGTGGTCGACCAGAAGTTCGGACATGACCCCTCCTCAGGCTCGTAGCACCGAGCCGAGGATCAGCCGAGATGGCAGTCAGGCGACACCCGCAGAGCCGCGGGCCCATGCGTCGCTGCCGCCCGCTGACGCAGCAGCGGCGACACCAGACGCGCCATCGCTGCCGCAGGTGCGTCGAAGCATGGGTGGCAACCGGCTAGAACGTGACGACGCGGTCGCTGTCGGCGAACAGCTTCGCCACATCCGGCGGCGTGATCCAGCTCCCCCCGAACCTCGCAAGATCGTCGTCGTTCGCCCCACGGGCGACGGCGCAGCCCTTTCAGACAAAGACCGGCACTTCGTGGTCGCGCAGCTTGGCCAGAAGATCTCGGAAGGGCGGAACCCCGATGCCCTCGAGCGTTCCAGCGTGATCGCCTAGCAGGAGCTCGGTGGCATCGCCGCCCAGCACGATCGACGGCTGCTGCCCGATCTCAACCGATCCGTTCGCCGCCAGATGCAGAGGGATCGACGCACGTGTGGCGTCCGCTGTTCCCGCGCTGACGAAGTAAGCGATCTTCATCGTTTCGCGTGCTCGCTGATCTTGCGAAGCTTACCCAGACACAGGACTCGTCGCCGACGACCTCGGCGTCGTGGCCCGGCGCGAAGACGCCAGCTCGCCCCGCCCCCGCAACCCCGCCGCCTCGGCGAACACCGCCTGGACCGGCCGCAAGTACCTCGCCACCCTGGAGATCCCGAGGCGTCGGCGACGATAGCCCCAGCACCCCTCACGCCCGTACGGCTACCGGGCGATAGGGCGCGGCGTCCCCAGATGCGACGCCGGCTCACTGCTGCCTACGCCTGGAGGCGGTCGTACGCGCCCGCGTCCGCGAGACGCCTGCTGCGGGCGACGGAGCACAGGTCGAAACCGCTGCTTCTTGACAAGAACCAGCAGTCTCCAGCGGGGCGCCTCGTCCCGCGGCCCACTACTCCCTCGGACGATTTCCGACAGCCACGGCGACTGGAGATCCATGCTCGTCGTCCTGAGCGGGAGCCGGCATCACCGACCGCGCATGCTCGCATTCATCCGGAACCGACCTCCAGGTGAACGAGCGGGTGCAGCGAGGCCCGGTCCGGAGGCTGCCGACGTTCTTGCCAAGGGAGGCGGCGGGAGCGCCGACCGGGTGTAGGATCGGGGCGTCGAGGGAGCTGGCGAGAGGAGGTTTCCGTGCCCGAGGTTACGGATCCCACGTTCTATCGGTCGCCCGCCGCCGCCATCGCGGCGCCACCTGAGCGGCTCGCCTACGTCGCGGCGTTCGATCCGGCCGGCACACAGCGTGACGCCATGACGGTGGTCGACTGCGATCCGGGGTCGCCCACCTATGGCGAGGTGGTGGGCTGGACGGAGCTGCCGACCGCAGGCAACGAGCTGCACCATTTCGGGTGGAACGCTTGCTCCAGCGCGCTCTGCCACGAGGGCCATGCCCACGGAGGTTCGCTCGAGCGCCGTTACCTGATCGTGCCGGGGATCCGGTCGTCGCGCACCTATGTGCTCGACACCAAGCCCGATCCGCGCCATCCGCGGGTTGTCCGCACGATCGAGCCCGGCGAGCTCGCCGCCAAGGCCGGCTACTCCCGCCCGCACACGGTGCACTGCGGACCCGGCGGCATCTTCATGTCCAACCTCGGCGGCGCGGACGGCAGCGACGGCCCGGGAGGGGTCGCGCTGATCGACCACGACACGTTCGAGGTCACCGGTGCGTGGGAGACGGATCGGGGCGAGCAGCACTTCGCCTACGACGTCTGGTGGCACCTCAACGACGATGTCGCGATCACGTCGGAGTGGGCGACCCCGTCGATGATCGAGGACGGGCTGAATCCCGAAGACCTCCTGGGGCGGCGGTTCGGCCACCACCTCGATTTCTGGAGCCTGTCTGAAGGCCGGCTGGTCCAGCGCGTCGATTTGGGCGACGAGCATCAGATGGTGCTCGAGCTGAGGCCGGCTCACAATCCGCAGAAGGCCTGGGGTTTCGTCGGGGTCGTGATCAGCGTCGCCGATCTTTCCGCGTCGGTGTGGCTGTGGCACCGCGACGGCGAGCGGTGGACGGCGAAGAAGGTGATCACGATCCCCGCCGAGCCGGCCGAAGCGTCCGCGCTTCCGCCCGCGCTCCAGCCGTTCGGCGCGGTTCCGCCGTTGGTGAGCGACATCGACCTGTCTGTCGACGACCGCTGGCTGTACGTGTCGTGCTGGGGAACCGGGGAGCTCAAGCAGTACGACGTGAGCGATCCGCACAACCCGAGGGAGGCGGGTTCGGTTCGCCTGGGCGGGATCGTCGGCCGAGTCCCGCACCCGGCCGCTCCCGAGCTGCGACTGGCGGGCGCGCCCCAGATGGTGGAGGTAAGCCGGGACGGGCGGCGCGTCTACTTCACCAACTCGCTCTACGCGACGTGGGACGACATCTTCTACCCGGACGGCGTGGGCGCTTGGATGGCCCGCGTCGACGCGAACACCGAGACCGGTGGCATGACCGTGGACCCGCGGTTCTTCCCCGGCGGCGACGACTTCCGCGGGCTGCGGGTGCACCAGACCCGTCTGCAGGGCGGGGACGCGTCGAGCGACTCCTACTGCTTCGTCGAGTAGCTCGGCACGACCCGCGACAGTCGGCGTTGATGTTGCCGCCGCGCTTCGCGCATCGCACGTCTGCCGACCGGTGCGTGCGCTTCCGCGTTGCGAGAGTGCGGCGGTGAGCGCCAGTTGCTGCGAACATGCCGGCATGCCACCGCTCGGTGCGAAGGAGCGCGCGCAGCTTCCCGATAGCGCCTTCGCGTACGTCGATTCTGGCGGCCGACGTCGCCTGCCGATCCACGATGCGTCGCACGTCCGGAACGCCCTCGCGCGATTCAACCAGGTGGTCTTCGAGAGTGAAGGCGCGCGTGACCGCGCGCGCGGCCGCCTGCTCAGAGCGGCCAAGAAACACGGCATCATGCCCATCGGCTTCATCAGCGCGCAGCTGCAGCCACAGCTGCAGCTGCCGAAGGGTCAGGTCACGTTCCTGCTGACCGATATCGAGGGCTCGACCGCGTTGCTCGGGCGCCTCGGCGATCGATACGCTGCCCTGCTCGCTGACGTCCGCCGCGTCGTGCGGGGCGCGGTGCGGCGCGCCGGCGGTCACGAGGTGTCCGCCCGCGGCGACGACGTCTTCGCGGTATTCGAGCGCAGTCCTGCGGCACTCGAGGCCGCGCTGGCGATTCAGCGGGCGATGCGCGTCGGCGCCTGGCCGGAGGGATCGACGGTACGGCTGCGGATCGGCCTACACCGCGGTCGTCCTGCGCTAACCGATACCGGCTACGTGGGCCTGTCCGTCCACGCAGCCGCGCGCATCTGCTTCGCGGCGCACGGCGGCCAAGTCGTGATGTCCGCTCCGGTTCGCGGGGAGGTCCTCGAGTCGCTTCCAGACGGTGTCACATTGAGGAGCCTCGGCGCCTGGCGATTCCGCGGACTGCCCGAGCCGGTGGTCATGTTCCAGGCGGACGCCGCTGACCTGCTTGCCGAGTTCCCTCCGCTCCGATCAGCCGTCCACGCCAACCAGCCGACTTGATCGCCCCATATCGCCGTGCTTGGCGACCCACTGTCGGGTCCATTCTTCGCGACGCCGGACGGCTGTCACGGACGCGGGCAGCTCATCGCCCGGCGATCGGCGGTTGTCCGCCGGCCGGATGGATCAGGGCCCGGGGTCCCGGGACCCCGACCCATCCATCTCGCCGGTGGGTCGGCTACGCGGTGAGCAGCGGGACGAGCACCGGGCAGAGCGTCGCGTCGGCGAAGCCCGGGTGCGGGCCGCGCACGCTCGACAGCCCGCCCGTGTGCCGGGCCGCGTGGCCGGTGGGTGCGTTGAGCTCCTCGAACGTGTAACCGACCGCGTCATCGCTACGAGGTCCCGAGGAACTCACGACGTCCCGGACCCGGATGGCGGCTTCGATTCCTCGACGTGTTGGCGGACAAGGCTTACCGTCGCGGACGCGCATCGCGGGCTGCTTCGATGAGCGCTGCGCGTGCTTGGTCCGCCTCTTCGACCGACGTATTGAGAGCGTCCGTGGTCACCGTGCTCTCCTGGCGTGCGTCTTCCCTCTCCTGCCTGGCCGCCGCTTTGTCGAGGCTGTCCGTGATGACGAACTGGGCGACCAGCGATCTCACAAGGGCGAGCGCGACGACGAGCCACCGAGGGACGCGCGATCTCCCTGGGCCGGGTCTCTAGCCCGGCCAGGCTGGGCGGTCAGCGGCACCGCGAGGGCATGATGATGCGACCTGTTACGACGGCCACCGAGGGCGTAGCTTCCTGGTACTTCAGACAGGAGGTTCCCATGCTGCTCACGACTCCACGCGTCCGTCTGAGCGCCCCGCCGACGCTCACGCGCTTTGGGCCGAGGCGCGGACGCTCCACGGACGTCAGTCCGCTCGCGATCGCCGCGGCCGCGGCCGCGGCCGCCTGCGGCATGACGTTGGGGGCGCTGCTTGCGTACTTCCTCGATTCCAAGGCGGGCCGTCGCCGTCGCCATACCGCTCGGGATCGTGCGATGTCCCGCGTGCGGCGCGGCGAGCGACGCGCCGCGGCACGCGCCCGGCGGGCGGAGTCGCATGCGGTCGGGATCGCCCGACGGACGCTCAACGCCGCCCGGCCCCGTCACCGCGAGCCGTTCGACGACGTCACGCTCGCGCGCAAGGTCGAGAGTGAGCTCTATCGCCGTGCGCGCGTGCCGAAGGGGCACATCAGCATCAACGCAGAGGACGGGTTCGTGTTCCTGCGCGGGGTCATGGACCGACATGAGGACATCGAGCGCATCGAGGTCGCGACACGGCAGATCGAGGGCGTTCGCGAGGTCGAGAATCTGATCCACCTCCCCGGCACGCCGGCGCCGGCCAGCCAGCCGAAATCGGAGCGCCTGCGCTCGGGCAACGCGTCTCGGTGACGTTCGCTCGTGTTGGTAGCGGCGATCCTCGCCGGTCCGGGGGGTCGCCGCGGCCCAGCAGGTCGAGTAGGCGCAGGCGTTCGGAGCGTTGGAGTGCTTCACGTTCGATCGTGACAACTCCGGCGGCAAGCGCGGTGCATTCGGCGCGAGCGGGAAGCGGAGGACCGCCGCTATGCGAGCCTCGGCGGCCGCGCCTCAGCGGGCGACTGTGGATCGCTCGCGCGCGATCACGTGGCGCGTGGGAAAGCCGGTCAGCTGTTCGACGCGATGCGGAAGGTCGAGGCCGAGCCACTGCGACAGGTGATGCGGCAGCGTGGCGACCATCACCTCGTCGAAGCGCTCCGCATCCCAGATGGCCTGGACGGCGGCGACCGGATCGGCGTCACCGACGACGCCCCTTGCCGTGATCCCAGCGGCGGCGAGACGCGTCAGAGCGGCGTTCAGGCGCCGCGACGCCGACTGCCTGCCGCCGTGCGGGTCGACCACCTCCCAGGCGGCCGGCGCCACCAGCGTGACGTCGATCGGTCCGTCGTGCGCGCGCCCTACTAGCGCGGCGTGTACCTCGTCGGAGTCAGCGGTGCGGTTCGCGACCACGAGTACCTTGGCCGGGGGCGACATTGGCGGTCTCGCTGGAGGCGGGGCGATAAGACGACCCTACTCCCACTGCGGCCCGCGCCTCTGGCGTGCACCACGCTGCGGGCTGCGGATCGAGTTCGAACCACGTCGCAGGACCCAGACGTTCGGGACCGGGCGCACGCACGCGGTCGTGGCGAGCCGCGCGCTTCGGTCGGCGGCCACCTGGGGGACACTGGTCGTGCGGTGACCGGACAGCGGCTCTATCTTCTGCGTCACGCGAAGTCGAGCTGGACAGATCCTCGGCTCGCCGATCACGATCGCCCGCTGACGTCCCGGGGCCGGCGTGCGGCGAAGGCGATCGGCCGGCACCTGCGCGATCAGGGCATCGAGCCGGAGTTCGTGCTGTGCTCCTCGGCCACACGGGCGCGCGAGACGCTCGAGCGCATCGGGCCCGCACGACACGGCGCGCACGTCGAACTTGAACTCTACGGCGCCGGTGCCGGCGCGCTGCTGGCACGCCTGCACGAGGTGCCGGCGGCGGTGTCGTCCGTGATGCTGATCGGCCACAACCCCGGCCTGCAGGAGCTGGCACTCCTCCTCTCCCGCTCGGGAACCGGTGTGCGAGAGCTCGAGGCGAAGTTCCCGACCGCTGCGCTCGCGACCCTCGCGCTCCCCCGTCCCGGCTGGAGCGCGCTCGACCGCGGCACCGCGGAGCTGATCGACTTCGTCCGGCCGCGCGACCTGGAGCAATAGGCCGCGCCGATCGCGCGGGAGTGAGGGCGTCGGCGCAGGAGGAGCGCGGGGAGGGAGACGTTCCACATGCGGCCTTGCGGCGCACAACGGGACTCAGGCGAACCGCTGGCGCAGCTGTGCGTAGGAGTCCTCCAGCGACTGGGGCACCACGCGTGTGTCTGCCGTCACCGCCATGAAGTTGCTGTCTGCCGCCCACCGCGGAACGGCGTGGAAGTGCACGTGGCCCGCGAACCCGGCGCCGGCGATCTCGCCCTCGTTGACGCCGAGGTTGAAGCCGTCGGGAGCGTAGGTTTCGCGAACCGCGCGCAGCGCCCGCCGGGTGAGGGTCATGAGCTCGAGCAGCTCGTCATCATCGAGATCCTCGATCGACGCGGCATGGCGATGCGGCGAGACCATTAGGTGGCCGCTGTTGTACGGAAACGCGTTCAGCATCACCAGACAGCGCTCCCCGCGGTGCAGCACGAGCCGGGCTTCGTCGTCGCCGGCCTCGGCGGCCAGGCAGAAGATGCAGCCCTCGTCCTTGCGTTCACCCTGGACGTAGCGCATGCGCCACGGCGCCCAGAGGCGCTCGGCCGACATCAACCCCGCCCGCTGGGGGCGACCGGCGGCAGCGTCACCGGCGTGCCCGGTGGGGTCGCGAGCTCGAGTGATTTCGTCTCCAGGCTCGCGTCGCCGGCCTGCTCGAGCAGCGGATTCATGCGGTCCCCCGCCTCGGCGACGTCGTGGGCGTTGAACTCGAAGACGATCGTGGCGTGAAACGTCATCGCAGCGCCGGCTTCTCAGCAGTGAGCGCGACCTCGTAGCTGCGGACCGACTCGACAGCCGCGCCGGACTCGTGCGCGGCGTGCTCGCGCGCCCTGCTCGCCCAGTCCGCGCTGGCCGCCATCGCCTCCGGCGAGTCCCACAGCGTGATGGTCAGCGCTTGGTCGGCCTTGGAGTCGGTGAGGAAGTAGGCGCGCTCGAACCCCTCGAGCCGTGCGAGCGGCTCCGTCGTGCGGCGGAAGCCGTCCAGCAGCCGATCGGTCTCGCCCTGATACGTGCTGACGCGTGCGAACATCGCTCGCTTCCTCCTCCGCGAGGGTGTCGCCCGAGCATTGCGCCGCGCGAAGCATTGGTCAAGTCGCTGAACGAGCGGCTCGAAGCGCGAGGGCTTCGCGCTCGACATCTGCTCCCGGGAGATCCTGCGCGCGCTGGCGCTGGCCGGCCGGGTAGATCGCCGACGTTCGATGGTCGAATTCTGCCCCCGGCGGCGGCCACGAACGCATCAGTCCACAGGTCCCGCAGCGCCTGCCCGAACAGCGCCCGCCCTCAGGACGTTACGAACGGGGACGCGATGCATCCGTGCTGAGACAGAAGCTGTGGGTCCTGCCAGAGATCCACGAGCTGGAGGTCTGAGCGGTATCGGACGCAGACGTGCTGCGCTTGCACCACGGCCGCCCTAATGCACGCTCTCTCCCGCGCTCGCCCGAGGGCCGCTGCACCGTGCGGCCAGGTCAGAGCGCGCGGCGGGTCTGCCTCGCGGTGGACAACTACCTGCCGTATGTAAGGCACATCATGCTCGAGCCGCAGGCGGCCAGGGGTGCCCGGCCGCTTCGTCGTTGCGGGCCTCGCCGCAGGACGCGCCGCCCTCGGCGCGGCTTCGCACGCCCGCTCGCGCGGGCAGCAGTCCTGCGCTGCAGCGTCTCATGAAGTAGCGGGCTCCTTCGTCGGCCGCGCTAGTGCTTCTGCCTCCGAAGCGGGCGCGAAACCTACGGCGCCTCGCGATTTCTCGCTGGTCGTCCGTTGCGGAAGCGCGGTGCGCGCCGGCCGTGACGCTCGCATCTCGCGCGAAAAGTGGGCGTTGGCCGTCAGCTCGTTGCGTTCCGGTGTGATGGCAAGTGGTCGCGAACAGGATCAGACGCGCGCGGTGAGGAGCGCGTAGCCGAGGTGTCCGCGCGCGATCGCGTCGATCGCCAGATGGGCGAGCGCGGCGGCCTCGCGGATGCGCTCGCGTTCGTCGCCTGGCGGCGCGAGCATGCGGGCGACGCGCAGGCGCGCCTCGACGCGGTCGGCCATCGCGCGCAGCTCGGCGTCGTGCCGTTCGATCGCGAGCGGCTCGCAGCCGGCGTCGCGCAGCAGCGCGGCGTATGCGTCGGCGCTGCGGGCGTCGGCGACGCACGCGAGCCGGGCGGCGGCGCTACGCAGCTCTGCGGGGAGGGCGTCGAGGTCGGCGGTGACGTCGGCGATCGCGATGCTCCCGCCCGGCCGGACGACGCGAGCCATCTCCGCGATCGCCCGCGGCATGTTGGGGAACGTGCACAGCGAGCATTCCGACAGCGCGGCGTCGAAGCTCGCGTCCGGGAGTGGAAGCGCCTCGGCGTCGCCGAGCAGGAAGCTCGCGCGCGCGCCGGCAGGCGTGGCGCGCCTTGCCTGCTCGATCGCGCGGGCGCCGAGGTCGACGCCGACGGTGACGCACCCCAGCTCGCGCTCGAGCAGGAGCGCCGTGGCGCCGCTGCCGCACGCAACGTCGACGACGCGCGCGCGGGGCGCGACGCCGGCGAGCCGGGCGAGCCGCAGCGTGAGCCGCTCGCCGCCCGGGTGCAGCTCGTCGTCGAGCAGCCAGCGCACGGCATCGCTCTCGTACAGCCGGGCGCAGCAGCCCTTCGGGTCGGTCTCGAGGTCGTGCAGGGAGACGCCGGCGATCACGCGGTCGCTCCGGCGGCCAGGTCGGCGCGGACCTGGGCACGGTAGCCCGCGGCGTTGTACGCACAGAACGGGATGATCCGGCCGTCCGGGACGATCTCCGCGACGCAGCACTTGCGCAGCTTGGCGACGTCGAGCGTCCACTCGTCCTGGAAGTCCTGCGCGACGACCATGAACCCGCGCGCCGCGATCCGCTGCAGCTCGTCAGGCAGCCCGACGCCGCACGCGACGCACTCCAGCCGGTCGCCGGTGCGCTCCGTCCCGCCCGCGGCCGAGGCCGAGAACAGCCCGGCCAATGCGGCCGCGACCTCGACGTCGGGCACGGCGCGGTTGGTGACGAAACCGAGGTAGCGGTCGACGTCGACGAGCCGCGGCAGCGGGACGAGGTCCTCGCCGTCGTAGAGCGCGTAAGTCGCCGAGCGGCACGTCGGCGAGCAGCACGGGACCGCGACGAAGTCGTCCTCGCGAAACCACTCGGGCAGCTGCGCGCACAGCCCGCGGATCACCTCGACGTTGGTCAGCCGGTCGAGCGGATCGAACTCCGGATGCCGTCCGGTGTGCGTGACCGGCTGGAAGAAGACGCCGTTGACGGCGGGATGCTCGACGCCGAAGCGCACGATCGCCCCCAGCTCGTGCTCGTTGATCCCGCGCTCGACCGCGGCGGCAAGCGAGACGCCGACACCGGCGGCGGCGCAGCGGTCGAGCGCCGCCTGCTTGATCGCCTGCAGGCGCCGGCCGCGGATCGCGAGGTGGGTGGCATCGTCGAAGCCGTCGAACTGGAGGTAGACATGGATCCCGAGCGCGGCGAGCGCGGGCGCGAAGCGCGCATCGCGCGCGAGCCGGATGCCGTTGGTATTGAGCATCACCAACGGAATCTCACGCGCCTTCGCCGCGGCCAGCATGTCAAGGATCTCGGGGTGGAGCGACGGCTCGCCACCCGACAGCTGCACCGCCTCGGGTTCGCCTTCCGCGGCGACGAACGCATCAAGCATCGACTCGACCTGCGCCAGCGACAGCGAGTAGCCGTCCGGTTGATGCCCGGTGCCCGACTCGGCAAAGCACACCGGGCAGTCGAGGTTGCAGCCCGTGTTGACCTCGATGATCCCGAGGCAGGTGTGCTGGGCGTGCTCCGGGCAGATACCGCAATCGCGCGGGCAGCCCAGCTCGCTCGCGGTCTGACGCAGCAGCGGCGACGCGCCCGGACGGTCATAGCGCTGCGCATCGCGCCAACGGCCGCTGTCCCCGTACGCGAGCGCCTCGATCGGACCGTGCTCGGGACACTCGCGCCGGAGGATCACACGCCCGTCGCGGTCGATCAGCTCCGCGTCGAGGCCGGCGCGGCAATGCGGGCAGATCGACCGCGTCGCTACTGGAAGGTCCGCCACGCGTCGAGTATCCCAGCCCTGTAGAACGAAACGATGACGCTCGCGCTTCGCACCGCTGTCGCCGGCTCCCTGCTCGCCGCGGGGGCCGCGCTCGTCGCCCGCGCCGGCCTGACGCTCGACATCGGCGTCGGCCGCCGACTCCGGCCGCTCGGCCCGATCACCCTGGATATCGCCGCCCCGCCCGAGCTGGTGTTCGACGTCATCGCAGCCCCGTACCTCGGCCGGACGCCCCGCGCGCTGCAAGGCAAGCTGGAAGTGATCGAGCGCGGCACCGATCTCGTCCTCGCCGCGCACTTCACGCCCGTGGCGCCGGGCCTGACCGTGACCACACTCGAGACCGTGCGCTTCGAGCGCCCCCAGCGCATCAGCTTCCGGCTCGTCAAGGGACCAGTCCCGCACGTCATAGAGCACTACGAGCTGCGCGCAAGCGCGACCGGGACGGCGTTCGAATACCGCGGCGAACTCGGCACCGACCTATGGGCGCTCGGCGCCTGGTGGGGAGCGATCGTGGCGCCGCCCTGGGAGCGGACGGTCGCAAGCTCGCTGGACGCCATCCGCACCGAGGCGGAGCGACGCGCGCACCGCCGATCGTGAAACCTGATCGTGGTCAGCCGCGGCGCCGCTGACGAGACCTACGCCCTCCGACTCTGACGGCGGTGGCGATCGCGGCGGCCGATCGGTCCACGTCTGCGTCCGTGGTCGCCCAGTTGGAGAACGAGATGCGCATCACGGCCTCGCCCGCCCACTGAGCGCCTCCGAGCCAGCAGGTCCCATCGCGCTGTACCGCGGTGACCGCGGCGCGGTTCGCGTCGTCGCCGCCGGGGAAGCGCACCAGCACCTGGTTGAGGACGACGTCGTTGAGGACCGCCGCCCCCGGGATCTCGGCGAGCCGGGCCGCCATCCGCCGCGCGTGCGCGCAGTTGCGCTCTACCAGCTCAGCGACGCCGCTGCGCCCGAGCGACCGCAGCGCCGCGTACACGGGCACGGCGCGGGCGCGCCGCGACGACTCGGGCACGTAGCTGGCCGGATCCCGCTGGCCGGCGTCGACGACCAGATAGGACGCCGTCATGCTCATCGCGGCGCGGTGCGCATCCGCGTCGGCGATGATCGCCATCGCCGAGTCGTAGGGCACGTTGAGCCACTTGTGCGCATCGACGCCCCACGAGTCGGCGCGCTCGACCCCGGCCACCAGCGCGCGCGTCGTGGGCGCGGCCGCGGCCCACAGCCCGAACGCGCCGTCGACGTGCAGCCACGAGCCGCGGGCGGCGCACGCGTCCGCGATCGGCTCGAACGGGTCGAAGGCGCCCGTTGCGACGTTTCCTGCCTGCGCGCACACAATCGTCGGCCCCTCCAGCTCAGCGAGCGCGCGCTCGACCGCGGCCGGATCGATCCGGCCCTGGGCATCGGCGCGGACCCGGACCTGCGTCTCGCCACCGAGCCCGAGCAATCGCAGCGCCCGGTAGATCGTGACGTGCGCCTGCGCGCCGCAGACGACGTTGATGCGCGGCGCACCGCTGAGCCCGTCGCGCTCGACATCCCAGCCGGCGCGCGCGAGCACCGCGTGACGCGCGGCGGCAAGGCACGTCGTGTTCGCTCCCTGGCCGCCCGTGACGAAGCCGACGCTCGCGCCCGCCGGCAGGCCCATGAGCTCGAGCGTCCATTCCGCGGCGATCTCTTCGATCGCAGCGGCCGCGGGGGAGAGCGAGTGAAAGGCGGCGCACTGGTCCCACGCAGAGACCAGCCAGTCCGCCGCGAGCGCAGCTGGCAGCGCGCCGCCGATCACGAAGCCGAAGTGGCGCGGGCCGGCCGACGCGACGATCCCCGCGTCGGCGCCCGCCACGAGCGCGTCGATCACCGCCGCGGGATCCTCGCCGTGCTCCGGCAACGTCCCACCCAGCGCGGCGCGGATCTCGTGCGCGTTCGCGGCAGCCGCGACGGGGCGCTCGCCGACACCATCCAGGAAGCGCTCCGCGTGTGCGGCTGCCGCGCCCAGCGCCCGCTTGCGTTCATCCACGCCCGCGATCCTAAGGCCACCGCGCGGTCCTCCGCTCGAGCACGCCGAAGGCGGCGGCCTGCCGGTCGGCGATGACCCACCGCGGCACGCGGCGCAACCGGGCGCACCGGCGCGCGTCGCGGTCGCGTCCGCGTCATGGATCGAGATGAAGTGCGCCACAGGATCCACCGGCTCCTGTTCCGGGAATGGCACCGGCGCTCGCTCGTCCAAGGCGGTCACTGGCGCGGCGAGGTGCGTCGTCGCGCCGGTGGTGAGAGTCGACTGGCGGGCGCGGGTCCGGCACCGAGCTCGCGCGCATCCGGTGTTCGTATTAGTATGGTTAACATGAACTCCGAGGTCGCTCCGCGCCGGCCGTACCGGATGGTGGCTCGGGCGGCGTCGGCCGCCGCGACCGGCGAGCGCATCCTCGACGCTGCGGTCGAGGTGTTCTGGGAGCTGCCGGGCGAGCAGGTCTCGCTCGACGAAGTGGCGCGGCGCGCCGGGGTGACGGTGCAGACCGTCATCCGTCGCTTCGGTGGCAGGGACGGGCTGTTCGCGGCGGCCGCTGAGCGCGAGCTCAAGCGCGTGCGCGCACAGCGCGACGAGGCGCAGGCAGGCGATGTCGCCGGCGCCGTGCGCGTACTGGTCGACCACTACGAGGCCCTCGGCGACCGCGTCGTGCGGCTGCTTGCCGAGGAGGAGCGCGTTCCGCTGCTGCGCGAGATGGCCGACCGTGGCCGCGGCTACCACCGCGACTGGTGTGCCCGGGTCTTCGCGTCCGCTCTGGAGGGTCGCGAGGGCGTCAAGCGGCGCCGGCGGCTCGCGCAGCTCGTGGCGGTCTGCGACGTGTACGTCTGGAAGCTGCTGCGCCGCGACGCCGGTCTGAGCCGCCGTCAAACGGAGCTCGCGCTGGTCGAGCTCCTCGAACCGATGCTGGAGGGAGCCTGATGGCTCGAGTGCTCGCCTATACCTCGCCCGCGCGCGGGCACCTCTATCCCGTCACCCCGATCCTCGACGAGCTTCGTCGGCGGGGGCACGAGATCGCGCTGCGCACGCTCGCCTCGCAGGTCGAGCTGATGCGCAGTCGCGGCTTCGATGCGGCGCCGATCGATCCGGCGATCGAGCGCATCGAGCACGAGGACTACGGAGCCCGCACGCCGCTCGGCGCTCAGAAGCGGGCGGTGCGGGTGTTCTGCCGGCGGGCGGAGCACGAGGCCCCCGACCTGCGGCGCGCGATCGCGGACGCACAACCCGACCTCCTACTCGTCGACATCGCCACCTGGGGCGCGCTGGCGATCGCCGAGGCGTGGGGCGGGCCCTGGGCGTCGTGGTGTCCGTATCCGCTGCCGCTGCCCTCCCGCGACGCGCCGCCGTTCGGCCCCGGCTTGCGCCCCGCGCGCGGGCCGTTCGGCCGGCTGCGGGACGCCGCGCTGCGTCCGATCGTGTTCGGCTCGCTCGAGCGGATCGTCGGCCCGCGCGTGAACGATGTCCGCGAGCGCGTCGGGGTGGCGCCCATCAACGACGCGAGGCAGATGTTCGGCACGCCGCCGGTGCTGCTGTATCTGACCGCCGAGCCGTTCGAGTACCCGCGCTGTGACTGGCCCGACAACGTGCGCCTCGTCGGCGCGTGCGATTGGGACCCGCCCGCCGAGCCGCCGGGCTGGCTCGACGCGATCGACCCGGCGATCGTCCTGGTCACAACGTCCTCCGAGTTCCAGGACGACGGCCGGCTCGTGCGCTGCGCGCTCGGGGCGCTGGCCGGGGAGCCCGTCCACGTCATCGCCACGCTGCCCGCGGGCGATCCCGCGAGCTTCGACGCTCCCGCCAACGCGACGGTGCGCTCCTTCATCCCGCACGGACCGATCCTCGAGCGCGCCGCCTGCGCGATCACTCACGGCGGCATGGGCGCGACCCAGAAGGCGCTCGCGCGCGGCGTTCCGGTATGCGCCGTGCCGTTCGGACGCGATCAGTTCGAGGTCGCCCGCCGCGTCGAGGTGGCAGGCGCCGGCACCCGCCTCCCGGCCAGCCGACTGAGCCCCAAGCGACTGCGCGCGGCGGTCAAGGCGGCGACCCGCTGCCAGGAAGGCGCCCGCCGGGTCGCCGAGGGCTACCGCAAGGCCGGGGGAGCGGTCGCCTCCGCGGACGCCCTCGAGGAGCTGATCGGCTCATCATCGGCGCTGCCCATGCGCTCCTGAGCCACGGCGAGGCCCGGTCGCCTTCGTGAAGCGTGACTGCACGCCTGACTTGGACGACCAACAGCTGCGCATAAGCGATGCCCGACGGTGCGGCGGCGCGGCTCGGGCGACGAGCTCGTTCGCGAGGCGCGCATTTGGCTGGTGGCGTAGTCGATCAGCACTTTGTCCGCGGCCTCCCGGCTCCGCCATTCGCTGACAACGAACAGGTGCCCGGGGTCGTCGGCGTCTTCGATGAGCACGTGTCGGAGGTAGCCGGGGAGCTGGGCATTTCCTGCGAGATTGCATCGGTCACCGCTCTCCCGCGGTCGACGTGCTCGGGCGGGAAGCGCGACTTCCAGATCGAGAACACCGGCATCACATCCCTCCTTCGTGTGGCATCCCGCGTATTGAGGCTGACGCCGATACCGACAGCCCGGGCGAGTGCCAAACCATCACGTCTGTCTCCAGCAGCCGCGCGACCAGGTCCACGACCGGGAGCGTGGCGCAGCTGGCGCGCCCACCGGCGGTCGGCTAGGGTCGCGGCAACCGGTCCACTATGCCTGAACCCGCCATCGGACTGCGGCTCGAGGTGGCGCTCGAGCCCGACGCGGACGCCGCCGAGCTCGAGCACGCGACCTCGCAGCTCCGCGAGCTGGACCGCGAGCGGGTCGACCGGCCGACCGAGGCGGCGCCGCCCGGGAGCCACGGGCTCGGCGTCGCAGCACTCGGCACGCTGATCGTCGGCGCCGGCCGTGGTGCGATCGGCCCGGTCCTGACGAACGCCTCGCGTGAGGACCAGCGGCGGCTGGTCGAGTCCTTCGTGGCCCGGCGCTCGCTGTGAGCGACGGCCGGCACGCGCTGGTCGTCGCCACCGCCCGCTACGGCGACCCCAAGCTGCAGCAGCTCCGCGCGCCGGCCGCCGACGCCGAGGAGCTGGCGAAGGTGCTCGGAGACCCGGAGAAGGGCGACTTCGACGTCGAGGTGGTGGTGGACGAGACGCACGCCCACCTCACGCGGGCGATCGCGCGCTTCTTCCGGGACCGCAGCCCGCTGGATCTACTGCTCCTGCACTTCTCCTGCCACGGCGTGAAGGACGAGGACGGCGAGCTGTACTTGGCGGCGTCCGACACGGACCTCGAGCTGCTGAGCGCCACCGGCATCTCGGCGGCCTGGCTGAACGAGCGCATCAGCCGCACCCGGTCGCGGCGCACCGTCGTGCTGCTCGACTGCTGCTTCAGCGGCTCATTCCCGTCCGGCCTGCGGGCGCGCGGCGACGACGTGGACGCCCCCCAGCAGCTCCAGGGCCGCGGCCGAGCGATCATCACGGCCTCCAACGCGATGGAGTACGCGTACGAGGGCGAGCAGCTGAAGGGGCGCGGCCGCCCGTCGGTGTTCACCGAGGCGGTCGTCGAGGGGCTGCGCACCGGCGAGGCTGACCTCGACCAGGACCAGCGC
>DASTIC010000249.1:0-9018 GCA_035717845.1 Solirubrobacteraceae bacterium
TGATCGTCGTCTGGCAGGTGCCGCTGGAGGAGCTGCCGGACGCTCCCGCGGGCGTGCTGCGGCTGCTCGCCGCCCAGGCCGCGGTGGCGATCGAGCATGCGACGCTGCGCAGCCGCATGGGGGCGCTGGCGCTCTCCGACGGGCTGACCGGGCTCGTCACCCGCCGCGTGTGGGACGAGGAGGTGCCGCGCGAGCTGGCGCGGGCGCGGCGCGGCGACAGCCCGCTCAGCCTCGCGGTCCTCGACCTCGACAACATGGGCGCCTTCAACATGGTGCGCGGCGAGCGCGAGGGCGACCGGCTGCTCAAGGAGACCGCCGCGCGCTGGCGCGGCGAGCTTCGCGAGGTCGACCTGCTGGCGCGCCTCGAGGGCACCGAGTTCGGCGTGCTGCTGCCGAGCTGCGGGCTCGGCGAGGCCGTCGACGTGCTCGACCGCGTCCGCGCGGCCACGCCGCGCGGGCAGACGGCGTCGGCCGGAGTCGCCCGGTGGGACGGCGAGGAGCCGGCCGAGCTGCTGCTGATCCGCGCCCAGGACGCGCTCGCGGCCGCCAAGGAGGCCGGCCGCAACCTCACGATCGCCGCCGACTGACCGCGGCGATCAGAGCCGGCGGCGGGCGATCTCCTTCTCGAGCAGCGCGTTGGCCTTCTCGAGCTGCTCGGCGGTCGACGTGGCGACCGAGGCGGCGCCGACCGCGCGGTTCACGCGCGCGTTGACGATGCGGTGCTCCTCGCCGGTCGCCCGCGCGATGACGGCGACGAGCGCCCGGCGCTCCTCGCGCAGGCGCTCGCGGCGCTCCTGCGGCGCCGGCTCCGTCGTCGTGAAGGCAACCAGGGCGGGCGCGGCGGGCGCAGCCTCGGCGAACAGCGCGAGCGCCTCGCCCGGCTGGGTGGTCTGGAGCACCTCGTCGTCGCGCCGGGCGCTCGACCACAGCGCGCGGAACGCCTCCTCGGGAGCCGTCCGCTCGGCGCGCTCGGCGACGGGCTCGCCGGCCGGCTCGAGCGTCAGGGCGTGGTTGCGCTCCTCCTCGATCTGCGCGGCGAGGCGCTTGAGGGTGGGATCCGAGGGCAGGAAGAGGTGGCTCATCTGCTCCTTCGGCGCCGGCGTCCGGCGGATGAAGCGGCCCACGACCTGGCGGAAGAAGAGCTCGGTGCGGGCGCTGGTGGCGTAGACCCCGACGCGCAGGCGCGGGATGTCGACGCCCTCGGAGACCATCAGCACGGACACGAGCCAGGAGCCGGAGCCGCCCGCGAAGCGGGCGATCCGCTGCGAGGCGTCGGCGGCGTCGGAGGTCACGATCGCGGGCGGCTCTCCGGTGATGCGGTGCAGGCGCGCGGCGAGCCGCTCCGCGTGCTCCTTGTCGATCGCGACCACGAGGCCGCCGGCGTCCCGGTGGTCGGCGGCGCGGAGCGAGGCGAGCTCGGCGTGGGCGTCGCGGAGCACGTGGTCGACCCAGTCCCCGTCGGGCTCGAGCGCGGTGCGCAGGCGGCGCGCCGCCTCGGCGGCCGGTAGCACGGCCGAGAAGTCGGCACGGCGGCGGCGGCCGTCGCTCATCCACTCCATCTCGCCGCCGTAGGTGTGGAAGGTGACCGGGCGGCAGACGCCGTCGAGCAGGGCGTCGGTGTAGCCGTACGCGTAGTCGGAGCGTGAGACGCCGTCCTCGTCGTAGTCGACCCACGGGATCGGCGTGCTGTCCGAGCGGAACGGCGTGCCGGAGAGCAGCAGGCGGAAGCGGGCGCCCTCGAAGGCGGAAGTCGTCGCGCGGCCCCACGCCGCCAGCTCGCCCATGTGGTGCGGCTCGTCGGCGATCAGCAGCGTCGGCTTGCCGGCGGTCGCGCGCCGGTGGGTGCCGGGCCCGGCCGCGACCGTGGCGTACGTGACGGCGACGCCGTGGCGATCGCGCGGCTCCGGCCCGGCGGCGTTCGGGCGGTTGGGCTCGAGGTCGATGCCGTAGCGGGCGGCGTCGAGCGCCCACTGGCGGCAGATGTGGGTCGTGGGCGCCACGACCGCGACGCGGGCGACCGCGCCCTCGGAGAGCATCCGGTGCGCGACGTGGAGCCCGAACGTCGTCTTGCCGGCCGCCGGGGTGGCGGACGCGAGGAACGAGTCGCCCTCGTGAGCGGCGACGGCGGCGGCGGCCGCCTGCTGCCAGGCGCGCAGCGGCCGGCCGGCGGGCCAGGCCGGCAGGGACCGGCCGCGCCGGAGGGCGGATGAGGTGACCGCGGACGACAAGGGCGCCGGAGGCTAGGAGGCGCGGATGACGGAACGCGGGGTTCATATCCTCAATTGGGTGAGTCAGCCGACGATTCGCGTCACGCACTTCTCGGACCCCGGCTGCCCGTGGGCGTGGTCCGCCGGCCCGGCGCTGGCGACGCTCCAGTGGCGCTACGGCGACCAGCTCGACTGGCGCTACGTGATGATCGGGCTGACCGAGACCGCCGCCCAGTACGAGCGCCGCGGGTACACGGGCGAGGGCATGGCGCGCGGCTACCGCTCGTTCCGCCACCGCGGCATGCCGTTCGCCACCGAGCCGCGCGAGCGCCCGCACGCCACGTGGCCGATGTGCCGCGTCGTCGTGGCCGCGCGGCTGCTCGCTCCCGAGCGGGAGTGGCCGGTCTTCCGCGCGCTTCAGCTCGCGCAGTTCACGACCACCGCGGTGCTCGACGAGCGCGCCGGCCTGCTCGAGGCGCTGGCCTGGGTGCCGGGGATCGAGGCCGAGGCGCTCGTCGCCGCCTCGGAGCAGGCCGCGGTCGACGAGGCCTTCCACGCCGACCTCGGCCTCGCCCGTGCCGCCGCCGGAGGCGCCACCGAGTTCCAGGGCAAGGCGGCGGTGACCCCCGAGGGCGAGGTGCGGTTCACGGCCCCCAGTGTGGTCTTCGAGACCGCTGACGGCCGCCGTCTGGAGGCCGGCGGCTTCCAGTCGATCGAGGCGTACGACGTGTGCGTCGCCAACCTCGACCGCAACCTCGCGCGCCGGCCGCCCGCGACGACGGCCGAGGAGGCGCTCGCGGTGTTCCCCGACGGCCTGACGACGGCCGAGGTGGCCGCCGTCATGGCCCCGCCGCTGAGCGCGCCCGACCTCGGCGCTGCCGAGGATGCGCTCATCTCGGCGGTCGCCTCGGGGGCGGCGCGGCGGCGGGCGTTCGGGAACGACGCCCTCTGGACCGCCGCCGCGGCGCGCGAGCAGGCGCTCGCCGCCTAGCTCACGACACCCGCACGCTCCGCACGTACTGCCCGCCGGGCCGCACCTTCACGCGGACCGACACGGACGAGCCGACCTGCCGCTTCGGGCGCAGCACCAGGACGCCGTTGCCGCCGGCGATCCGCTTCGCCGCCCGCGCGAACGACCGGCCCCGGACCTTCGCCACCGCTGACGCGCGGCAGGCCGACGGGCAGCTCACGCTCACGCGCAGGCCCCGGCGCATCAGGGCGCTCCGGTCGATCGAGCGCGGCACGCGGACGGCGTGCCCGGAGCCGCCGCTGACGGGAGCGGGGCCCCAGTCCGGATCGCGGCCGTCCGGGATCCGTAGCTTCGGGCTGCCCGAGCAGTCGCGGCCGATCCGCCCCGCCCAGATCCCGTCGCCCTCGGCCCAGGCGAGCGACCCCCCGTCGGGCGACCACGACGGGCGCCCGAACTCGCCGCCCACGGCGCCCGAGATCACGCACTCCATCGTCGGCAGCCCGGGCAGCTTGACGCCGTAGAGCGCGATCGTGTTGCCCTTGCCCTGCGACATCCCGCCGTTGCCGAGATGTGTGCCGGCGCGCAGGACGGCGAGGCGGTCCATGCCGCGGGAGATCTCGCCCGTGCCGATCGGCTTCGGGTACTCCTCGCTCGCCGGCTTGGTCTGGGAGTCGCGGAACCACTGCTGCACGTCGTTGTGGCTCTCGCCGACGCCGGCGGCCACGACCTGCGCGGTCAGCCCGTTCGTCTCCTCGAACAGGAGCGCGCCGCTCGAATCGGGCAGCCACGACGGCTCCTCGTAGTAGTGCGTGGCGCCCAGGTAGCGCCCGTCGTGCGCGTCCTGCCAGATCGTCACCGGGCCGGTCCGCGTCCACTCGATCCCGTGCCGGTAGTCGGTCCAGGAGCTGTACATCCCGATCCAGTAGGCGAACTTCTTGCCGTCGGGAGAGAGCACCGGGTCGAAGGGCCCGGCCGCGTTCACGTTCGCCGGGGCCCCGGTCAGCACGGAGCCGAACGTGGCGAGCGGACGGCCGGAGCGGGTCATGCGCACGAAGCGCGTGCCGCGCTGGGCGAGGATCGTCCCGTCGTCGGCCTGGGTGGGCGAGAGGTACCCGCCGCCGGTGGTGACGGGGCGGGCGCCGGACCCGTCCGGCTTGGCGAGCCAGACGTCGGTGCCCTTGGTGTAGACGATCGAGTCGGCGCTCGCGGCGGCCGGGACCGCGAGCGCGACGAAGGCGATGAGGGCGGGGAGGAGACGCATCCGGCGAGTGTGCGGGCGCCGCCCAGCGCGCGCTTCGGCCGATCGTCGCGGCCGGGTCGGCGGATGGTCTTGATCCCCAAGCCATCTCCAAACTTTTCCCAACCGGTGTGCGAGACGCTACCGGTGTGACCCGCGTACTCACTCTCGCCGATGCGTTCGATCGCCGCCTCGCCGCCGCGGCCACCGCCCGCGGCGCCGCCCTGCTCTACGGCTTCGCCAACTTCCGCGCGCTCGCGACGCTTCCCTCGCGATCGCAGGCCAGGAGCGTGACGAGCGATCTCTCGCGGATGCACCTGGCGTTCGACTGGGCCCGGCTCCCGCGCGGCCTGACGCCCGAGACGGTGACGGCCGTCATGGACGACTTCCACTCGCTCGGGCCGATCGGCTTCCGCGGGCCGGCGGCGAGCTGGGTGCCCGACCACCTGACCGTCGCGGACGGCGGGGTCCGCACCGTGCAGCACATCTCCCCCGGCGTGCGCTGCCGCTCCAACGCGCTGATCGCCGACGTCCTCGACCGCACCGGCGAGGACGCGCTTGCCCACTTCGAGGTGGCGCCGGTCGCCCCCGAGCTCGGGCGCGCGCGCGGCGTCGTGGCGATCGGCTACGCGGACGAGATCGCGGTGCGCGCGACCTACCGGCGGCACCGGCCGGGGCCGACCTCGATCGTCTCGTTCCACCGCCGGCTCGCCCGGCCGGGGCTCGTGCTCGAGCGCGTCGGCTCGCTGGGCGTTGAGGACGCGCGGACGATCGTGGCGCGCCACGGCCTCGACCTCGTCGTCGCTGCCTCGGGCGGCGCCACCGCGCTACGGGCGGCCTAGTCCAGCGAGTCGGACATCTCGCCCAGCATGCGCACGCCGTTGACGGCGGCGAGCAGCGCAAGGGCGATCGCCGCGACAATGACGATCGCCGTCACGTCGACGGCGATGCCACCCCCGAGTGCGGCTCCTGCCAGCACGGTGAGAGCGGTGAGGAACACCCGTGAGTGAGTATGCCCGCTCTGCTGGAATCGAAATATTAACGTGGTGCGGATGACCTCTCCCATCGGCGCGGACGCCGTCCTCCCTGAGCCGCGCGACCGGATGGCCGGCCTGCGCCTCGCGCGAATGCGGCTCGCTGCGCGGGGGCGGCTCGAGGTTCGCGGGCGCGTCCGGATCGAGCGCGGAGCGCGCGTCGCGGTCGCTCGCGGCGGGCGCGTCGTGCTCGAGGACGGCTCCCTGCTCGGCGCGGGGTCGCGGATCGAGGCGACCGGCGGCGTGGTCCGCCTCGGGGCGGGCGCGCGGCTGGGCGCCCGGGCGGTGATCGTCGCCCGCGAGCGCGTCGAGGTCGAGGCGGGCAGCGCGATCGGCGAGTGGGCGCTCGTCTGCGACACGGCGCCGACCTTCGACGACCCCGAGCGACCCACGCGCCTCCAGCCGCTACACGTCGCCGCCGTCCAGATCGGCGAGAACGCCCGCATCGGAGCGCACGCCACGGTGCTGGCCGGCGAGACGATCCCCGCGGGCGCGGTGGTGGGGTCCTACGTGACGCGCTCGAGCAGCGCGAGCCCGTAGCCGTCGACCAGCTCGTCGAGCGGCGTCGGCCCGGCCAGGCGGCGCTCGCCGCCCGCGAGCACGTCGCGCCACGTTCCCGCGGGAACGTCCACGCTCCCGCCGCCGCCGCGCAGCCGCACCGCCACGAGCACCGCGTCCTCGCGCAGGAACGCCACCGCGTCGGGTCCCGCCTCCAGTGCCGTGTACGAGCCCTCGAAGACGCCCGGGCGGTGCGCGCGCAGCGTCAGCGCGCGCACGATCAGCCACAGCTTGCGCGTCTCGTCGGTGGGCGGTGCGCCGCGGCGCACCTCGTCGAGCAGCTCGCGCCGCCGCGCCCAGTCCACCGGGCGCCGGTTGTCGGGATCGACGAGCGAGAGCGCGAGCAGCTCGTCGCCCTGGTAGATGTCCGGCACGCCGGGGACCGTGAGCTTGAGCAGCAGCTGGCCCAGCGCGGCCCGCTCGCCGAGCCGCGCGACCTCGGCGGCGAACGGCTCGAAGTCCGCAAGGAACGGGCGGTGGTCGTACAGCGCGCGGCAGAACGCCTTCACCCGCTCCTCGTGCGCCGTGTCGGGCTCGATCCAGTTCGTCGTGCGCTTCGCCTCGCGCAGCGCCTTCTCGACGTAGGCCTCGACCCGCTCGGCCTCGATCGGCCACGCCCCGACGAGCGTCTGGAAGAGGAAGTAGCGCTCGAGCTGGTCCGGCCCCTCGATCGCCGAACACGCCTCGAGCCAGCGCCTGACGTGCGCCGCCCACTCCTCGGGAATCCCGGCCAGCGCGCCGATCCGCGCCCGCACGTCGCCCGAGCGCTTGGTGTCGTGCGTCTGGGTGACGAGCAGGTTGTGGGGGAAGCGCCGCGCGCGCTCCTGATTGCCGGCGTGGAACGCGTCGACGGAGAGGCCGAACCGCGACGGGTCCCCGCCGACGTCGTTCAGCGCCAGCAGGCGCCCATAGCGGTAGAACGCGGTGTCCTCGACGCCCTTGGCCATGATCGCCGGCGTCGTCTGCTGAAAGCGGGTGACGAACGCGTCCCAGCCGCGCTCGGCGAGCGTCAGCACGCGCTCCAGCGACGGCGGGAGACCGGCCTCGGCGATCGCCTCGCGGTCGGGCTCCTCCACCCGGCCCGACCACGGCTCGACGTAGGTCCGGTAGACCGGGAGCGAGGCCAGCGTGCGCTCGAGCCCGCCGACGTGGCGCGGCGCCTCGCGCCGCAGCCGGTCGACCTCGGGCGCGAACGGCCCCTCGACCTGCTCCAGCTTGGCCTCCAGCGCCACCTCCCCGAACGCCCGCGGGTCGCCGGAGATCTCCGCCCACAGGTCGGTCAGCGCCGCCTCGCCGGAAGGGTCGACGAACAGCCCGGCCACGTCGTTGAGGAACTCGTAGCCGACGGTGCCCTCGACCGGCCAGTCGCGCAGCGGCTCGCCGGGGTCGAGGATCTTCTCCACCCACACGTGCCGGGCGCCGCCGTCGCGCAGCCTGCGCAGATAGCCGGCCGGGTCGGCGAGCCCGTCCGGATGATCGACCCGCAGCCCGTCGACGACGCCCTCGCCCACCAGCCGCAGCGCCAGCCGGTGCGTCTCCTCGAACACGTGCTCGTCCTCCTGGCGCACGGCGGCCAGGTGGTCGATGTCGAAGAAGCGGCGGTGGCGCCCGGTCTCGTCGTCGACGTCGAAGAACCGCGTGCGCAGCGCGGGGTCGGCCCAGTAGCGGTTGGCGTCGTCGGCCGCCATGTGGTTGGGGACGACGTCGAGGATCAGCCCCAGCCCGGCGCGCCGCGCGGCGGCGGCCAGCGCGTCGAACTCGCGCTCGCCGCCCAGCTCCTCCGAGAAGCGCCCCGGATCGACCACGTCGTAGCCGTGCGTGGACCCCTCGCGCGCCTGAAACGAGGGCGGCAGGTAGAGATGGCTGATCCCCAGGTCGCGCAGGTACGGCACCAGCTCGCGCGCCTGCGCGAAGCCGAAGCCGCCGCCGAGCTGGAGCCGGTACGTCGCACGGAAGGCGGCCATGTCAGTTCTCGCGCCGGAGCAGCACCAGCGACAGCTCGGGCACGGTCACGACCTCCCCCGCGCTCGTCGTCCCGTCGTGGAACGAGCCGTCCTCGGTGCGCAGCTCGACCGTCCACCGGCGCCCGAAGCGGCTCGGCGGGAGCTTGAACTCCACGTCCTCGTGGCTGCCGTTGAAGAGCAGCAGGAACGAGTCGTCGACCACGCGCTGGCCGTGGGCGTCCGGCGCCGCGATCTCCTCGCCGTTGAGGAACATGCCGACGACGTGCGAGTCCTCCCAGTCGCGCTTGGTCATCCGCCGCCCGTCGGGCCGGAACCACCAGGCGTCGGGCAGGCCCGACCCCTCCTTCTCGGTGCCGTGCAGGAACTGCCGGCGCCGGAACACCGGGTGCTCGCGCCGCAGCGCGATCAGCCGGCGGGTGAACTCGAGCAGCTCGCTGCCGGCCTCGCTCACGTCCCAGTCGAACCACGAGATCTCGTTGTCCTGGCACCAGGCGTTGTTGGTGCCGCCCTGGGTGCGGGCCATCTCGTCGCCGCCCAGCAGCATCGGCGTGCCCTGGGAGAGGATCAGCGTGGCGAGGAAGTTGCGCCGCTGGCGGTCGCGCGCGGCGATGATCGCCGGGTCGTCGGTCTCCCCCTCCGCGCCCATGTTCCAGGAGCGGTTGTCGTCGGTGCCGTCGCGGTTGCCCTCGAGGTTGGCCTCGTTGTGCTTCTCGTTGTAGGAGACGAGGTCGTTGAGCGTGAACCCGTCGTGCGCGGTGATGAAGTTGACGGACGCGGAGGGGTGGCGGCCGTCGGACTCGTAGAGGTCGCTCGAGCCGGTGAAGCGCGACGCGAGCTGGGCGACGCCGGCCTGCCCGCGCCAGAAGTCGCGCATCACGTCGCGGTACATGCCGTTCCACTCCGACCACAGGACCGGGAAGTTGCCGACCTGGTAGCCGCCGGGGCCGACGTCCCACGGCTCGGCGATCAGCTTGACCTGGGAGAGGATCGGGTCCTGGTGGATGACGTCGAAGAAGCTCGCCAGGCGGTCGACGTCGTAGAGCTCGCG
>DASTIC010000250.1:0-2398 GCA_035717845.1 Solirubrobacteraceae bacterium
TGGTGACCAGCATCGACCGCGTTGTGCTCGATCACCGAGGACATGCCTGGCGCATGGTAGACGCGAAGCGCGGCCAGGCTGCGCACTTCAGTTTGCCTGAACGCCACCACCCGCCGTAGAGTGGCGCAGTGAGGCGGGCGGCGGTGACGCAATTGGCGATGGTGGCGGTGGTATCTGTCGCCGCCTTCCCGTCGACCGCTGGGGCGCAGAGCCCGTACGCCGACGTCGTGCGCTCGACCTCGGGCCTGACGGCGTACTGGCGGCTCGGCGAGGCCTCGGGGACCGCGGCCAACGACGCGCACGGCCAGGCCGCCGGCACCTACCTCGGCGGCCCCGGCCTCGGGGCGCGCGGCGCCCTGAGCGATGATCCCGACACCTCGGTCCGCTTCGACGGTGTCGACGACGAGATGCAGAGCGGCGTCGCGACGATCGCGGCGGCGGGCACCGTCGAGGGGTGGTTCTTCTGGGAGGGCGGCGTCGCGGTCATGCGCGACTCGTCGTCCTCGGGCGGCTGGATCGTCGCGTTCGACAGCGGCGGCAGCGTCGCGTACCGCGTCGCCGGCAAGACGTTCACGACGCCGCTTGCCACCGCGGACGTCCGCGACGGGTGGCACCACGTCGCGCTGACCGTTGCGAACGGAGCGACCACGTTCTATCTCGATGGCAACCTGGTGCACAGCGGCGTGGGCGCCGGGACGGCCACCGCGGCGATGCCCTGGCACGTCATGCGCAACGGCACGACCAGCCAGTACTCGCGCGGGCGCGCCGACGAGGTCGCGGTGTACGGCGGTGCGCTGCCGTTGGACACGATCCGCGAGCACTTCGCAGCCGGGCGCGACGCGACCGACACGACGGCACCCGCCGCACCCACTGCTCTGACGGCGACGCCCCGGCTCGAACGCGTCGACCTCGACTGGAGCGACGCAACAGACTCGGACCTCGACGGCTATGACGTCTTCCGCGCCACCAGCACAGCCGGGCCGTTCACGCGCATCAACGCTTCACGGCTGACCGCATCCGCGTACACGGACACCGCCGTCACCGGCGGCACGGCGTACATCTACGCCGTCACCGCGAGCGACGAGGCCAACAACCGCAGCCCGTTCTCGGCCCAGGCGTCCGCGACGCCGATCTCGAGCGCGGCCCTCCTGCGCACCTACTCGCCGCACCTGCGCTACGAGACGCAGGAGACCTACTTCGCCGACTCGGCCGCGGAGATGACCGACAACTTCGTCGCCGGCTCGCGCCAGAACTATCTGGTCAGCGGGAGCGGCACCCGCCTGGCCGCCGCGAACCCCGCGGACCCGCTCGCGAACCTCTCCCTCGCCTTCCTCGGCGATCCCACCTACGCCGACGGCCGAACGGCGACGGCGTCCGACTACCTCGATGCCGCCAACACCTACTACCAGCAGGACGCCCAGCGCATGCGGGCCGCCGGGTACGGCGACCGCGTCTACGGACGGGTCGCGACGTCGGGCGGCAAGACGTGGCTCCAGTACTGGCTCTTCTCGTACTACAACCCGCAGAACGTCCTCGGCTTCGGCGTCCACGAGGGCGACTGGGAGTTCATCCAGGTCGGCCTGAACGCCGACGGCGCTCCCGACGTCGCCACCTACGCCCAGCACGGCGGCGGTGAGCGCTGCGCGTGGAGCCAGGTCCAGAAGTCCGGCGGCGCACCGGTCGTGTACGTCGCCCTCGCCTCGCACGCGTCCTACTTCTCGTCGGGAGTGAACCCGCGGGGGTTCTACCCCGACGACTACCACCGCGGCGGCGGCTACCAGGTCCGACCGGCGCTGGAGACTGTGTCGTTGTCGACGCCGTTCATCGCCTGGCAAGGCAAGTGGGGCGCGTCATCCTCGAGTCCCGCCGCGCCGCGACGTCAGAGCAAGTGGGGCGCTCCGACCACGTTCAACTCTTCTGCCGCCGCGTGCACGGTAGGAACGGCGCAAGCGTCTGCCACGGCGGCCGCGCTGCGCACCGGCGCCGAGGTCACCGAACCGCAGATCACCGCAACCCGCACCGGGCCGCGCGCGTCGGTCCGCTACCGCTTCGCCACGCTCGACCCGCGGAGCCCGATCACCCTCGTGCTCAGCGTCGCCCGCGCCGGCGCACCGGACGACGCGACCGCGCGCCGCATCCCCGTCCGGAGCCGCGACGGCGTCGCCTCGCTGCGCCTGCCGCCCGGCGCCGCTGGGCCATACGTGGTGAGCGCGAGCGCGTTCTCGGAGCGCGGCGCGCGCAGCCCAATCGTCCGCGCACCGTTGCGGTGACCGCACACGCGCAAGGTCGAGCGCGTCCGCTAGCCGCGACACTGGGTGCGCGCCCCGGCAGGCGGCCCTTCCGGAGGGCCGCCTGCTCGGTACGGCTCAGTCCGGCAGCAGCTCCATGCCGTGGCGCA
>DASTIC010000251.1:0-28735 GCA_035717845.1 Solirubrobacteraceae bacterium
GTAGAGCTTCGTGTCGAGCTTGGAGCCGGTCACGTGGATCTTCTCGGCGTTGACCACGACCACGAAGTCGCCCGTGTCCACGTGCGGGGTGTAGGTCGGCTTGCGCTTACCGCGCAGGGCATCGGCGATCTGGGTCGCCAAGCGGCCCAGGGTCTTGCCCTCGGCGTCGACGAGCAGCCAGTTGCGCTCACGGTCCTTCGGGGTGGCGACGTAGGTCTTCAAGGCGGCCGACCATGATAGCCGCGGCCGCGTCAGGGGCGGACGTACGTGATCTTCATCAGGTCCCCGGACGAGAAGCCGTTCGTCGTCGCGGTGCAGCGCACGCGTACGCGGATCTCGCCCGTCGGGCTCACGTAGCCACCGGCGGCGCCAGGCGGGGCGAGGTTGGCGATCGTCACGTCGGCGGTGCCGACGGCGCGGGAGTCGAACTGCTGCCACGTGCTGTCGCTCCACCGCCAGGCGGCCAGGGTCTGGGTGCACGAGCGGGAGTTGCGGCCCACGTACGTCACCCGGAGGTCGGTGAGGCCGGCCGGCGCGCCGGTGAAGGAGCCGTACCACGAGCTGGTGCGGGTGCCCGACGTCGTGGAGTTCACGCGGTAGAAGACGTTGTCGTCGGCGGTCAGCGCCGCTGCGGTGCCCTGGCGGAGGGTGCCCGACTCGATCGCGGTGGTCGCCGGGAAGGCCGTCACCGGGATCGCGAAGGTCGCAGGCGGGTTGGCGGCCGCCGGAGCGGTCGTCTCGTTGTTCGACGCGTCCCTCGAGCGCACGCGGTAGTGATACGTGGTCCCTGGCGTGAGGCCGGTGAGGCGGACGCTGTGAGCGGTGACGGCCGCGGCGTCGGACGCGTTCTGGGTCAGCGCCGTCGCCGACGTGCCGTAGTCGACGCGCGAGTCCGACGCCTCGTCGGTGGTCCACGTCACCGTCGCCGTCCCGTCGGCCGCCGCGACCGCAGCGACGTTCGAGATGGCGGGCGCCGTCGTGTCCGGCGCGTAGCTCGCCGCGTAGGTGCCGCTGCTGGCGGTGAAGAACGCGTAGTCGACGCCCTTGATGGTCTCCCGCGTGGAGGCGATCGCCGCCCCGTCCCGCGTCAGGCCGGTCAGCGCCTTGCCGCCGAAGCTCGCCGGGACCATCCCGCGGAGCCCGGTCGCCCCCGCGCCGACGGAGACGCGGAAGGTGAGCACGTCGTCGCTGTAGCCGATCGCCTGGAAGGCCGAGTCGTTGCGGCCGTCGAGCCAGGTCATCATCTGGCGTGCCGACACGACCGGCACGCCGCGGGCCTTCGCCGAGGCGACGATCGCGTCCGCGCCGGAGGACGACGTCTGATCCGTGTGCATGTTCGCGTTGAAGGCGCCGTAGTAGCCCGTGCTCCCGATCGCGCGGTCGAGCAGCGTGTTGATCGTGAACGGGAACGTCTGGCCGGACTCGTCGGTCATCTGGGTCGTGGACTGGTAGACGTCGATCATCGTGCCGTCCGTCTTGGCGAAGCGCATCGGCATTCCGGAGCCGGTGAACATGCCGGGCACGTTGTTCACCCAGCCCGGCGGCCAGTAGTAGTAGTTGCCGTCGAGCCGCATGCCGTGCGCGAGCTCGAGCTCCGGCGTCCCGGACCAGTCGCTCCAGGCGATGCAGTGCGTGCGGTTGGTGTCGGGCGCCTGGAGGCTCGAGTAGCGGGCGGTCCAGTCGATGAGCTGGTCCGTGATGTCGGCCTCGAGCGACTGCCGCGTGTAGTCGGCGCAGCCCGTGCTGACGTGCAGGCCGACCTCGAAGCCCTGGTTCGTGTAGCTCACGCCCTGGGCGTTGGTGAGCGGCGAGTTGGGATAGACGTACGAGGTGCCGCGGATGCACTCCCACTGGGCGACGTTGCATCCGGCCGGGCTGGCTGCGATGAACTGGTCGAACCGCCCGGCCGTGCCGCCGCCGGCGTGGTCGTCGCCCG
This sequence comes from Solirubrobacteraceae bacterium, assembly GCA_035717845.1. Taxonomy (GTDB): domain Bacteria; phylum Actinomycetota; class Thermoleophilia; order Solirubrobacterales; family Solirubrobacteraceae; genus DASSUW01. The sequence continues at coordinate 1,937 of DASTIC010000251.1, forward strand.
TCATGATCACCGCCGCCTTGAGGCCGCGCGGGAAGTACCAGAACCGCGGCATCGGCTTCTTGTCGGCCGTCATGAGCCCGAGCAGGTTCGCGAGCAGGCGCTGCTGCTCGTCCGCCTGCGGGATCGCCACCTTGCTCAGGTCCACCCAGTTCGGCTGCGGATCCGAGGCAGCTGGGCCGTAGAACAGGTCGTCGGAGCGGATCGGCGCCTCGCCGTCGCGCTCCTGGCCCGCCCACGCGGGGTTGCCCTGGCGTGTGTAGACGACCGAGCGGGCGAGGTCGTAGGTGAAGGCGGCAGCGCGCCCGCCGTTGGTCCCGACGCTGCGCATGGTGACCGCCGGCGACGCGGTCGCCGCCGACGCGGTCGTGTAGAGGTCGGCCACGCTGGTGGCGCCGTTGAGGGTGTAGCGGTCGGCGGTCCCGTGGAACTGCATCGTCTGGGAGACGATCCCGGTGCCGGGCTGCTTGGTCGCGTCGACCCGCATGTAGGCGTTCGACAGCGTCGAGCCGGCGTCGGTCAGCCCGAGCAGCCCCGCGAGCTGCTTGTCTGGGCGCATGGCGACCAGGTCGCCGCCGCCGGTCACCCAGTCGCTGAGCATCGTGGCCTGCGCGGCGGTGAGCGCGATGTCGCCGAGGATCGCCGCGTCGAAGCCGGCGAGGCTCGCGGCGGAGACGTTGGCGATGTCGCGCACCGTGAAGGAGTTCAGGCCCTCAGCGCGCAAGATCTCGGCGTAGTAGCGCGTGAACGGGTTAGAGGACTTCGCGATCACGAGGATCGGACCGCCCGGGCCCTCGTCCGGGCCTGGCCCGGGCGCCGCGGCGGTCGTGAACGACCACGACACGTCGTTCGCCAGCGGGTTGTCGGAGCGGTCCTTGACGCCCGCGCTGCCGCCCTTGACCGTCGCCGTGTAGCGCGTGGAGTCCTCGAGCGAGCTCTGCGGGTCCAGCGTGGCCGTGCGCGAGACGCTGTCGTAGGACACCGCGGCGGGCACCAGGGCGCCGGACGGGTCGCGCAGCAGGAACGTGCTCGGATCGATGCTCGCCTGGTTCATCGATTCGTTGAAGCTCGCGCTCACGTTGGTCGCGGCGGGCACCGCGTCGGCATCCGGGGCCGGAAGGCGGCCGGTGACGGTCGGCGGGGTGGTGTCCGGGGCCGTGGTGGTCTCGAACACCACGTCCACCCAATAGCCCTCGGACTGGTAGGTGCCGTTCGGGAACGTTCCGCTCGGCCCGTAGCCGTACACGCCGTTGCCCCCGTCCTCGCCGTCGCGGAGCGCGCGCAGCGGCGGGTTGTCCACGCCGGCGGTGGCGAACTGGCTGCTGTTGACCGAGTACCGGCCGTTCGGCGCGTGGTAGCTGGCGACGTAGGTCGTGTTCGCGGTCACCGCGACCGGTGTGGAGAGGCTCACCTGCTGCCAGCCGCTCGCGGTCTCGTTGGTGAACGTCGCCGTGGCCAGCAGCTGCCCGGTACGCGTCCACAGGTGCCCGACGTGGGTGCCGGTGTTGGCCGTGCTCTTGTGGAAGCGCAGCCCGGTGATGAACCCGTCGACCTCCGCGCGGAACTTCACCCCGATCTCGACCGAGCCGGTGTCGGAGTCGGTGCGCGAAGGCGTCGCGGAGGGCGCCCAGATGCTGCACGGGCAGCCGAACTGAGAAGCCGCACGGGTGGTGAACGTCCAGGTGTCGTCAGCGGCCAGGGCGTTGCCCGCGACGTCCTTCACCCCGGCGGAGCCGCCCTTGACGGTCGCCGTGTAGGTCGTCGAGGCCGCCAGGGCGGCCGTCGGGTCGAGCGTCGCGGTCTGGCTGGCGGCGTCGTAGGTCACGCTGGCTGGGACCGTCGCGCCGGCCGGGTCCCGCAGGACGACAGTGTTGGCGTTGACCGTCGTCGCGGTCATCCCCTCGCTGAACGTCGCCCTGACGTTGTCCGATGCGGCCACGTTCGTCGCCCCGCGACCGGGGCTCACCGACGTGATCTGGGGAGCCGTGGTGTCGACGCCGGTCTCGAACACCACGTCGACCCAGTAGTTCTCGGAGCGCCAGGTGCTGGCCGGGAACGTGCCGCTGGGCCCGTACTCGTAGAGGCCGTTGCCGCCGTCCTCCCCGTCGCGCAGGGCACGCAGCGGGCCGCTGTCGACGCCGGTCGACAGGAAGTAGTCGATGTTGCTGGCGTAGTTGCCGTTCGGCGCGTGGTAGGACGCGATGTACGTGACGCCCGGCGTGACGTCGACCGGCGTCGCGAACCGGGCCTCCTGCCAACCCGTGGCCGTCTCGTTCGTGAACGTGACGGTGGCGAGCAGGGTCCCGGTGCGGGTCCAGAGGTGGCCGACGTGGGTGCCGGTGTTCGTGGAGCCCTTGTAGAAGCGGATGCCCGCTATGCGGCCCGCGGTCGTCGCGCGGAACTTGACGCCGACCTCGACCGCGCTGCTGTCGGTGGTCTCGGCGGGCTTGGCGGGCGTCGTGCTCGGGGCCCAGATGTTGCACGGGCACGCCTGGTTGCCGCTCCCGGCCGTCACCGTCACCCCGGGGCCCGGTGTCTCGAGGTTGCCGCTGTCGTCGACGGCCCGGCTGCGCAGCGTGTAGGTGCCCGACGAGCCGGCCGTCCACGTGTAGGTCCAGTTGTCACGGCCGGAGGCCGGATGCCACGTCAGCCCGTTGTCGGTCGAGACCTCGACGCCGCCCACGACCCCGCCGCCCGCCTCGGACGCGGTGCCGCTGATCGTGACCTGGCTGCCCGGCTGGACGGAGCCGTTGTTGGCCGGCGACGTGATCGTCGAGGTGGGAGCCGTCGCGTCGGACGTGGGCGTGGGCGCGGTCAGGCCCGTCTGGAGCGTGTCGGGCTGGCTGCCCATGTCGGCCAGCAGGTTCGCCGTGGCCTGCTGCATGCGGACGTCGGCAGCCGCGCTGCCGCGGTCGTGGTTCGAGTCGAGCCCCCAGGCCCACTGGACCGTCCCGGCGCCGAACACCCGCGCGCCGCTCGGCGCCTTGTAGAGCGTCAGGTTATGGGTCGCGGTTCCGCTGCCGAAGGTCGAGCCGTAGTCGGTCAGCACGGGGGCGCCGGTGACGGTCGTCGTCGACATCCGGAACGAGCCCGCGGGCCGGTGCCCGTTGTCGATGTCCTCGTCCCACTCGTAGCCGAGCGTGCCGGTGGGCAGCGTGGCCGTCGTGCCGGCGGCCTGCGTGGCGATCGTCGTGTTGCGCCAGAGGCGCATCTTGCCGTCGGCGGCCGGCACGCGGATCGCGGTCGTGGCGCCGTCGTTGACGGTGAACAGCTGGCCGGTCAGCGCGTTCTCCGGGCGACCGCCGTCGGCCGGAGGGCTGAACCGCGGGTCGCGCCACGTACCGGTCCACACCCCCGGCTGTGGATCGATCTTCGCGTTCGCGTGCGTCTCCTTGTAGGAGACCAGCGTCCGGAAGTTGTTCTCCCAGCGGGTCTTCCAGAACACCTCGTTGCCGCTGAGGAACGCCATGTGCACGCCCGCGGCGCGCGCCGCCTCCCAGTTCGCGCGCTGGCCGCCCGACCAGTACTCGTCGTGCCCGACCGAGAGCAGCGCCCGGTGCTCGAGCAGCTCGCCTCCCAGTCGATCGCTGTCGACGCCGGTCGTGTACGAGACGTTGTAGCCGTTGCGCTCGAGCCAGCGCACCATCGGGTACTCGGCGTTGAACACCCAGTCCTCGGGCGCGGTGCCGCGCGTGGTGAACGGCCGGTTGTAGCTCACCTTGTAGGCGCGGCCGGCGGGCGAGCCGGTGTAGAGCGAGTTGCCGCCGTACTCGTTGTAGGCCTGCCAGGTCGTGTCCGAGGTCTGGAAGAGGAGGTCGGACCGCCCGTCGTCGTCGCGGACGATGAAGGGGATGTGGCTCGATCCCGCGGTCCCGTCCTCGCGCACCAGCTTGGCCAGGTAGATGCCCGAGACCACGTCGTTCGGCACGATCCAGAGCGCCGACACCGCCCAGTTGCCGCAGTCGATGAGGCCGGTGGTGGCGGTGGTCACGCAGTTGGGCTGGTTCTGCGGGAGCAGGACCGTGGGCCGCACGGTCGCGACCTTGCGGGCGCCCATGCCCGCGTAGTAGCCCATGCGGTAGATGTCGATCCGGTAGGCGGTCGCGGGGGTGTCGACCTTGAACGACACCGTCCCGCCCTGGTCGACGCTGATGTCTGTGGCGAAGCCCTGGATCGAGGCGGAGCCGGAGCCGCTCACATCCCATTCGCTCGCAGGGTTGCCGGCCTTGGTGTTCTCGCAGGCGACGGGGTTGGTGACCGGCACGTCGCACGGCGCGGCCAGCGCAGGGGACGCGGCGCTCGCGAGCGAGGCCACGGCCGCAATCGCCGTCGCGAGGAACGTCAATCGAAGCCGGGGTCGGCCCACGGGGCCACGGTATGGATCGGCCTCTGCTCTCCGCGCCCCCCGATCGGGCAGGGTTGCGGCGCGACGCAGCGTCCGGCAGACCTGCATATACTGCCGCCCGTTCCACACATGTCGGCCGAATCCGCCTGGGACGGGCGGAACGGGGGACCCGATGATCTGGGGCGAATCCAGGCATTGCCGCCTGGTAGCGCGTGGGGACGCGCGAGCCCGTCAGCTAACCCCGCAGGCCACCAATCCAGCAGGAGCGCATGGCCCATCGGGGGATGGCCACGGGTCACCGTTGGCGCACAATCGCATATGCCGTCGGCATCGCGTTGTCGCTCAGCGTCGCCCCCGCGTCCGCCCAGGACGGCACCGGCGGCTCGTCCGTCCCGCCGAGCCCTCCGACCTCGGCCGACCGGCCCACGAGCGCGCCGACCTCCTCCCCGCCGCCACCCGGGATCGTGGCTCGACCCTCGCCCGTGCTGGAGCGCTGGGCCTGCGTGCGTCGCTGCCAGGACCGCCAGACGGCGGCCACCGGATCGGTACTGCGGCTCCGCGGTCGCTACCTGGGGCGCGCGTACGAGGTCGTCTTCCTCGGCGCCGAGGGCAGCGCCGACGATGTCACGGCGGCTCCGCTGAAGCGCAGCCGGACCCGGGTCGACGTCCGCGTGCCGCTCGCTGCCGCGGCCGGCCCGCTCCTCGTGGCCGACCGGGACGGGTTCGAGTCCGCGGCAAGCGCCGTGCCGCTTGCGCTTGGGACGTCGGGGTCGACGCTGCTGGCCGCCCGCGCGCCCAGCGTCGAGATCCAGGCGCACGCCCGGCGCGCGTTCTTCGACGCCCGCAACACGGCGCGCGTCTCCTACGTCGTGCACGGCGACGGGCCCGCCGACGTGGCGATCGAGCTGGTCCGGCCGAGCGACGGCACGGTGCTGCGGAGGTGGGACGTCGGCGCCGTGGCGCCCGAGCAGCGCCAGACGCTGAGCTGGAACGGGCTCGTGGGCACCAGCGTCCTGCGGCCCGGCAGCTACACGTTCCGCGCCACCGCGGTCAATGCCTCAGGCGTGCGCGCCGAGAGCGCCCGGGCCGGCACGAGCGAGCCGGATCCCGCCGCCTTCCAGTTCCTGCGCCACGAGTTCCCCGTCCGCGGCCCGCACTACTTCGGCGAGTTCGCCGCCCGCTTCGGCGGCGGGCGCGGCCACCAGGGCCAGGACGTCTTCGCCGCCTGCGGCACGCCGCTCGTCGCCGCCCGCGGCGGCAGGGTGGAGGCCAAGCAGTACCACGCCCGCGCGGGGCACTACCTCGTGATCGACGGCTACAAGACAGGCATGGACTACGCCTACATGCACCTGCGCGACGCCGCGCTCGTGCGCGACGGGCAGCGCGTGCGCACCGGCCAGCTCCTCGGCTACGTCGGCCAGACCGGCCGAGCCAGCGGCTGCCACCTGCACTTCGAGACGTGGACCGCCCCCGGCTGGTACACCGGCGGCAGCGCGATCGACCCGCTGCCCTCGCTGCTCAGCTGGGATCGCGCCAGCTAGCTGCGGCCGGCGCCGGTGAGAGCCTCGACCCCGGACTCGTCGAGCGTGCGCCGCAGGCCCTCCCGGAGCTCGGTACGGGGCTCCCACCCCAGCAGCTGACGGGCGAGCGTGATGTCCGGCTGGCGGACCTTGGGGTCGTCGGTGGGAAGCGCTTCGTGGACGATCTGGGAGCGCGAGCCGGTGAGCTCGATGACGGTCTCGGCCAGCTCCAGCAGCGTGAACTCGTTCGGATTGCCGATGTTGACCGGCTGGTGGGTCTCGGACTCGGCGAGCCGGATGATCCCGTCCACGAGGTCGCTGACGAAGCAGAACGAGCGCGTCTGCGAGCCGTCCCCGAACACGGTGATCGGCCGGTCCTGGAGCGCCTGGCGCAGGAAGGTCGGGATCGCACGGCCGTCGTGGGGGCGCATCCGAGGCCCGTACGTGTTGAAGATCCGCACGATCGCGGTGTCGACGCCCTGCTGGCGGTGGTACGCCATCGTCAGCGCCTCGGCGTAGCGCTTGGCCTCGTCGTAGACGCCGCGCGGGCCGATCGGGTTCACATGGCCCCAGTAGGTCTCCGGCTGGGGATGCACCTGCGGGTCGCCGTAGACCTCGGAGGTCGAGGCGAGCAGGAAGCGCGCCCGGTGGCGCTTGGCCAGCCCGAGCGCGTGGTGGGTGCCGTAGGAGCCGACCTTGAGGGTGTGCAGCGGCAGGCGCAGGTAGTCGATCGGCGAGGCGGGCGACGCGAAGTGGAACACGAGGTCGACCGGCTCGTCGACGAAGAACGGCTCGATGATGTCCGTCTGGAGGTAGACGAACTCCGGCCGGCGGATGTGGGCGATGTTCGCGAGCGACCCCGTCTCGACGCTGTCGACGCAGATCACGCGGTGCTCGCGCGCCAGCAGCTCGTCGCACAGGTGCGAGCCGAGGAAGCCGGCGCCGCCGGTGACCAGGCACGTGCTCATGCCGAGAAGGCTCGCACAGCCGCGACGACCTCGTCGACCTGCTCGCGCGTGAGCGCCGGGCTCATCGGGATCGCGAGGTGCGTGCCCGCCACCTCTTCCGTGGCAGGCAGCTCGGCGCCGGCCGCCCACTCGCGCATCGCCGGCTGGCGGTGCGCCGGCACGCGGTAGTAGGCCTTGTGGCCGATCCCGGCCTCCCCCAGGGCGGCGGCCAGCGCGTCGGCATGCTCGTGGCGGATGACGTACAGGTGCCATGCCGGCTCGGCGCCGTCGACGGGCGCCGGGAGGGCGGCGAGCTCGCCCAGGCCGGCCGCCTCGTAGCCGGCTCCCGCCGCGCGGCGGCGCTCGCTCCAGTCGTCGAGGTGCGGCAGCTGCACGCGCAGGATGGCGGCCTGGAGCTCGTCGAGGCGGGAGTTGTGGCCCACGAGCTCGAACGTCGTCTTGTCGCGCGAGCCGTGGAAGCGCAGCATGCGGACCGTCTCGGCGAGCTGGTCGTCGTGGGTGGTGACGGCGCCGCCGTCCCCGAACGCCCCGAGGTTCTTCGACGGGAAGAACGAGAAGGTGGCGATCGCGCCGAGCGCGCCCGGACGACCGGCGGGAGACCGCGAGCCGGCGGCCTGGGCGGCGTCCTCCACGACGGGCACCCCGAGGGCTGCGATCTCCGCGACGGGGGCCACGTTCCCGAACAGGTGCACGGCGATCACGGCCTTGGTGCGCGGCGTCAGCGCGCGACGAACCGTCTCGGCCGTCACGCAGAACGTGTCGGGATCGACGTCGCAGAACACCGGCCGCGCCCCGGTGGGCGGGATCGCTTCGGCCGAGGCGTAGAACGTGAACGAGGGCACCACCACGTCGTCGCCGGGTCCGACGCCCAGCGCCCGCAGCGCGAGCGTCAGCGCGTCGGTCCCGTTCGCGACCCCGATCGCGTGACGCGCGCCGACATAGGCCGCGAACTCCGTCTCGAAGGCCGCCACCTCGCTGCCGAGGATGAACGCGCCGCGGTCGACGACGGCCGCGATCCGCGCGTCGATCTGGGCCCGCAGCGGCGCGAGCGGGCTCTTGGTGTCGAAGAGGGGGACCGGCAAGCGGCCGCCGAGGTTAGCGGCCGCTCGCGCCTCGTCGAGGGCTATCGACCGCCGATGAACGCGCGCACGACGCGCGCGATGTCGGCCACCGGGAGCGCCCGGTTCCAGATGCTGACGCCGTCGATGTCGCCGACGAGGTGCAGCGCGCACGTGCCGCCGTACGTCCCCAGCGTCGAATCGGTCACCGGCAGGTCGTAGTCGATCGCGAGCGTCGCCGGCGTGCCGCTGCCGACCTCGACGCCGTCCACGAAGAGCCGCAGCATCTGCCCGTCGTACGTACCCGCCGCATGGTGCCAGCGGCCGTCCCAGACCGACGGGCCGGCCTCGGGCGAGCGCTTCCACGCCGTCCCGTCGTAGACGTAGAAGCCGAGGCCCTCGGAGGCGGACGTGTAGAGCGCATAGGAGCTCGCCTCGCACCCGTCGGCGCCCTTGGCGACGAGGTAGCGGAAGCTGCCCGGCGTGCGCTCGCCCCGGAACCACGCCGACACGGTCAGCTGCGCGGGGCGCAGCGACGCCGAGTCTGGGATCGTGATGAAGTCGTTGCCGTCGAACCGGAGGGCGGACCCCAGGTTGAAGACGCCCCTGATCCAGGTCGGATCGTTGTCGTCCGCGCCGGGCGTCGAGCCCAGCCGGCCGTGGTTGCCGTTGCCGGACCAGTCGTAGACGGTCTGGCCGGACCGCTCGTTCATCGGCCACCAGCCCGCGAGCGGGCTCGCGGCGGAGGCGGCCGCGGGCGCGGCGAAGGTGATGGCGAGGGCGGCCGTCACGACCGCCCTTCCGACGCGACGTGTGTTCATGGCGCACACAACGCGGCGCGCGCCCAGCCACGCCTCGCCGAAGGTCGAGGATGGCTCACCGCTCGACGAATGGTCTAGCGCCGCATGCGCTCGCGGCGCTGGCGCTCGATCTCACGCAGCACGAGGAAGCAGAGGATGCCCGCGAGGATGCCGCCGACGATGCCCGGCAGGACCTCGCCGCGCAGGCTCATGCCGATCGCGTAGAGCACGCCGATCAGCGCGCCCACGAGCGCCTTGGCGCGCACGGAGAGGCCGTACGTGTCGCGCTCGGGCGGCTCGCTCACTCCCACTCGATCGTGCCGGGCGGCTTGCTCGTGATGTCGAGCACCACGCGGTTGACCTCGCGGATCTCGTTGATCATCCGCGACGCGATCTGCTCGAGCAGGTCGTAGGGCAGACGCGCCCAGTCGGCCGTCATCGCGTCGTCGGACGTCACGGCGCGGATCGCCACCACGTAGCCGTACGTGCGCTCGTCGCCCTGCACGCCGACCGTGCGGATGTCCGGCAGCACGCAGAACGACTGCCACAGCTCGCGGTAGAGGCCCGCCTTGCGGATCTCGTCCTGGAGGATCGCGTCGGCGTGGCGCAGGGTGTCGAGCCGCTCCTTCGTCGCCTCGCCGCCGACCACGCGGATCGCGAGGCCGGGGCCGGGGAACGGCTGGCGCCAGACGAGCCGCTCGGGCAGCCCGAGCTCCGCCCCCACGGCGCGCACCTCGTCCTTGAACAGGGCGCGCAGCGGCTCGACGAGCTCGAACTCGAGGTCCTCGGGCAGGCCGCCGACGTTGTGGTGGGACTTGATGGTGGCGGCGCCGGTGCCGCCGCCCGACTCGATCACGTCCGAGTACAGCGTCCCCTGGACGAGGTAGCGCGCGTCGCCGATCTTCGCGGCCTCCTCCTCGAACACGCGGATGAACTCGGCGCCGATCGCCTTGCGCTTGGCCTCGGGCTCGGAGAGCCCGGCGAGGCGGGTGAGGAAACGGTCCTCGGCGTCGACGGCCACGAGCGGGACCTTGAAGTGGTCGCGGAAGGCGGCGATCACCTGCTCGCCCTCGTTGTGGCGCATCAGCCCGTGGTCGACGAACACGCAGGTCAGCTGGTCGCCGACCGCGCGGTGCACCAGCAGCGCCGCGACCGAGGAGTCGACGCCACCGGAGAGCCCGCAGATCACCCGCCCGTCGCCCACCTGGGCGCGGATCGCCGCGACCTGCTCGTCGATGATCGAGGCCGGGCTCCAGTCGCGCGCGCAGCCGCAGACGTCCTCGAGGAAGGTGGTCAGGACCTGCTGGCCGTACGGCGTGTGAACCACCTCGGGGTGGAACTGGATCCCGTACAGGCCGCGCTCGACGTCCTCCACCGCGGCGACCGGCGACTCGGTCGAGCTGGCGAGCGCGGCGAAACCGGGCGGCGCTTCGAACACCGTGTCGCGGTGCGACATCCAGCACGACTGCTCCGACGGAGTGCCGGCCAGCAGCCGGCCGGGGTCGGCCACCGTGAGGGTCGAGCGGCCGAACTCCCCCACCTCGGCGCCCTCGACGCGGCCGCCGAGCGTCAGCACCAGCGCCTGCATCCCGTAGCAGATGCCCAGCACGGGGATGCCGAGCTCGAGCAGCTCGGGGTCGAGCCGGGGGGCGCCCGGCGCGTAGACGGAGGCGGGGCCGCCGGACAGGATCAGCCCCTTCGGGCGCCGCCGGCGGACCTCGTCGACGCCGACGTGGTGCGGCAGCAGCTCCGAGAACACGCCGCACTCGCGCACGCGGCGGGCGATCAGCTGCGAGTACTGGCCCCCGTAGTCGAGCACCAGCACCTCGTCGTGTGCGACCGCCCGCTCGAGCGCGAGCTCGGACACGGGCTGGTCGGCGGCAACCGCCGACCCGTGGCCGGCGGTGCCGAAATCGGGCGGGCTCTTAGTGGTCTCCGTCATAAGTCGCGTCTTGTGACGCCGGCCAAGGGCGGGACTTGTGGCGGGGGCCACTTAGTCGGCGACAAGCGCGACCGCCCCACCGCGCGACGCCATGCCGATGTGCTGATCGCGCTGGAGCTGCTTCCCTTCCGTCTGGAGGGCCGGGGCGACCATCAGCTCGGCCCGGTTGAACTCCGCGATGTCCTGGTAGCCGCAGGTCGCCATCGAGGTGCGCAGCGCGCCCATCAGGTTGAACGTGCCGTCGTTCTCGCGCGCCGGGCCGGTGACGATCTCCTGGAGCGAGCCGTTCTGGGTGGTGCGCACCCGGGCGCCGCGGGGCAGGGTCGGGTGGAACGTGGCCATGCCCCAGTGGAAGCCGTGGCCGGGCGCCTCGTACGCGCGCGCGAGCGGGGAGCCGATCATCACTGCGTCGGCCCCGCAGGCGAACGCCTTCGCGACGTCGCCGCCGTTGCGCATCCCGCCGTCGGCGATCACGCGGCAGTACTCGCCGGTCTCCAGCATGTGCTGGGAGCGGGCGGCCGCCACGTCGGCGATCGCGGTCGCCTGCGGCACGCCGATGCCGAGCACCCCGCGCGTCGTGCACGCGGCGCCGGGACCGACGCCCACGAGCACCGCCGCGGCGCCGGTGCGCATCAGGTGCAGGCCGGTCGAGTAGCTGGCACAGCCGCCGAGCACGACCGGCACCGGGAGCTCGCGCACGAACTCCTTGAGGTTGAGCACGTGGCCCTGGCTCGAGACGTGCTCGGCCGAGATGACGGTGCCCTGGATGACGAGGATGTCGAGCCCAGCCTCGAGCGCCAGCTCGTGCCAGCGCTCGACCCGCTGCGGGGTCAGCGACGCGGCCGCCACCACGCCGTGCGCCTTGATCTCCTCGATCCGCCGCGCGATCAGCTCCTCCTTGACCGGCTCGAGGTAGATCTCCTGCATCTCGCGCGTCGCCTCTTCGGGGTCGAGCGACGCGATCCGCTCGAGCAGGCCCTCGGCGTCCTCGTACCGGGTCCAGATCCCCTCGAGGTTGAGGACGGCCAGCCCGCCGAGCCGGCCGATGATGCCGGCGGTCTCGGGCGAGACGACACCGTCCATGGCCGAGGCCAGCAGCGGCAGCTCGAAACGATACGGCCCGAGCGTCCAGGTGATGTCGACGTCGTCCGGGTCCCGGGTCCGGCGCGAGGGGACGATGGCGACGTCGTCGAATCCGTAAGCGCGGCGAGCCTTCTTGCCGCGGCCGATCTCTACTTCCATTCGAGCATCCTAGGGACGGGGGCGGACAGGCTACCCAACCTCTGCCGGTAATTCCGGACGTTGCACCTCGATCTCGTCGAGCAGGCGCCGGGCCCGGTCGGGGTCGACGAGGCCGGCGCCGAGGTGCTGGGTCGACTCGGCGCCGCAGGCGACGCCGAAGGCGAGGCACTCGGCGGTCGGCCTGCCCGCGTAGCGGGCGGCGACGAAGCCGGCCAGGAACGCGTCACCCGAGCCGACGCTGGCGCGTGGCTCGACCGCTCCCCCGGGCACCACGATGCGGTACAGGTCGGGGTCGGCGCCCGGCTCGCTCGGGAGCATCTGCGCGAAGCAGCCGTCGGGCATCGTCATGATCGCCTCACGCGCGCCGAGGCCCACCATCTCGCGTACGGCGATCACGCGGTCCTCGTCGTCGTTGAACTCGTGGCCGACGAGCTCCTCGGCCTCGAGCACGTTCGGGGAGACCACGCTCGGCTCGGCGCGGACCGCGCGGCGCAACGGGTCGCCGTCGGTGTCGACGACGGTGGTGACCCCGAGGCGGCGCAGCTCCCGGATGAGCCGCGCGTAGATGTCGATGTCGACCTCCCGCGGCAGCGACCCGGCGAACACGCAGAGGCTCGCGCCCTTCGCCAGGTAGAGCAGCTTGTCCACGAACAGCTCGCACTCCTGCTCGGAGACCTTCGGGCCGCGCTCGTTGATCTCCGTCTGCTCGCCGGTCGTGGGATCGATCACCGCGGTGTTGGTGCGCGACTCCTCGCGGATGCGCACGAAGTCGCTGAGGACGGACAGCTGGGTCAGCTGGTCGACGATGCGCGTGCCGGTCGCGCCGCCGGTCAGGCCGGTGGCGATCACCGGCGCGCCGAGCGTCTTCAGCACGCGGGCCACGTTGACGCCCTTGCCGCCCGGCATCGTCGTCTGCTCGACGGTGCGGTGGCGGCGCCCGAGCCGGAAGTTCGGGACCGAGAGGGTCTTGTCGATGGCCGTGTTGAGGGTGACCGTGATGATCATGCGACGCGAGCCTCGTCGCGGGGGCGCCTGCGGTCCGGACCGCGCGGTCGCCGGCGCCTCCGGGCAAGGAGCACCGTACCGCCCAGCACGGCGAACGCGAGGATGACGGCCGCCGGCTTGGTGAACCAGGACTTGGTGCGCTGCGCCAGCCCGGCCTCGGGCACCGCGCCGGCCGCCACGAGCGGCACGGTGGCGATCGCGCGCCCGTCGCGCAGCACGACGGCGCGGCCGAGCTCCTGCCCCTCGGCGATCGGGCCCCGGACCTCGGACGGTCCCGGCCCCGCCTGGATGGTCACGAGGTCGCGGCGGCCGCGCGGGATGACGGTGCGCTCGCTGTTGCGGCCGATTACGAGCTCGAGCTCGGCGCCGGGGCGATAGCGGATCGGCACCCGCACCCCCACCCGCGTGCCGGCGGGCGCGACGGCGATGCGGGAGAACTGCCGGGTCCCGAAGCTCAGCAGCGCCAGCGTGTCGGCGTTGCGCGTGGCCTTGCTCGGCTCGTCGAGCACGGCGGAGATGACCTGGATCCGCCGGCGCCGGCCGGAGCCGACGAGCACGTCGCCCGCCTGCTGCGTGTAGCCGGTCTTGACGCCGTTCACCCAGTCGACGCCCCCCACGAGCGTGTTGCGGTTGGCGAGCGTCCGCGTCTGGGCGCCGGATGTGAGCGTCACCCGCGGCTGGTCGACGACGCGGCGGAAGAACGGCCGCGTCCGCCGCAGGTGGAGGGCGAGCGTGGCGAGGTCGCGCGCGCTCGAGTACGCGCTCGGCTCGTCGAGCCCGATCGGATTGCCGTAGCGGGTGTTGGCGAGCCCCAGCTCACGCGCGCGGCGGTTCATCAGCCGCACGAAGGCGCGCTCGGAGCCGGCGACGCCCTCGGCGAGCGTCATCGCGGCGTCGTTGCCGGAGGCGACGAGCAGGCCGGTCAGCAGGTCGCGGACGCTCATCCGCTCCCCGGGCATGAGGCCGATGCGGGACTCGGCGGGCGCCGGTCGGTAGCTCGAGGCCCGGAAGGTGTCGTCGAGCTCGGCGCGCTCGAGCGTGACGAGCGCGGTCATGAGCTTGACCGCCGACCCGACCGGCCTCCGCGCGTCGGCTCCGCGCTCGCACGCGACCTCGCCCGTGGACTGCTCCAGCACGACCGCGTACGGCGCGCGGATCTCGGCGGGGCAGTCGCGTGCCGCGGCGCCCGCCGGGAGGGCGAGGAGGAGGATGGCGACCGCCAGGGCGATCGCCGCCGGGGGTCTGTCCAAGAAGATCCGGCCCGGACGTGGCGGGGTTCTTGGACAGGCCCCCAAGCTCAGCCGGCTCACTGGCGGAGCTTGAGCCGCTGGCCGGGGCTCAGGGCCTGCGGGTCCAGGTCGGGGTTCAGGCGCAGGATGTCCGCGAGCGGCACGCCGGTCTTCTCGGCGATCGACGACGGCGTGTCGCCCGGCTTGACGGTGTAGCGCCGCCGGCCGGGACGCCCGTTCGTGCCCTTGCCCTTCGGCGAGGCGGCGGGCCGCGTCTCCGACGTGCGGTTCGGGCCGCTCTCCGTCTCCGTGTCGTTCGAGCCGGTGACGATGAGGAAGAGCGCGATCGTGAAGGCCACCAGCGCGAGCGGCGCCAGGAACCGCGCGGGGCTGCGACCGGCCATCAGTGCCCGATGATAGCGGTGGCCCCGGCGCTCTCAGACGAGGTTCCAAGCGGCGTCTCGGAGGCGCTCGGCCTCGGCGCGAGCGGCCGCGTGCGGGTTGCCTCCGGCCGCCTCGTGGGCCTGCGCGATCGACCGCGAGGCGGTGACGAGGCCACCCGCGCGGCCGGGCGCGAAGGCGGGAGCGAGCGCGGTGACGTCGCCCCCCTGGGCGCCGACGCCGGGGAGCAGGAACGGCGCGGTCGGCATCAGCTCGCGCATGCGCGCGAGGTGCTCGGGCGCGGTCGCGCCGGTGACCGCCCCGACGTCGGAGATGCCGGCGCTGCCCGCGCGCCCGAGTTCGGTGACGAGCGCCGCCAGGTGCTCCCACAGCGGCTCGCCCCCCGCGAGCGGCAGGTCCATCAGGTCGGCGGCCCCGGGGTTGGAGGTGCGGACGAGCACGAAGACGCCGGCTCCCGCCGCGCGGGCCCCGCTCACGAGCGGCTCGAGCGCGTCGCGGCCGAGCAGCGGGTTCGCCGTCAGGGCGTCCACGCCGAGCCCGGGGACGGCGCCGAACGGCGAGGGCGTGCGGCCGGTGAGCGCCTGGGCGTAGGCGGTCGCCGTGACCGGGACGTCGCCGCGCTTGCCGTCGGCAAGCACGAGCAAACCGGTGGCGTGGGCCGCCTCGCAGACGGCCTCGAGCGCGAGCGCCCCAGCGAAGCCGAGCCGCTCGAAACACGCGAGCTGCGGCTTGGCGGCGACGCAGGCCGGGCCTGCGGCGTCGATCAGCGCGAGGCAGTGGGCGAGCACGGCGGCCGCGGCCTCGAGCGCGGGCGGCCGCGGCGGCTCGGCGCCGGTGGAGGCGGGCCAACCGTTGCCCTCGGGGGCCGGGGTGGCAGCCGCGAGCACGGCGCGGGCGCTCTCGTGTGCGGCCGAGACGGCCTGTGCGAGGTTCGCTCGCGCCTCGGAGGTGCGGACGAGCGCCTCCGGCCACAGGCGGGCGGGATCCGGGTCGATCCCGAGGACGATCTGCGACTCGCGGCGCGCGACGGCGGCCGCGAGCCGGTCCCCGAAGGAGGCCGGTGCGGGCGCCGGCGACGGTTCGCCGGCGCCCGACACGGAGTCTCCTGCGCCGGCTACTTGACGGCCTTCTTAAGGCCCGACCCGGCGGTGAAGCGCGGCACGCGGCTCGCGGCGATGGTCATCGTCTCCCCCGTGCGCGGGTTGCGGCCCTCGCGGGCGCCGCGCTGGGCGACGTGGAACTTGCCGAAGCCGGTGAAGGAGACCTCCCCACCCGACTTGAGCTCACCCTCGATCGTGCTGATGACGGCATCAACCGCAGCACCGGCGTCCTTCTTGCTCAGGCCGGTCTCTGACGCGACCTTGTCGACGAACTCCGACTTGCTGGCCATGTGACTTCCTCCTTGTTCCCCCGGCGAGGCCGGGGGCATCTGGATGACCCGGGCGAAGGTAACACCGAGATCGGACGCTCTAGAGCCAAATCGGGACTTTTCCCGCAATTTGCGGCGAACCGGGGGCCCGATTTAGGCGCCAGAACCACGCTGCGCCGCCGAAATCAGCCGCTCCGCGGCGTCCAGGAGCGGCTCGGCCGCGGGGTCTGACGGATCGAGCGTGCGCAGGTGCCCGCCGCGCTCGGTCAGCACCACGCGGGGCTCTCGGGCGGCCTTGCGGCGGGCGATCGAGGCGGCCACGTTGCCGACCGCGCCGCGCGGCCGAGGCGCGGTGGGCTTGCGCTTCGGGATCACGGAGCCTCCGGGCGCTCGGCGCCCTCGAGGTCGGCGAGGACGAGCTTGAGGTCGTAGCGGATCAGCGACGGCAGGGCGAAGCGGCCGGTGACGACGGCGATCTGGTGGCGGTCCGAGCGGGCCGCGAAGACGTCCCCGTCGCGGGTGACGACCTGGAGCTCGGTCGCGTCCCCGGCGCTGGCGAACAGGTCGCGGGCCGGATCGGCGAGCGCCTCGTCGCCGGCCAGCAGCTCGCCGTCCGCGCCGAGCACGACGCCGGTGCGGATGTCGGCCGACAGCTCGCGCAGGTAGTCGAGCGCGAGCGCCGGGGTGAGAGCCGCGCCGGAGCTCACGGGCGGGGGGTCGAGGCAGGGCTCATGGACCGTCCGCGAGAATAGCCACACCGTGCCGCTTCCCCGCATCGCCTGGCTCGTCACGGTCGTCATCTGTCTCGTGGCGGCCCTCATCCTGCTGCTCTCGGACTACTACGGCTACGCGGGGGTCGTGCTCGCAGTGTCGCTGGCGGCGGCGATCAACCTGCGGTGACGGACGGTCTCCGCCGGCGAACGTCAACGTCAACGGCGGCTGGGTAGGGAGGGTGAGGGGACGGGCGTGTGTGCATTTCGCACACCTCACGCCTGTTCGGCCCGTGAGGTGGACGTTGTGCTCCTCTGGTGTGCATTTCGCACACCTCACGCGAGCGGCTATTGCGACGTGGACGAAATGCACCCTCGCGGCGGCCAGGCTCCCGTCTCCCTACCCAGCGCAGTTGATGTTCGCCCCGAGCTCAGGCCTAGTCCGGCCGCACCTTGTCCTCGGGCTCGAGATGGATCAGCACGTCGGTGCCTCCCGGGAGCCGCCGCGTGATCTCGTCCTGGAGGGCGTGCGCAGTGCCGTGGGCGTCCTCGAGCGTCGTGCCGCTGAGGAACTGGACGTGGAGGTCGACGTAGCGGCGTGCGCCCGCGCGGCGGGTGCGGAGCTGGTGGAAGCCGACGATGCCGCGCGGCGCGAACTCCTCGATCGCCGCGCGGATCGCGGCCAGCTCCTCCGGCGGCAGCGCCTCGTCGACGAGCACGGCCCACGAGCGGGCGACGAGCCGCAGGCCGGTCGCGACGATCGCCGCGGCGATGATCAGCGCGACGGCCGGGTCGAGCCACTCCGCGCCCGTGAAGTGCACGAGCGCGAGGCCGACGAGCACGCCGGCTGAGGTGTAGGCGTCGGTTCGCAGGTGGGCGGCATCGCCCTCGAGCGCGGCGGACTGGGTGTCGCGCGCTCTCGCATAGAGCCAGGTGGAGACCACGAGGTTGGCGGCCGTCGAGAACGCGAGGACGGCGATCCCGAAGCCGAGCGTGTCCAGCTCCGGGCCGCGCACCAGGCTGCGCACCGCCGCGTAGACGATCACCCCGGAGCCGACGAGGATCAGCACGCCCTCCCCGGCCGCGGCGACGTTCTCGAACTTCTCGTGCCCGTAGCGGTGCCCCTCGTCGGCCGGCTCCTCCGCCTGGCGGACGGAGAAGAAGGCGATCAGGGAGGCAATGAGGTCGACGCTCGAGTGGATCGCCTCGGTCAGGATCGCCACCGAGCCCGTGACCGCGCCCGCGATCAGCTTGAGCAGGATCAGCGCGGCGTTGGAGCCGATCGAGACGGCCGCCGCGCGCGTGCGCGCGCCTCTCATGCCCGCAGCCACTCGGCGAGCGCGCGGGCGGCCCGGCCGCGATGGGAGATCGCGTCCTTCTCCTCGTCGGACAGCTCGGCCATCGTGCGGCCGGCGGGATCGTCGTCGGGCACGAACAGCGGGTCGTAGCCGAACCCGCCGTCGCCGCGCGGCTCGGGCGCGACGGTGCCGCTGGCCGTGCGCTCGAAGACGTGCTCGGGGCCGTGCGGGTCGACGTGGGCGATCGCGCACACGTAGTGGACGCGCGAACCCGGCGGCGCGCTCGCCCGCAGCTTGGCGAGGTTCTCCGCGTCGGTGGCGGACTTACCCGCGAAGCGCGCGCTGCGGACGCCGGGCGCGCCGTCGAGCGCCTCGGCTTCGATCCCGGAGTCGTCGGCGATCGCGGGCCGGCCGGTGGCCCTCGACGCCGCGCGGGCCTTGATCAGCGCGTTCGCGGCGTAGCTGTCACCGTCCTCGACGGGGCTCGGCAGGCCGTCGGGCAGCGGGTCGAGCTCGAGCGTGGGGAGCAGCCGGCCGAACTCCCGGAGCTTGTGGTCGTGGCGGGTGGCGAGGAGCAGCCGCACGCTATGCGACGGCGGACGCCTGGATCGCTCTCAGCTCGTCGATGCCGCCCTGGGCGAGCGCCAGCAGGTCGTCGAGGTGGGCGCGTGAGAGCGGCGTACGCTCGGCCGTGGCCTGGACCTCGACGAGCCCTCCCTCGCCGGTCATCACGACGTTGGCGTCGACCTCCGCCGAGGAGTCCTCGGGGTAGTCGAGGTCGAGCAGCGGCGTGCCCTCGACGATCCCGCACGAGATGGCGGCGACGCTGCCCGTCAGCGGCGAGCGGGCCAGCTTGCCGCCGTCGAGCAGGGCGCGGCAGGCGAGCTCCAGGGCGACGTAGCCGCCGGTGATCGACGCGCAGCGCGTGCCGCCGTCGGCCTGGAGCACATCGCAGTCGACGTACACGGTCCGCTCCCCGAGGGTCCCGAAGTCGACCACACCGCGCAGCGAGCGCCCGATCAGCCGCTGGATCTCGACCGTGCGGCCGTCGGGGCGGCCCTTGGAGACGTCGCGCTGCTTGCGGTCGCCGGTCGAGGCGGGCAGCATCCCGTACTCGGCCGTGAGCCAGCCGCGGCCCTTGCCGGCCAGCCAGCGCGGCACCGACTCCTGCACGGAGGCCGTGCAGATCACGCGCGTCTCCCCGGCCGAGATGAGCGCCGACCCGGTCGCCGTCCGCACGAAGCCGGGCTCGATCGTGGTCGGCCGCAGGGCGTCGTTCGCCCGCCCGCCGGCGCGCTCGACCGTCATCGCGGGCCTCCGGTCGCGAGCGCGTGGGTGCCCTCGAGGGTCAGCGGCTCGACGGCGGCGAGCGGGAGCTGGAGGAAGCGGGTCCCCAGCGTGCGGAACGCCTCGGCGTCGCCGGTGCACAGGAACGAGTACTCGCCCTCGCCGTCCGTTCGCGGGTTGGCGAGGCCGCGGGCGCCGAGGACGTGCTCGACCTGGTGGGCGAGCGGGTCGCCCGAGACGACGATGTTCACGCTGCGCCCGAGCATCCGCTGGAGCATGGGCCGCACGAGCGGATAGTGGGTGCAGCCCAGCACCACCGTGTCCACGCGGGCCGCGCGGAGCGGCGCGCAGTACTCGCGCACGGTGTCGACCACGTGCTGGTCGAAGGGGAACCCGGCCTCGATGATCGCAGCGAGGTCGGGGCAGGCGACCGAGGTGAGCCGGACGAACGGGTCGGCGGCGGCGATCGCGCTGGCGTAGGCGCCGCTCGCCACCGTCGCGGGGGTGGCGAGGAGCCCGACGCGCCCGTTGCGGGTCGCCGCCACGGCCTGCACGGCCCCCGGCTGCACGACGCCGAGCACGTCGATCCCGAGCGTGGTCTGGCGGAGCCTCTCGCGAAGGGCCGGCAGCGCGGCGGCGGTGGCCGAGTTGCACGCCACGACGAGCAGCTTGACCTGCCTGGCGAGCAGCTCGTCGGCGACCTCGAGCGCGAACGCCTCCAGCTCGGCGATGTCGCGCCCGCCGTACGGGAAGCGGGCGGAGTCCGCCAGGTACACGAAGTCCTCGGCCGGCAGCTGCACGAGCAGCTCGTGGAGCACCGTCAGGCCACCCACGCCCGAGTCGAACACCCCGACCGGCCGCCGGCGTACCTCCTCGGGTGCCGTCGTCGATCCCGTCACGGCGGGCAGTCTGGCAGGCGCTCGCGAAGGAACGTCAGTCGCGTGCTGGGCGCCGCAGCGACCCGTCAAGCGCGCGCTCGACCCAGATGATGATGGGGAATGGCGGTGAGGACCATGACAGCGGCGCCACCCCGTAGAGCGCGACGTCCGCGCCGCCGCCGACGACCGCGCCTGCCTCCGCCAGGAGCTCGCTGAGCGAGCCGGCCCTCATCCCTCGCCGACGCCGTCGATCGCGCCCTTGATCTTCTTCACCACCGCCTCGGCGATCCCGGTGTCGGAGAAGCCGCCGCTCGCCTTCACGACGCCGGCGATCAGGACGGCGACGAGCAGCACGAGCCCGACGTACTCCACCGTCCCCTGGCCGTCGCTCCGCGCGATGGCGTTCGCCAGCCGCGCGTGGGCGCGGCCCATGAGCTCGAATCGCATCGTGTGCCCCTCGTCGTTCGTTGCGCCCCGGCTGCCGCGAGGCCCGGCGCCCCGATCTCGTGGGGCGCGGCCAGTCTCCGGGGGAAGGGGTTGCGGATCTAGACGCGCGGGTTGCAGATGTGTGCCGGGACGGTGGCGATAGTGCGCGCCGACTACGCTCGGCGCCCTTGCGCGCCCTCGTCGTGACGAACATGTACCCGACGCCGGAGCGGCCGGCGCTGGGCTCGTTCGTCCGCGACCAGGTCGAGGCGCTGCGGCGGCGGGGTGACGTGGAGGTCGAGCTGTTCGCGTTCCCGCCCGGCCTCGGCGCCTACCCGCGGGCGGCGCGGGAGCTGCGGCGCCGGTACGGCAGGCGCGAGCGGTTCGACGTCGTGCACGCGCACTTCGGGCTGACCGCCTGGCCCGCCGTCGCCGCCCGGCTCGGACCCGTGGTGGTGACGCTGCACGGCAACGACCTCTTCCACCCGCGCTCGAACCGCCTCACGCGAGCGATCCTGCCCCTCACCGCGCTGCCCGCGGCGGTCTCGCGCGAGTTCAGCGCGAACCTGCGGGGCGCGGGCACGAGCCGCCGGATCGCCGTGCTGCCCGTCGGCATCGACCTCCACCGGTTCCGGCCGATCGACCGCCGGGAGGCGCGCGAACGCCTCGGGCTCGACCCGGACCGCCCGTACCTGCTGTTCCCGCACGACCCGTCGCGGCCGCTGAAGCGGTTCGATCGCGCGCGCGAGGCGGCCGGCGACACCACGCTCCTGACGATGGGCAACGTCCCGCCCGACGAGGTGCCGTACTGGATCAACGCCAGCAACGCCGTCCTGGTCCCCTCGCAGGCCGAGGGGTTCGGGCTGTCGGTCATCGAGGCGCTCGCGTGCGGGGTCCCCGCCTTCGGCACGCCGGTCGGGATCCATCCGGTCGCGCTGGACGGGATCGAGGGCGCGTACTGCGCCGCCTGGGACCCCGCCGCGTGGCGCGCCGCCGTGCGCGCGGTCACCGAGCAGGACGACCCTCGGCTCGACGGCAAGGCCCGAGCAGCGCTGTTCTCGGCCGACCGGATGGCCGCGCGGGTCGTCGCCGCGTGGCACGACGTCGCCGGGCGCTAGCGCTCCGACCAGCCGCCCCGCGGGTTTCCGTATGACGGTGCCCTGCGGCGGCGATCCTATACTCGACGGTTCGGGGCGCACGTCCACCGTCTGCCCCTGCCGATGCGCATGAGCGGCCTGCTGCGACGCCTATCACGACGCCCCGCGACCGCCGACGAGAACCGGTCCCAGACCGAGTCCTCCGACCCGACCGCGACTCCCGCCACGGCCGGCGGCGAGCAGCCCCTGCACGGCGGGGACGACCAGCCGACCCAGGTGCTCGCGGACACCACCGATCCGATCACCCGCGAGTGGGCGATCGGCCCGACCGGCTGGAGCAGGCCGAAGGCGCCCGAGACGACCGCCGCACCGGCCGCCACGGTGCCGATCGCCGGCCAGTACCCCGAGCGCCGGCCGGACGAGGCGCAGGCCGAGAGGTCCCACGCGCGCGACCTGCCCGCGGGCGTCGACCCCGCCGAGCTCGAGCACGCGCCCGCCAGCGCGCGCCGGGGAAGGATGCGGCGCCGACTCCGCTACCTGCGCTCGGTGCGCGAGCTGCTGCTTCGCGACCTCGGCGGTCTCACCTACGAGATCCACCGCACGGCGAGCGGGTCCGGCGAGCAGTCGCACGGCCGGCTCCAGCAGGCGAAGGCCGAGCGGATCGCGGCGCTCGACGCCGAGGTCCGCGCGCTCGAGACGCGACTCGGCGACCCCCACCCCGACACGACGCTGCGCGAGCCCGGCATCGGCGGCACCTGCCCCGAGTGCGGCGAGCTGCACGCCAGCGACGCCCACTTCTGCTCGCGCTGCGGCACACCGCTCGACGCCAAGGCGCGCGCCCGGCGCGACACCCCACCCGCGCCCGAGGAGAACCGCCCGGCGAGCGCGCTCTGGGCCGGCCTGCGCGGTCGCAAGCCCGCCGAACCAGAGCCGGCAGCCGCCGAGCCGGAGCCCGCAGCCGACAAGCCGGCGGCGGTCACGGGAGAGTGGCTCGGCACCGGCGACCAGCCGACCACGTTCGACCGGGCGGTGCAGCCCGAGACCGGCGCACCCGCGGCGGAGGAGAAGCCCGCGGCCGAAGCGAAGCCCGTGGCCGCGGACGAGCCCGCAGCGGCACCCGACGGAGATCCCACGCCTCGCGAGGGTGAGGCCGTGACGTCCGTCGAGGGCCGGAGGGAGCCGCAGTGAGCGCGGTGCAGACTCCCGATCCGGCGCCGACCGAGGCGGTGGCCGAGCCGCGGCGGTGCCCGCGCTGCGGATCGAGCCTGACCCCCGACCAGGAGTGGTGCCTGAGCTGCGGCTCGGAGGTCGGGATGACGATCGCTCCACCGCCGAGCTGGCGCGGACCGGTGCTGCTCGTCGGGACGCTGCTCGCGATTGCGGTGATCGCGGTCGTGCTCGCGCTGGTCGAGCTGGCCGACGACGCCGAGCAGGTCGCGCCCGCCGCGGCCACGCCGGTGCCCACCGCGGCAGCGACGCCCGCCCCGACGCCGGAGTCGACGACGATCCCGCCGGCGGCGACCGCGACGCCCACGATCGCCGAGTGGCCCGCGGGGACCACCGCGTGGACGATCGTGCTCGAGTCGTCGGCCACCCGCGAGGCGGCCGACGCCCGGGCCGAGGAGCTCGCCGGCCAGGGCATCGCCGTCGGCGTGCTCGACTCCAACGACTTCAGCTCGCTCGAGCCCGACCGCTTCGTCGTCTTCTCAGGTCAGTACGACAGCCGCCGGGCCGCCGACCAGGCGCGCCAGGACCTCTCCGGTCAGGTCGCGGGCGCGTACGTCCGCCGCGTCGTGCCGGAGAGCGCGACCGGCGGCGCGACGCCGACGCCGAGCCCCGCGCCCTAGAGCTCCCACCACGGAGCGAGCCGTCGCACCGCCTCGTCGGCCAGCGGGTGCCGCTCGACCGGCCCCGGATCCGGCGCCGTGTCGGCCACGAGGACGGGCATGAGCGCCGCCATCGAGCCGGCCAGCGCGCCGAGGTCGTAGCCGCCCTCCAGGACCAACCCCAGCGGAGCGCCGACCGTGTCCGCCGCCCGGCGCATCGAAGCCGCCATGCCCGCGAAACCGGCCTCGGTCACCCGGCACGTCGCGAGCGGGTCGGCGTGATGGGCGTCGAAGCCGGCCGAGATCAGCACCAGCTCCGGCCGCCACGCGGCGATCAGCGGCACGGCGACGTGGTCCACGCACGAGCGGAAGCCGCCGTCGCCAGTCCCGCCCGGCACCGGCAGGTTGACCGTGTATCCCTCCCCCGCTCCCTCGCCGACGTACGACGCCGGGCCGGTGCCGGGATAGAGCGGCCACTGGTGGATGGAGACGAACAGCACGCCCGGATCGGCGGCGAAGGTCGCCTCGGTCCCGTTCCCGTGGTGCACGTCCCAGTCGAGGATCAGCACCCGCGACACCCCGTGCGCCGTGCGCGCCCGCTCGGCGGCGATCGAGGCGTTGCCGAAGAAGCAGAACCCCATCGCCCCCTCCGGCTCGGCGTGGTGGCCGGGCGGCCGCAGCGCCGAGACGCCCACGCCGGCCGCGCCGCCGAGGAGCTCGTCGACCATCGCGGCCGCGCCGCCCGCCGCCCGCAGCGCCGCCTCCCACGTGTCGGGAACCGCCGCGGTGTCGGGGTCGAGCGACCCGCCGCCCCGCGCGCACAGGGCCTCGATCGCTGCCACGTATCGCTCGGGATGCACCGCGGTCAGCAGCTCCCGGTCCACCAGCGGCGCGTCGACGACCGAGGCGCCGAACCAGGCGTGGCGCTCCATCTCCGCCTCCAGCGCGCGGATCCGCTCGGGCCGCTCGGGGTGGCCGGGGATGTCGTGCCCGAGCGACGCGTCGTGACGGAACCACACCGATGGCACGCCGGTACCGTACGGCGTCCGTGGACGCCCGGCCTCCAGACCTCGTCGTGGTGGGCGCCGGCGCCGCGGGACTGTTCACGTCGCTGGTCGCCGCCGGCCACGGCGCGCGCGTCACCCTCGTGTCCGCCCGTCCGCTGGCCGAGACGGCCTCGTACTGGGCGCAGGGCGGCCTGGCGGCCGCGCTCTCGGTCGACGACTCGCCGGAGCGCCACCTCCAGGACACGCTGACCGCGGGCCGCGGGCTGGTGCGCGAGTCCGCCGCCCGGGTGCTCGCCGATGAGGCGGCCGCCCGCTTCCGCGACCTAGAGCAGCTCGGGGTCCGCTTCGACGCCGACCGCCAGGGCAACGTCGCGCTCGGCCTCGAGGGCGGCCACGGGGTGCGGCGCGTCGTGCACGCCGGAGGGAGCGCCACCGGCCGGCGGATCCTGCGCCAGCTCTCGGCCGTGGTCGCCGAGAGCCCCGCGATCGAGGTGCACGAGGGCGCCCGTGCCGCCGGCGTCGCGACGACCACCGGCGGGCGCGCCGCGGGCGTCCGGCTCGAGGACGGCCGCACCCTGCGCTCCCGCGCCGTGATCCTCGCCACCGGCGGGGCCGCCGCGCTGTGGTCGCGCACCACCAACCCGCCGGGGTCGTTCGGCCCGGGCCTGCTGCTCGCCCGCGCCGCCGGGGCTGCCCTCGCCGACCTCGAGTTCGCCCAGTTCCATCCCACCGCGGTCGTGGGCGTGAAGGGGCGGGAGGGCTTCCTCATCTCGGAGGCGGTGCGCGGCGAAGGCGCGACGCTGCACGACGCCGCCGGCGAGCGCTTCGTGGACGAGCTGGCGCCGCGCGACGAGGTCGCCCGCGCGATCTTCCGCACGCTCGCCGACCAGGACGTGAGCTTCGTGAGCCTCGACATGCGGGGCGTCGACCCGGCGCGCTTCCCCAACGTCGTCACGGCCCTGCGCGAGGCCGGGCTCGACCCCGCGACCGAGCTCGTGCCGGTCGCTCCCGCGAGCCACTACGTGATGGGCGGGATCGTGACCGACCTCCACGGCCGCTCGCAGGTCCCGGGCCTCTACGCGGTCGGCGAATGCGCCTGCACCGGCCTCCACGGAGCCAATCGGCTCGCCTCCAACTCGCTCACGGAGTGCTTCGTGTTCGGCGGCCGGGCGGCGCTGCGCGGGCTCGACGAGCCGGCCGCCGGCGAGCCGCTCGCCCCCGCGCCGGCCGCACCGGTGGCGGTCGCCCCCACGCGCGACACCCGGAAGGCGATGTGGCGCGACGCCGGGCTCGAGCGCGACGCGGAGGGTCTGCGGTGGCTGCTCGCCGACCCGCACCCGCTCGCCCGCCTGGTCGCCCGCAGCGCGCTGTTCAGGGAGGAGACCCGCGGCGCTCACGCGCGCACGGAGTTCCCGGAGCGCGACCCCCGGCTCGACGGCCGGCACACGGTGATCGACGCCGGAACCGCCGAGCCGCGGCTCGAAGCCTGGTCATAGAAGGTTTTGCCACGCAACCGGCGAAAGCGAACACGGGTTCGCGCTTAACCGGAAGACAACAGTTTGCAGGTTCCAAATTGAACGTTATCGGTTATCAGTGCCCGATCCGGGTTTCCTTGGGGGGAGCCCAGTTCAGCGCGAGAGGTTCCGAAGGGGAGAACGCATGTACCGCTTCAGCCGTTCCATCTATCGAGAGCTCGCGCCCGACATCCTCGAGGACAGGCCGGGCCACTGCGGCCCGTCCAACCACGAGTGTGTGCTGCGGGCGTGTGAGGCCGCCGTCCACCGCCTGGCCACGGACTGGCATTACTTCGCCAAGCCGACCAAGACGCTGTTCAACGACATCCGGATCTACTTCCCGATGTCGGCCCAGCACCGCGCCTACCTCGTGGTCGACCGCTACATGAGCTTCGCCAAGGAGTACTTCTCGTCGATGCCGCTCAGCGGCTACGACATCGAAGGCAACCGGATCGAGTGCCGGGCGACGACCCGCCGCGGGACGCCGTGCCAGCGCACTCCGCTGCCCCACAACGGCTACTGCCCGTCGCACCAGCACCTCGCGGAGCCCGAGGAGGTTCCGCTCGCCGCGTGACGGTAGCCTCCCGGCGGTGGCGGAGGCGATCGGCTTCATCGGGCTCGGCATCATGGGGTCGCGGCAGGCCGCGACCCTGCGCCGCGCCGGCTTCGACGTGACGGTCTACAACCGCACGCGCGAGACCGCCGAGGCGTGGGCGGCCGAGCACGGCGGCCGCGCCGCGGCGAGCCCCCGCGAGGTCGCGGAGCACAGCGACGTCGTGATCACCATGGTCGTCGACGGCGAGCAGGTCGAGGCGCTGCTGCTCGGCGCGGACGGCGCGCTCGAGGGCGCCCGCCCCGGCACGCTGTTCGTCGACATGT
>DASTIC010000252.1:0-36269 GCA_035717845.1 Solirubrobacteraceae bacterium
ACGTCAAGGTCCGCGGCGAGGCAGCGACCCCCAACGGGGCCGCGCCGGCGGCGGCCGCCGCCCGCCCGGCCCCGCGCCGCGAGCGGAAGTCGAGCGGCGGCGGCGCCTCGGGCGACACGCTCACCTCGCCGCTCCAGGGCAACGTCTTCAAGGTGCTGGTCGAGCAGGGCGCCACGATCGAGGAGGGCGCGCTGATCTGCATCATCGAGGCGATGAAGATGGAGAACGAGATCACCGCCCACAAGGCCGGCACGGTGGCCGAGCTCCCGATCACCGAGGGCGCCGCCGTGGCGAGCGGCGACACGCTCGCCGTCATCAAGTGAGTGCGGAACACTCTTCCGGAGGAAGAGGTTCCGGGGAACATTCTCCCAGAGGGAGAAGTTCCGACGAGCTCGACGCGGAACACTCTTCCAGAGGAAGAGGTTCCGGGGAACATTCTCCCAGAGGGAGAAGTTCCGACGAGCTCGACGCGCTGATCCACGA
This sequence comes from Solirubrobacteraceae bacterium, assembly GCA_035717845.1. GTDB lineage: Bacteria > Actinomycetota > Thermoleophilia > Solirubrobacterales > Solirubrobacteraceae > DASSUW01. Next base: position 484 of record DASTIC010000252.1, read on the forward strand.
GGCCTCGGAGTGGCTGCGGATCCCGTCGGTCTCGGCGGGCGCCCGCAACGACGCCGCGCTGCTCGAGGCCGCGCGCTGGGCGCAGCGGCGGGTGCTCGACGCGGGCGGGAGCTGCGAGCTGGTGGACACGCCCGGCGGCGCCCCGCTGGTGGTGGGAGAGCTGCGGGCGGGACGCGAGGACGCACCCACCATGCTGATCTACGGCCACTACGACGTCCAGGATCCGGGCGACGAGGCGCTGTGGACGACGCCGCCGTTCGAGCCCGACATCCGCGACGGGCGGCTCTACGCGCGCGGCGCGTGCGACGACAAGGGCAACTTCCTGCCGCTCCTGCACGTCGCCTGCGCGATGGCCGAGGCCGGCGAGCTCGACGTCCACGTGCGCGTGCTGATCGAGGGCGCCGAGGAGTCCGGGACCGACGACGTCAACGCCTGGGTGCTGGCCGACGACCGCGGCGCCGACTGCGCGCTCGTCTTCGACACCGCGATGCTCGACCCCCAGACGCCGGCCGTCACGGTCGCGACGCGCGGGATCGTTTTCGCGACGCTCGAGGTCCGCACCGGCGAGCGGATCGCCCACTCCGGGCTCTTCGGCGGCGCGGCGCTGAACGCCTTCCACGCCCTGCACGCCGCGCTGGCCCAGGTGCTGCCGCGACCCGACGGCCGGCTCCCCGAGGAGCTGCGGGTCGGGATCGACCCGCCCACGCCCGAGGAGGTCGCAGCCCTGGAGTCGCTCCCGGACGGGGCCACCCTGCTGGCCGACGCGGGCGCGCGGCCGGCGGACGCGGCCGCCGCCGCCGAGTTCCACACGCGCACGACGGCCGACGCCTCGCTCGACGTCCACCGGATCACCGGCGGCGACGCCCGCACGATCGTCCCGCCGACCGCGACCGCCAGTCTCTCGTTGCGCCTGGCCGCCGGCCAGGACCCGCAGGAGATCGCCGGCGCGCTCGAGGCGCTGCTCCGGACCGGCTTGCCCGAGGGCGCGGAGCTGGAGATCTCCACGGTGCTCGCCGCGCCGTCACGCTTCGACCCCGGCACCGACGCCCTGCGCCTCGCCCGCAGCGCGCTGGCACGCGCCTGCGGGCGTGACCCCGTGCTGCTGCGCTCGGGCGGATCGATCCCGGTGCTCGCCGCGTTCGCCGCGCGGAGCATCCCCACGGTCGTCTCCGGCTTCGCGCTCCCGCAGGACAACTTCCACGCGCCCGACGAGTCCTACGCGCTCGCGAGCCTCGACCTCGGACGGCGCGCCGCCCGGGCGCTGTACGAGGACCTCAGCGCGCTGCGTCCAGCACGACCTTGACGTCGTCGACCGTCGTGCGGGGGTTGACGATCGCGAGCCGGCCGACGGTCTCGCCGTCGACCGTCGTCGGCATCAGGAACGCGGTGCCCGACGCGCGGAGCCCCTCCGCCCAGCGCTCGTAGTCGGCGGGCGCCCAGCCGAGGCGCCGGAACGCGAGCACGGTCAGCTCGGGCTCGACCACCAGCTCGAGCTCGGGGCGGCGACCGATCTCGGCGGCCGCCTCGCGGGCGGTCTCGAGCGTCCGCTCCACCGCCTGCGCGAACGCGTCGGTGCCGTGGACGGCGAGCGCGAACCAGAGCGGCAGCCCGCGGGCACGGCGGGTGAGGTGGACGCCGTAGTCGGATGGGTTGAACGCGTCGTCGTCGGCGTACAGCCCCTCGAGATAGGACGCGTGCTGGCGATGGGCGGCCCGGCCGAGCGACGGGTCGCGGTACACGAGCGCGCACGAGTCGAACGGGGAGAACAGCCACTTGTGGGGGTCGACGATGAACGAGTCGGCCCGCTCGAGGCCCGCGAAGCGCGGGCGCGCGCTGGGCGCGCACAGGGCGCCGAGCCCGTAGGCGCCGTCGACGTGTAGCCAGACGTCGTGGTCGGCGCACACGGCCGCCACGCCGACGAGGTCGTCGATCGTGCCGACGTTCGTGGTCCCGGCGGTGGCCACGACCGCGAAGACGCCGGGGTGGAGCACCTCCTCCAGCGCCTCGCCGGTGAGCCGGTCGCCGGGGATCGGCAGCACCTCCGCGTCCATGATCCGGGCCATCGAGCGCACGGAGGAATGGACCTCGGCGTGGCACGCGACGTGGGTGGCCTCCTTGCCGGCGTGGCGCGCCTGCTCGCGCGCCGCGTGGAGCGCCGAGAGGTTGCCGTTGGTCCCGCCCTGTACGAAGCAGCCGCCCGCGGTGTCAGGGAAGCCGGCGAGCGAGGCGAGCCAGGCGAGCGCCTCGTTCTCGGCGTGCACGACGCCGGTGGCCTCGATCCACGAGCCGCCGTAGATCGCGTTGACGGCGAGCAGCACGTCGGCGAGCGCGGCGGCGGGCGCCGGCGCCGCCGGGATGAACGCGAAGTAGCGCGGGTGGTCGATCTGGATCGCGGCCGGCATCACGACGTCGAGCAGCAGCGCGGCGGCGCGCTCGGCGCCCAGGCCGCCGGGCGTGACGGCCGGCGCGGGCCGCTCGCGCATCGTCGACCCCAGCTCCGGCGGCTCGGCCAGCCGCTTCCGCGCGGCCTCCAGGAGCGCCGCCTCCAGCCGCTCGTCGCGTTCGTGCAGGCTCACGCTCGACCCACCCGGGCGACGTTTCGGAGGTGGATCTTCTTCTGCTCCGGCGTGCGCCGGGCGAGCGGGAGCTTGGCGGCCTCTCCCTGCTCGAGCAGCGCCTCCACGTACGCGCGGTCCTCGCGCAGGATCGCGGCGGCGCGCACGCCGTCGAGCGGCGCGCCGTGGCCGGGGACGACGTGGTCGGCCTGCTCGACGAGGGGCTCGAGGCGGTTCAGCGTCGCCAGATACGCGCTCGCCGAGCCCTCGACCATCGGGATCTCGACCGGCGACAGGTAGTCGGCCGCAACCAGCACCCGGGCCCACGGGATCCACACGGCCATCCCGTCGACCGTGTGGCCGTCGGCCGGCTCGAGCTCCAGCTCGCGGTCGCCGATCTCGACGACGCCCGGGACGTCGAGCCGCTGGGCGCTCGGAAGCGACAGCGGCCGCGGCCGCTCCACGTACAGCTCGTCGTCGAACGCCCGCAGCGCGCGCTGGGCGGCGCCCGGCTCGTTCACCAGCCGCGCCGCGGTCGTCTCCGAGCAGCCGAGTGGCGCTTCGGGGAACGCGTAGCGGCCGAGGAGGTGGTCCCAGTCCGCGTGCGTGGCCAGCAGGCCGACGACCCCGAAGCCGGCCTGCTCGGCCACCGCGGGCAGGATCTCGAGCTCGTCCGGGAAGACGGGCGAGTCGATGCAGAACGCCTCTCCGGATTCTCGGCGTGAGCGCGACGCGCTCAGGGGAGAACGGACGAGCGTGCAGGTGGTCTGGTAGGCGCGGGAGGTGGCGACGATGACGTCGGCGTGGAGCCCGACGGCCCTCACGCGGCCCCGAGGAGCCGCGCCGCCTCGAGCAGGCTCTTGACCTCGGCGGTCGGCTTCTTGGCGCCGGGGTCGAGCGTCTCGCCCGAGCGGTTGACCCAGATCACCGGGACCTTCGCCTTCACGCAGGGCTCGACGTCGTAGTAGTAGCTCGACGCGATGTGCACCCAGCCCTTCTTGCCGCCGATCCGCCGCTCGGCCTCCTTGAAGTGCGCCGGGTCGGGCTTGTAGGACCGGACCTGCTGAGCGGTGACCACGAGATCGAAGTCGGTCTTGAAGTGCCGCCGCGTGAGGCCGAGCAGCTTGTCGTCGACGTTGGAGATGAGCCCCACCTCGAACTTCTTGGCGAAGCGCTCGAGCTGGGTGTTGGTCTCCTTGAACGGCGGCCAGCGCGACACGGAGTCGGGCAGGAAGCCGGAGCGCGAGGGCTCCAGCGGCCAGCCCAGCTCGCGCGAGATCTGCACGGCGGTCCGGCGCAGGACCTCGGCGTACAGCTCGTAGGACCCGCCCTTGATCTCCTGCTGGGTCTGCATGAAGAGCGGGATCAGCTCGTCGCGCGAGAGCGTGTATCCGTCCCGGTCCGCTTCCTTCGAGAACGCGTCGAAGACCCCGGTCTCCCAGTCGATCAGGGTGCCGTAGACGTCGAATGTGACAAACGTGACTTCTTTGGGGAGCGCCATGCGGCCGTGCATTGTGGCACGGTCCGCTGTAACGCACCCGGGTTTGGAGGCGTGAGCGGTCCTGCGGTGATTCGGATCGGAGACCCGGCCCGCCCCGACCGCTAGGATCGGCGCCCGGTCATGGACCTGCTCGAGTACCAGGGCAAGCAGCTCTTCGCGCGCCACGGCGTGCCGGTGCCCTCAGGATCACCCGCCACCACGGTCGAGGAGGCGGTCGCGGCCGCCGACGAGATCGGCTATCCCTGCGTGATCAAGGCGCAGGTGCAGATCGGCGGCCGCGGGAAGGCCGGCGGCATCAAGGTCGCGCAGGACCGGGCGGAGGCGGAGGCGCACGCGAAGGCGATCCTGGGCATGGACATCCGCGGCCACACCGTGCACGAGGTGTGGGTCGAGGCGGCGTCGGACATCGCGAGCGAGTACTACGCGTCGATCGTCTTCGACCGCTCGGCCAAGCGGCCGCTCGTGATGCTCTCCACCCAGGGCGGGATGGACATCGAGGAGGTGGCCGCCGGCGACCCGGACGCGATCGCGCGCCTGCACGTGGACCCGCTGCTCGGGTTCCAGGACTTCCACGCGCGCCGGCTCGCGTTCGAGGCGGGCGTCGACGCCGACGTCGTGCGGCCGATCGGCACGCTGCTCGACCGCCTCTACGACGCGTTCGTCGCCGAGGAGGCGATGCTGGTCGAGGTCAACCCGCTGATCGTCACCGGCGATCGCCAGGTGATGGCGCTCGACGCGAAGGTGACGCTGGACGGCAACTCGCTCTTCCGCCACCCGGAGAACGCCGCCCTGCGGCGCACCGAGGGCGAGGACCCGCAGGAACGGATGGCGCGCGAGCGCGGGCTGACGTACGTCAAGCTCGACGGCAACGTCGGCATCCTCGGGAACGGCGCCGGGCTCGTCATGTCGACGCTCGACGTTGTTGCCCAGGCCGGCGGGCGGCCGGCGAACTTCCTCGACGCGGGCGGAGGCTCGAAGGCGGAGGCGATCACGCAGGCGGTCGAGGTGATCCTCTCCAACGAGAGCGTCACCGCCGTGCTCTTCAACATCTTCGGCGGCATCACCCGCTGCGACGAGGTGGCCCGCGGGCTGATCGAGGCGTTCCGCCAGATCGAGCCGACCGTGCCGTTCGTCGTCCGGCTCGACGGGACCAACGACAAGGAGGGGCGCGCGCTGCTGGCCGAGGCCCACCTGCCCAACGTCCACACCGAGTCGACGATGCTCGACGCCGCGCGCCGCGTCGTGGAGCTGGCTAGCGAAGCGGCGGCGAGCCCGAAGGGCGAGACAGAATGAGCATCCTCGTCGACACCGACACGCGGCTGTGCGTGAGCGGCATCACCGGCCGCGAGGGCACGTTCCACACCCTCAACAACCGGGGCTACGGCACGAACGTGGTCTCGGGCGTGACGCCCGGCAAGGGCGGCCAGGATGTCGAGGGCATCCCGGTCTTCGACACGTTCCACGACGCCGTGATCGAGACCGGCGCCAACACGGCGATGATCTTCGTCCCGCCGCGCTTCGCGGCCGACTCGATCCTCGAGGCCGAGGACGCCGGCATCTCGCTGGTCGTCGCGATCACCGAGGGCATCCCCGCCCACGACGAGCTACGCGTCTACAACCACCTGGCGCGGAACCCCTCCGTGCGGCTCGTGGGCCCGAACTGCCCGGGGATCCTGTCCCCCGGCAAGGCCAACGTCGGCATCATCCCGGCGGCGTTCTTCTCCGAGGGCAACGTCGGCGTCGTCTCCCGCTCGGGAACGCTCACCTACCAGATCGGCAACGAGCTGGCGCAGCGCGGGTTCGGCAACTCGACGATCGTGGGGATCGGCGGCGACCCCGTGCCGGGGTCGAGCTTCATCGACATCATCGCCGAGTTCGAGGCCGACGGGGAGACCGAGCTGATCGTCATGGCCGGCGAGATCGGCGGGTCGGCCGAGGAGGAGGCGGCGGAGTTCATCGGCGAGCACGTCTCCAAGCCGGTGGTCGCCTACATCGCCGGGTTCACCGCTCCCCCCGGCAAGACGATGGGCCACGCAGGAGCGATCGTGTCCGGCACCGCGGGCACGGCGGCGGCGAAGCAGGAGGCCCTGGAGGCCCGGGGCGTCCGGGTCGGCCGGACGCCGACCGAGGTCGCCGAGATCGCCGCAGAGATCGCGGGCTCGCTGGCGCGGTGACCTGCTCCTCGGCTCTCGCCGAGGCGCTGGCGCCCGACGTTCTCGAGCGCTTCCAGCGATACGTGCGCGTCGGCACGCAGTCCGACGCCTCGGCCGAGGGCTCGCCCAGCACCCCCGGGCAGCTCGAGCTGGGGCGGCTGCTGGTGGAGGACCTGCGCTCGGCCGGGCTCGAGGACGCGTCGCTGGACGACCAGGGCTTCGTGTTCGCGACGCTGCCCGGATCCGGCCCGGTGATCGGGCTGCTCGCGCACGTCGACACCTCACCCGACGCGCCTGGGGACGGCGTCGAGCCGCTCGTGCACAGGCGCTACGACGGCGGGCGGATCGCGCTGCCGCGCGGCGGGACGGTGCTCGACCCGGGGGACATGCCGGTGCTGGCCGGGAAGCTCGGCCACGACATCGTCACCGGGAGCGGAGACACCTTGCTCGGCGCCGACGACAAGGCGGGGGTGGCCGAGATCGTCGCCGCCGTCGCCCACCTCGCCGCGCATGCGGAGCTCCCGCGGCCCACGCTGCGCGTGGGCTTCACGCCCGACGAGGAGATCGGCAAGGGCGCGTTCCGGTTCGACATCGAGCGCTTCGGGGCGCAGTGCGCCTACACGCTCGACGGCTCGCAGCCGGGCGAGCTCCAGGACGAGACGTTCTCCGCGCGCGAGGTCGTGCTCACCGTGCACGGCGTCGACATCCACCCGGGCTGGGCGACCGGCAAGCTCGTCAACGCGCTCACGGTCGCGGGCCGGATCCTCGCCGCGCTGCCGTTCGACCGGCTCACGCCGACCACCACGTCGGACCGCGAGGGGTTCATCCACGTCACCGACGTCGCCGGCACCGCACCGCGCGCGGTTATCCAAGCGATCGTGCGCGACTTCGACGAGGAGCTGCTCGACCAGCACGTCGAGCTGCTGCGGCGGACCGCCGAGGAGGTCGTCGCCGGGATGCCGGGAGCCCGGCTCGAGGTCGACGTCCGCTACCAGTACTCGAACATGCGGCGCTACCTGGACGGCTTCCCGGAGGTCGTCGCCGCGGCCGAGCGAGCGATCGTCGCCGAGGGCCTCTCCGTGGTCCGCACCCCGATCCGCGGCGGCACCGACGGCTCGATCCTCTCCGAGCGGGGGTTGCCGACGCCCAATCTCTTCACCGGCGGGCACGAGTATCACTCCGTGCGCGAGTGGGCCTCGGTGCAGGACATGGCCTCGGCGGCCGCCGTGATCGTGCGCCTGGCGGAGGAGTGGGCGCGGGGAACGTCAACTGCGGCTGAGTAGGGAGGGTGGGGGAGCCAAAGGGGACAACGGTCCCTCGCCGGAGCGGCTCGTGGCCGGTTAGGAGCCGTAGCGGCTCATAAGGGGACACGGGGCCCGGTTGCGGACGGTGCGTGGGCGGTAAGGAGCCGTAGCGGCTCATAAGTGGACAACCGACCGCCGAACGAGACCGCGTTGTCCGGTTCTGCACCTCGGTCGGCCCCCTCGCTCTCCCTACCCAGCGCCGTTGACGTTCGCCGAGCTACCCGGCGCGACGCTTCTTGCGCTCGACGACGACGCCGCCCATCAGCGAGTACGCGCGCACGTGGACGACGGGGGCGTCCGAGAGCGGGAGGGAGCGGTCTTGCGGCCCGGTGTTGCCGCCCATGAGCGCGAAGCCGCTCATCTCGACCGACACACCCAGAGGCACGGTGATCGTCACCGCTCCCATGACCGCGGTGGCGAGGATCTCGGCGCCGTCCGCGAGCTCCGCCTCGCGCAGGTCGATGTCGACGCCGCCCATGATCGAGACCGCGTTCGTGCGGCGCGCCGGGCGCCAGCGGCCCTTGCGCTCCTCACCGCCCATGATCGCGACGACCCAGCGGCGCTCCTTGGCGGGCGCGTCGGGATAGGCACGCGCCCGCGGAACATCGGGCAGGTCCACGGTCAGCGCGTCGAGCTCGCCGCGCGTGCGGGCGCCGTCGGCTCGCTCGACCCGCTCGGCCAGCTCCTCGAGCGTCAGCCGCCCCTCGCCCCCGGCCTCCCGAAGGCGGACCACCGTCGCCTCTCGGTCGGCGTCCGAGGCGCGCAGGTCGGGATGCTGGGACATGGCGCCGCTGACGGTAGTCCGGCGAACATCGAGCGTGAGTACGGCCACCCCCACTTGCCACCTGCGGCCGAGCCGGGCGAACCTAGACCGGCCATGCTCCTCAAGGCGTCAGACCTGCGCGTCGCCCACGGCGACACCACCCTTTTCGAATCGCTGAGCCTGGCGCTCTCCGGCCCGCGGCGCCTCGCGCTGGTCGGGCCGAACGGCACGGGGAAGACCTCGCTGCTGCGCGTGCTCGCCGGTGTGGACGCTCCCGAGCGGGGCAGCGTGACGCTCGGGCCCGGCGACCGGATCGGGTACCTCCCGCAGGAGCCTCCCGGGCCGGAGCTGACGATCGACCGCCTGCTGGGCGCCGCCCTCGGCGAGGTGTGGCGGCTCCACGGCGAGCTCGAGCGTCTCGAGGGACGGCTGCACGAGCCCGAGGCGCTCGCCGCCTACGGCGAGAAGCAGGACCGCTTCGGCGCGCTGGGCGGCTGGGCGCTGCACGCGCAGCTCGACGGCGCGCGCGACGCGCTCGGCATCGCCCACGTGCCGCTCGACGCGCCGCTCGGCACGCTCAGCGGCGGTGAGGCGGCGCGGGCGCTGCTCGCCGGCGTGCTGCTCGCGCGGCCGACGATCCTCCTCCTCGACGAGCCGACCAACCACCTCGACCTCGACGGCCTCGCCTGGCTCGAGGACTTCCTCGAGCAGTTCCCGGGCGCCGTGCTGGTCGTCTCCCACGACCGCCGCTTCCTCGACGAGACCGTTTCCGGCGTCCTCGAGCTGGAGGGCGGCGAGCTGCACGCGTACGAGGGCGGCTACACGGCGTACCGCGAGGAGAAGAGCCGGCGGCGGGACCGGCTCGCGCTCGCCTACGAGGCGCAGGAGAAGCGCCGGCGGCGCGTCGAAGCCGACATCACCGCCACCCGCGGGTTCGCGATCCGCTCGGAGACGACCGCGAGCGGGTTAGGGTCGGACCAGCAGCGCCGCTACGCGAAGAAGGTGGCGAAGAAGGCGCAGTCGCGCGAGCGGCGCCTGCGGCGGGAGCTCGACTCCGACCAGCACATCGACAAGCCGCGCCATGCGACCGCGCTCAAGGTCGAGCTCGAGGGAGGCGGCGCCGGACGGCTGGTCGGCGCACTGCGCGGCGTCACCGCCGGCTGGGACGGCCAGCCGCTGCTCGACAACGTCGACCTGACCGTCCACGGCCGCGACCGCATCGCCGTCACCGGCCCCAACGGAGCCGGCAAGTCCACGCTCCTCGCGCTCTTGGTCGGCGACCTGGAGCCGCTCGCCGGCACCGTCGAGCGGCCGGGGCGCACCGCGGTCCTGCCACAGGGGACGCTCCCGCCGGAGCCGCCCGCAGTCGCGTTCGTGCGCGCCCGCGGGGAGGTCGGCGAGGGCGAGGCGCGCCGGCTGCTCGGCCACTTCGGGCTCGAGGGAGCGGACGCCCTGCGGCCGCTCGGCTCGCTGAGCCCGGGGGAGCGAGCGCGGGTCGCGATCGCCGCCATGGTGGCGTCGCGCGCCGAGCTCCTGCTGCTCGACGAGCCCACCAACCACCTCGACTTCGCTTCGCTCGACGTGCTCGAGGCTGCGCTGCGCGACTACCCCGGAGCGATCGTCGCCGTGTCCCACGACCGGGCCTTCCTGGAGGCGATCGGGAGCCGGCGCAGGCTGGTCGTGCGCGACGGGACGGTGGCCGAGGTCTAGCTCGTATCCTGCGGCCATGGCCGACACGATCTCGTTCGCCCGCGGCGCTCCGTCGCTGGACATCGTCGACGTCGAGGGGCTGCGGGAGTCCGCGCAGCTCGCGTTCGAGCGCGACCCCGCCGGGACGACGGCGTACGGGACGTCGGTCGGCTACGTGCCGCTGCGCGAGTGGATCGCCTCCCAGCACGGCGTCGAGGTCGACCAGGTGCTGGTCACCAACGGCTCGATGCAGGCGGACGCGTTCCTCTTCCAGCTGCTGGTCAGGCCGGGGGACGCCGTCGTCGTGGAGTCGCCGACCTACGACCGAACGCTGCTGAACCTGCGCAACCGCGAGGCCGACATCCACATGGTCGAGCTGGAGACCGACGGGATCGCGGTCGACGCGCTGGAGGAGCTGCTGCGCGGCGGCGTGCGGCCCACGCTCGCCCACGTGATCCCCAACTTCCAGAACCCGGCCGGCTACACGCTGAGCGAGGCCAAGCGGACCAAGCTCCTCGAGCTCGCCTCCGAGTTCGACTTCACGCTGTTCGAGGACGACCCGTACATCGCGATCCGCTTCGAGGGCGAGGGTCTACGGACGATGTTCTCGCGCGACGACGCCGGCAAGGTCGTGTACGCGTCGTCGTTCTCCAAGACGGTCTGCCCCGGCATCCGGGTCGGCTACCTGGTGGGCGCCCAGGCGACGATCAAGCAGATCCAGGGGATCGCCACCAACACCTACATCTCGCCGAACATGGTCGCACAGTCGATCGTCAACCAGTTCGTGCGCTCCGGCCGCATGGACGCGGCGGTCGACACCGTCAAGAACGCGCTCCGCGAGCGGCGCGACACGCTGGTCGCGGCGCTCGTGCGCGAGCTCCCCGAGGCGCGCTTCTCGCCGCCCGAGGGCGGCTACTTCATGTGGGTCGAGCTGCCCGAGGATGTGAGCGTCGCCGAGCTGGAGACCGCGGCGAAGGAGCGCGGCGTGATCTTCGTCAAGGGCACGGACTTCCTCCTCGACGGGGGCGAGAACACCCTGCGGCTGGCCTATTCGGGAGTGACCCCCGCGCAGATCGACGAGGGCATCTCGCGGCTGGCCGAGGCAGCGCGGTCGATCGGCGTGACCGCATAGCCACAATCGACGGGGTCGATCGCCGGCAGCGGCAATGGCAGGCGCACGCGGAGCGGAGCGACCTGAGATCGTCGCCTACGGGGACCATCCCTCCCAGGTCTGCGACGTCTACCGCGCCGCGGACGACGCGTCGGTCGCGGTGTTCATCCACGGCGGCTTCTGGCGCGCCCGCTACGGGCGCGACCTCGAGGAGCCGCTGGTCCGCGACCTGGTGGAGCGCGGCTGGACGGTGTGGAACGTCGAGTACCGCCGGCTCGGCGACGGCGGTGGCTGGCCGGCGACGTTCGAGGACGTCGAGGCGGCGGTGAACGCGCTCGGCGAGGACCGCTCGCGGGCCGTGGCGATCGGCCACTCCGCCGGCGGGCAACTGGCGGTGTGGGTGGCCCAGCGCGCGGGGCTGGCCGGCGCGGTCTCCCAGGCGGGCGCCCTCGACCTCGACGAGCTGTGGCGACTCGGCACCTCCGACGGCGTGGTCGGCGAGCTGCTGGGTGGCGGCCCCGACGAGGTGCCCGACCGCTACGACGCCGTGTCGCCGGCGCGGCGGCTGCCGGTCGGCGTGCCGGTCCTGCTCGTGCACGGGGCGCTCGACGACGACGTGCCGGTCCACATCTCCCGCCAGTTCGCCGCCGCGGCGAGCTGCGAGCTCGCGGAGATCGACGACGAGGGCCACTACGAGCACCTGGAGCCGGGCTCGCGATCCTGGGAGGCGGTCCTCGCGTGGCTGACCCGCTGAGCCGCGAGCACGCGCTCGAGCGCGACGCGGCAGATCCGTTGGCCGGGTTCGCGGAGCGCTTCGTGAACACGGATCCGGAGCGGATCTACCTGGACGGCAACTCGCTCGGGCGCCTCCCGCTCGCCACCCGCGACCGCCTGCGCGAGCTCGTCGGGGAGTGGGGCGACCGGCTCGTCTCCGGGTGGCCGGAGTGGATCGACGCCCCCGCCCGGGTCGGCGACGCCCTCGCCGCCGGCGTGCTCGGCGCGCGGCCGGGCGAGGTGGTCGTCGGCGACTCGACGACCGTGAACCTGTTCAAGCTCTGCTCGGCGGCGCTCGACCTCTCGCCGGGTGCCATCGTCACCGACCGCGACAACTTCCCGACCGACCGCTACGTGCTCGAGGGCCTCGCCGCGCAGCGCGGGCGGGAGCTGCGCCTGTTCCAGCCGGAGGCGCCGGCCGGGCCGCAGCCGTCCGACCTCGAGCCGCACCTCGACGGCGCCGCCCTCGTCCTGCTCTCCCACGTGAGCTACCGCGCCGGCGCGCTCGCCGACGTGCGAGCGCTCACCGCGCTCGCACGCGAGCACGGCGCGCTCGTCGTCTGGGACCTCTCGCACTCCGCCGGCGCCGTGCCCGTCGAGCTGAGCGCCGCGGGCGTCGAGCTCGCCGTGGGCTGTACCTACAAGTACCTCAACGCCGGCCCTGGCGCGCCCGCCTTCCTCTACGTCGCCGAGGAGCTCCAGCCGCGCTTGCGCTCCCCGATCTGGGGCTGGTTCGGCCAGCGCGACCAGTTTGCGATGGAGCGCGACTACGACCCGGTCGACGGCGTCGGCCGCTTCCTGGCCGGCACCCCGCCCGTGCTCGACCTCGCCGCCGTCGAGGAGGGCGTCCGACTCACGGCGGAGGCCGGCGTCGACCGCCTGCGCGCGAAATCGGTGGCCCTCTGCGACCTGATCGTGGAGCTCCACGACGCCTGGCTGGCGCCGCTCGGGTTCAGCCTCGGGTCCCCGCGCGACGGGGCGCGCCGCGGCTCCCACGTCTCGATCCGCCACGACGAGGCGTGGCCGATCTGCCGCGCGCTGATCGAGCGCGCCGCCGTCGTCCCCGACTTCCGCGGCCCCGACTCGATCCGCCTCGGCGTCGCCCCGCTCTACACCGGCTTCGCCGACACCTGGGACGCGCTCGACCGGCTGCGGCGCCTCGTCGAGGCGGGAGAGCAGCGGATGGTGGACGCCACCCGCGCCCGGGTGACGTGACCCGCTCGTAACGGCCGCCTCGACGGGAATTATCCGGCGGGGCCCGGCGTCGTTCACTGCATGAGCAACAAGCAAGCAGTGGTGATCGGCGCCGGGCCGGCCGGGCTGGCCGCGGCGGCCGAGCTGGGGCGGCGTGGCGTTCCAGCGGTCGTGCTCGAGCGCGACGCGGTGGCCGCCTCGTGGCGCACCCGCTACGACCGACTGCGCCTCAACTCCAGCCGCCCGTTCGCGAAGCTCCCCGGCGCTCGCTACCCGCGCGGCACCGGGATCTTCCCCACCCGCGACGACACGGTGGCCTACTTCGCGTCGCACGCCGCGGACAACCGGCTCGACATCCGCCTCGGCGTCGAAGTCGAGTGCATCGATCGCGGCGCGGGTGGCTGGGTGCTGCGGACGTCGGCGGGCGACGTGCGCGCGGAGCAGGTCATCGTCGCGACCGGCTACGCCCACACTCCGTTCGTCCCCGCCTGGCCGGGCCGCGAGCGCTTCCAGGGCACGCTCATCCACGCCGCCGAGTACCGCAACGCCGACCCGTTCCGTGGCCGCGACGTGCTCGTCGTCGGCCCCGGCTGCTCGGGCATGGAGATCGCGCACGAGCTTGCCACCGAGGGCGCCGCGCAGGTGCGGCTCGCGGTCCGCACGCCGCCGAACATCATCATCCGCATGCCGATCGGCCCGCTGCTGGCGAGGACGCTGATGAAGCTCGGCGCCCGCCGCGCCGACGCGGTGATGCGGCGCGTCCGCCTGCGCGAGATCGGCGACCTGACCGAGTACGGCCTGCCGATCCCGGACGAGGGTCTGTTCAGCCGCCTCGAGCGTCTGCGTGTGGCGCCGGCGATCGTGGACCGGGAAGTGATCGACTCGATCAAGGCCCGCAGGATCGAGATCGTCGCCGGCGTGTCGTCGCTGCACGAGACGGGAGCCACGCTCGCCGACGGTACGCGCGTCGAGGCCGACGCCGTGATCGCCGCCACCGGCTACCGCACCGGCCTGGCGTCTATGGTCGGCCACCTCGGCGTGCTCGACGAGCGCGGCGTGCCGCGCGTGAACGAGGCGGAGGCCGCGCCCGGCCTGAGGTTCGTCGGCTACCGCCCGCGGCCCGCCCACATCAGCGTCATGGGCGCCGAGGCACAGCGAGCCGCGAGGGACATCGCCCGCCGCCGCCCAGTCGCCCGCCGCCACCCGGGCCGGCTCACGCCCGCTCCCGGCCAGGCGGCGTGAGCGACGAGCCCGGAAGGCGCCAGAACGAGCCCGTGAGCCCGAGGCGATCGAGGATCGCCTGGTTCTGATCGCGGGTCCTGGGCTTCCACTCCGGCGAGAGCCGGTCGCCCCACCACTCGTGCGCGAGCCGGCTCAGCGTCGTGACGGGGATCGTGGCGCCCGGCTCGCGCTCGCCGAGCCAGCGTGTGACGTGCTCCTCCGACCGGAAGAGGTTCATCGTGCTTCAGGTGAACACGATGTCATCCCACCACTGCACGGCGGGCACGAGGCAGTGGAACAGGAGCCGCTCGTCGGACGGGCGCTGATCGCGCACGTCGACCGCGAGCGGCTCGCCGCAGTCGGGGCATGACGTCTCGATGCGTCCGTCGACGCGCAGCGCGGCGCACACGCCGAAGGCGTCCCAGGCGCAGTTCGCGTACCACCACCGCCCGCCCGCCTGGACGCGGTAGGCGGTCGGGACGGCCGAGAACGGGTTGGCCATCCGCAGCTCGGCTGTAGCGGGGTTGAGCACGAGCGCGTGCGCGTCGTGGAGCCGCCGCCACCCGGCCTCGACGTCGGCGGTCGTCGACCCGGCCTCCGCCGCGACCTCGCCGGCCGTCGGCGCGCGTCCACGATCGACGAACAGCCGGTAAGTCAGCCTGCGCAGGGCGAGGTCGCGCTCGTCCACGCCGCCATCCTGTCATGGCATGACCACGTGGATCCTCGGCGACACTGTCGTCATGGACCGAGACCAGGCGACGGATCAGGAGCTCGTCCGGCTGCTCGAGGAGCAGCAGGCCCTGCGACGCGTCGCGACGCTGGTGGCACGCGGCACCGACCGCCTGGGCGTCTTCGCGGCGGTCACGGAGGAGGTCGGGCGGCTGCTCGGCGCCGACCTGGCGAACATGATCCGCTTCGAGGACGGCCAGGGGACCATCGTCGGCGGCTGGAGCGGCGGACCGACGCCCGAGGCTCCCGTCGGCTACCGGATCTCGATGGCGCAGGACTCGCTCGCCGCCCGCGTCCGCCGGACGGGGCGCCCTGCCCGCGTCGACACGTATGACATCCAGGGCGAGGTGTTCGCCGCGTTGCGCGAGCTGGGGATCCGCGCCTCGGTCGGCGCTCCGGTCGTGGTCGACGGCGAGCTGTGGGGCGCCGTGCTGGTCGGCACCACGAGCGTCGAGCCGTTCCCGCCGGGCGCCGAGGAGCACCTGGCCGGGTTCGCCGAGCTGGTCGCGCAGGCGCTCGCGAACGCCGAGGCCCGGGAACAGCTCGCCGCCTCGCGCAAACGGCTCGTGGAGGCGGCGCAGGTCGAGCGTCGCCGGCTCGAGCGCAACCTCCACGACGGCGCTCAGCAGCGCCTGGTGGCTCTCGCGCTCAGCCTGCGGCTCGCCGAGCGTCAGGTCGAGCGCGATCCGGCGGCGGCACGCCAGCTGCTGGCGGGTGCGAGCGCGGAGCTCGCCGAGGCGCTCGAGGAGCTGCGCGAGCTGGCCCGCGGGCTGCACCCGGCCGTGCTCACGGACCACGGCCTCGAGGCCGCGCTTCGTGCGCTCACCGCGCGGGCGCCGCTGCCCGTGGACCTGAGCATCGCTCTCGACGAGCGCCCGGCAGAGGCGCTCGAGGCGGCCACGTACTTCGTCGTCTCCGAAGCGCTGACCAACGTTGCGCGCTACGCGTTCGCCCGCACGGCTTCCGTGACCGTGCGGCGGGAGGCGGAGGGCGTGCTCGTCGAGGTGATCGACGACGGGGACGGCGGCGCGGACCCCGACGCCGGCAGCGGCCTGCGCGGGCTCATCGACCGCGTCGAGGCGCTCGGTGGACGCCTCGACGTCGAGAGCCCCCTCGGCCGTGGCACGACGATCCGAGCCATGCTCCCCGAGCGCTGACATGCCGGACTTCGAGGTGCACTTCGAGGAGTTCCTCCACCTGGCGGGGCTGACCCACGACAAGGCGCTGATCGCGTGGGGCGGCTTCTACTTCCGGCGGGGCGACTCGCCCTACGGCGAGTGGCGGATCGTGGACGACCAGGAGCTCGCGGCGGTCGCCTCCGTGCCGCGAACCGAGAGCATCGGAGCCGGCTCCGAGCCGTTCGGGTCGGCCACCGTCGAGGTCGAGGTTGGCGGGCGCGTCGTCGCCCGCGCGCACACAGACGAGCACAACCACGCCTGGCTCACGGGCCTCGAGCCCGACACCGAGTACCGGTATCGGGTGCTCGTCGACGGCAGGCCGTGGGGCGACGGCGAGCTGCACGACTGGAGCGTCGAACAGCGCACGCTCGTCCGCGCGGGCGGCCGCTACGACAGCCGCTTCCGCACCCTCCCGGCGACCGACGCGGCCGATCCGGTCACCTTCGCCGTACTCGGCGACTACGGCGTCGGGATCGTCGACGGCCGTCTCGACGGCGCGCGCCAGCTGCTGATCGCCCGGGCGCTCGAGCGCGCGGTCGACCGGCACGGCGTGCGGCTCGTACTCACCACGGGCGACAACATCTACCTCGGCCACGAGGACACCGCCGGCACCGGCAACGAGGACGACGACTGGTACTCGAGCTTTCACCAGCCGTACCGCTACGTCCTGAACCGCGTCCCGTTCTTCCCGACCGTCGGCAACCACGACGCCGGCGACAGCGAGAGCTCGGACGACCGCGACCAGCTCATCGACAACCTCTTCCTCGAGCACCGCTTCCGCCCCGGGGTCGAGGCGGGATCCGCGTCCCTGGGCCCAGGCCTCTTCTACCGCTTCCAGGTCGGGGCGCACCTGGAGTTCGTCTGCATCGACACGTCGATCGCGACGGGCATGGACGTCGAGCACTACTTCGACGACCCCGCGCACCGCCGGTGGGTGGAGGAGTCGCTCGGCCGCGACGGCCCGCTGTGGCAGGTGCCGTTCTGCCACCACCCGCCGTTCTGCGCCGGCCCCGAGCACACCAACACGACCGGCATGGTCGAGCGCCTCGTCCCCCTCTTCGAGAACGCCGGCGTCCGTCTCGTGCTCAGCGGCCACGAGCACAACTTCCAGTACGCCGTCGTCGACGACGTCCACTACGTGGTCAGCGGCGCGTCGGGCAAGCTCCGCACCGAGCCGCCGCGCGACTTCGAGCAGGCCCACACCCGGGCCTGGGCACCGGCCGGCCACTTCCTGCTCGGTCGCGCCGACGAGCGGGGCATCGTCCTCCACGCGCTCGCCGACATCGACGAGGACGGCACGCCGGTGCCGATCGAGCCGGTCGACCCCGCCGGTCGCCCTGCCGACGCGAGGATCGAGATCGGCTCTGTTGGCGGACGTTAGGGCCGCTGCAAGCAGCGTGCGGGAGCGTGGCGCAACCCACCCGCCACGCCTCGAAAGGACCGGCCATGGTCTACCTCGTCGTCGGACTCGACCGCAGCACCCTCACCAGCTGGCACGACAACGTCATGGCAGCCGACGTCCGGAGCGCCGAGCGCATCGCCCGCACCCGAGCCGCCGCGCAGGGCATCCGGCTCGTCGTGGCGGCGACGATCGGGCCCTACTCGAGCATCGACACCGCTGCCAGCCGTCAGCGGCCGTAGCGCTCCTTGGCGAGCACGAGCTGCTCGGGAAGCGCGGTGCGGGGCGGCGGCGAGGGATCGGCGAGGACCGAGACCGTCTCGGACACCGAGCGGGTGAGCGTCGCGTTGCCGTCGGCGAAGGCGACCACGACGTGGTCGGCGTCGACCTCCGCCACGCGCCCGTCCTTGCCCGGCTCCACGCCCTCCGCCTTGAAGAGGTGCAGCAGGTCCTCGGCCTCGTTCTCGAATCGCAGGACCGTCACGGACGCGCCCTCGGAGACGTCGGCGAGCGGCACGCCCTCGATGCGCTCGCCCGGGCTGATCGGGTGTCCGTGGGGGCAGGTCTTCGCGTCGCCGATCGCGACCCGCATCCGCTCCTCGAGCTTCGGCGACATCGCGTGCTCGAGCCGCTCGGCCTCCTCGTGGACGTCGTCCCACGGGATGCCGAGCACATCGGTCAGGAAGCGCTCGATCAGCCGGTGGCGGCGCACGATGCCCTCGGCGTGCTCGCGGCCGTGGTCCGTGAAGGCCAGCGCCTTGTCCGCGCCGCGCGTGATGTAGCCGTCGCGCTCGAGCCGGCCGATCATCTCGTGGACGGTCGGGGCGGAGAGCTGCATCGCGCGCGCGACGTTCGCGCCCGTCATCGGCAAGCCCGCCTCCTGGAGCCAGAAGATGGTCTGGAGGTACTCCTCTTCGGCGACGGTCGCTTGGGCGTGGGACATGGAGTTGAGGTTATCCGCGGAGCTGGTCCGGCGTGGACATCCGGCGCTCCATGGCGGCTACGCGCTTCTCGGCCAGCGCGATGAACTCGCGCGTGGCCGGGGTGAGCTGGGCGTCGCGGCGGGTGATGAAGGCGAAGGTGTCGTACAGCGGCGGCGTGAACGACACCCCGGTGAGCTTGCGCGCGTAGTTGCGGCTGCGGATCAGCACCTGGCTCGAGACCGTGTCGCCGAGCCCGCGGGCGCACAGCTCGAGCGCCGCGGTCACGTACTCGACCTCGATCTGCGGCTCGAGCTTGACGCCCGCCTGCTGGGCGCGCTCGCGCAGCTGGCGGCGCGTCGGGTCGTCCTCGCCCCAGCGGGCGTCGAAGAGGATGAGCGGCGCCTCGGCCAGCCGCTCGATCGTCATCGGCGACGCCACCCGCTTGGGGTCGGCGCTGACATACAGGAGCTCCTCGCGCAGCGCCGGCCGCACGTCGAGCCCGCGGTCGTCGACCGGCAGGGCCACCAGCCCGGCCTCGAGCCGGCCTTCGCGCACGGCGTCGGCGACCTCGGCCGAGTTCTGACCGACCGCGCGCACGCGGACGCCGGGATGGCGGGTGCGGAAGTCCTCGACGAGGCCGGCCAGGAGGTAGTGGTGGGCGCTGCCGAAGGTGCCGAACTCGACCGTGCCGCCCGCCAGCTCGCGGACCTCGCGGACCGATTCCTCGGCCTCGCGGGCGGTCGCCAGCGTCCGCGATGCGTGGGGCTGGAAGAGCCGGCCCGCCTCCGTGAGCACGAGGCCGCGGCCCACCCGGGCGAACAGCGCGACGCCGAGCTCGGCCTCGAGGCGGCGGATCTGCTCGGAGACGCTCGGCTGCGCCATGAAGAGGCTCTGGGCGGCCGCCGAGAACGAGCCGTGCTCCGCCGCCGCGAGGAAGTAGGTGAGCTGCTGGAGGGTTATAGGTTCTTCCTTCTGATGCTCTAGTCAACCAAGTATACAGCGATGGGTCACATGCTCCGATACTGAGGTCATGTTCACTCTCACCGCCATCGCGCTTCCGCTGGCGATCCTCGGTCTGAAGTTCGGCGCGGATGACCGCCCCGGCTTCGACGAGCGCCGCCCGCTCAACTAACACCGCCCAGATCGAGCCCCCTAGGGGTGCCCAACGGGACATCGCTCCGAACGGAATGGCCCGTTGGGCGGGCCCCCGTGGCATGTCCGTGTGGGGGCTCTCTGCTTTGCTGAGGGGAGCCATGACGCTCCCGCTCTCGCCACCCGTCCTTCCCCAGCTCGCCCGCTCCGCAAAGACGCTGCCCACGGGCGAAGGCTGGAGCTACGAGCCCAAGTGGGACGGCTTCCGCGCCATCGCCTTCGTGGACGACGGTGACATCTACCTCCAGTCGCGCAACGGCCGGCCGCTGAGCCGGTACTTCCCCGAGCTCGAGTTCCCCGCCGGCCGCTACGTGCTCGATGGCGAGATCGTGCTGTTCGACGGCCAGGGCCGGCAGGACTTCGACGCGCTGGGCCAGCGGATCCATCCGGCCGAGTCGCGCATCCGCATGCTCGCCGAGACGACGCCGACCCGCTTCATCGCGTTCGACGTCCTCTCCGTCGACGACGACGTCCTGCTCGAGCGGCCTCAGCACGAGCGCCGCACCCTGCTCGAGCGACTCGTCGACGCCCCCGTCGACCTCACGCCGGTCGTCTACGAGCCCCAGGCCGCCCAGGAGTGGCTCCAAGGGGCCGAGGGCGTGGTCGCCAAGCAGCTTGACGCCCGCTACTGCCCCGGCGAGCGGACCGGGATGGTGAAGATCAAGCGCGTGCGGACGATCGACGCGGTGGTCATGGGCTGGCGGCCCGGCAAGGAGGAGGGCACCGTCGGCTCGTTCATCCTCGGCCTCCACGACGAGAACGGGAAGCTGCGCCCGGTCGGCCACACCTCCGGGTTCAGCGCCAAGGAGAAGCGCGAGCTGCCGGCCAAGCTGGCGCCGTACGAGACCGGCAAGCGCGGGATGGGCGACCCCAGCCGGTGGGCGAACGACCGCGAGCTCGAGTGGATCGAGCTGCGTCCCGAGCTCGTCGTCGAGGTCACCTTCGACCACACGAGCAACAATCGCATCCGGCACGGAGCGAAGATCACCCGCTGGCGCGAGGACAAGCCGCCGGCCGAGTGCCTGACGGACCAGTTGACTCAATAGGTCCCCTGGATGGGGACCCCCTCCATCAGACTGCGGACTGGATGTCCGCAGGGGCATCAAACTCAAGGGGAATTCCTCGTTTCGGCGCGGGGCGCGTGGCCGTAGCTTCGGCCGTGCGATGCCGAGCTACCTGATCGAGAGCTATCTCCCCCGCTCCCGCTCCGGAGAGCTGTCGGCGGCGGTGAGCCGCCTCCGGCGTGCGACCGAGTCGCTCGCCGCCGAGGGAGCGGCCGTCCGCCACATCCGCTCCACGTTCGTTCCGAGCGACGAGCTGTGTCTCCACCTGTTCGAGGCGGAGGACGAGGCGACGGTCGGTGAGGCGAGCCGGCGCGCGGCGATCGAGCCTGCCCGCGTGGTGCAGGCGATCAGCGATGCACCAGGAGGTGCGACATGAGGACCCTTCAGATGCTCACCGGGCTCGCTGTGTGCGCCGCCATCGCCGCTGGATGCGGCGAGGACGAAGCGGCGATCCAGCCGGCCAAGGCCACCATCACGCCCGCGGAGCGGCAGGCGCAGCTCGAGCAGGACCCGTACGACCTGCGCTGCGCCGATCTCAGCAACAAGGTCGACTCGGCGCGGATGACGCGGATCGTCCAGTACGCGCTGGCCGACGACGCCAAGATCCCCGGCCTCAACCGCCTGCGCGCCTCGCAGAGCATCTTCTACGGCATCACCGAGGTCTGCAAGGACAAGCCGGGGTCGTTCAAGCCCGCCAGGCCGGCGATCTCGGGCGTGCGCAACGGCGAGTACCTCGCCGACCTCGGGGCACCCTGACACCCACCCGCGTCCCGGATAGGCTCGGCCTCCAGCGCCATGGAGGTCGAGCTCATCGGGAGAGACGAGGAGCTCCAGAGGATGGAGCGGTTCCTCGACGGCGTGCAGCAGGGCGCGCGAGCCGTGCTGATCGAGGGAGAGGCCGGGGCGGGCAAGTCGGTGTTGTGGGAGGCGGCGCTCGAGCGCGCGCGAGCAGCGGGCGCCCGGGTGGCCGCCGCGCGCCCGACGGAGGCCGAGACGAGCTACGCCCACGCCGCGCTCGGCGATCTCCTCGGTGCCGCTCCCGACGCACTGGAGGAGCTCCCGCGGCCGCAGCGTCGGGCACTGGAGATCGCGCTGCTCCTCGCCGAGGTGGATGGCGAGCGACCCGATCGGCAGGCCGTGGCGCGGGCGACGCTGAGCGCCCTGCGCGCCCTCGCCCGCCAAGTGCCGCTGGTCGTGGCGGTCGACGACGTCCAGTGGCTCGATCCGCCGACCGCCGGGGTGCTCGCCTTCGCGGCACGACGCCTCGCCGACGAGCGCATCGGGTTGCTCCTGGCGCTGCGGACGGCGGATCCCCAGCCGGCACCGCTCGGCCTCGAGCGGGCCTTCGCCGAGCGCCTCGACCGGGTCCCGCTCCCGCCGCTGAGCCTCGGCGCGGTGCAGCGCCTCCTCCAGCAGCGCCTCGACTGGGTCCCCTCACGTCCGGTCCTTCGCCACCTGCACGAGCTCGCGGGCGGCAACCCGTTCTTCGCCCTCGAGCTCGGGCGGGCGCTTGCGTCGGGACTGCTCCACCTCGAGCCGGGTGAGCCGCTCCCCGTGACGCTCGACGCGCTCGTCAGCGCCCGCCTCGAGGGCCTGGCGCCCGCGACGCGACGCGGGCTCGCCGTGGCGGCATCGATGCGCCAGCCGGCCCTCGAGGTCGTGGAGGCCGTCGCCGGCGACGGCGTGCTGGCCGAGGCGGAGCGTGCGCAGATCGTCGCGGTCCGGGACGGCGTCGTCCGCTTCGCGCATCCTCTGCTCGCGTCGGGCGCCTACGCCGCGGCCGACCCGGCCACGCGGCGCGACCTGCACGCCGCGGTCGCCGTGCGGGTGAGCGATCCCGAGGAACGCGCCCGGCACCTCGCGATGGCCGCGACCGGCCCCGACGAGCAGGTGGCGCGCGCGCTCGAGGACGCCGCCCGCCGCGCCGAGTCGCGCGGCGCACCGGCGGCGGCGGGCGACCTGCTCGAACGGGCGGCGCGCCTCACGCCGCCCGAGCGCGTCCGCGACGCGCAGCGGCGGGCCGTGGACGCCGCCTTCGGCATCTTCCAGTCCGGCGACAGCCGCCGGGCGCGCGAGATGCTCGACGAGGTCGTCGCGGCGATGGACCGCGGCCCGGCTCGCGCACGCGCTCTGGTGCGCCTCTCGCTGGTACGCGGCTACGACGACGACCTGCGCGCTGCGGAGGCGCTCCTGCACCAGGCGGCCGACGAGGCGGAGGGTGACGACGAGCTCGTGGCCAACGCGCGCAACCAGCTGTCCTCGATGCTCTTCAGGCTGCGCGAGCGGCTCGTCGAGTCCGTGGAGCACAGCGCGGCGGCCGCGGCGGCCGCGACGGACCTGGGGACCATCGCGGAGGCGACCGGCTCGCGCCTGCTCGCCGAGGCCGCGCTGGGCCACCCGAACGCGCCGTCGACGCTCCGACGCGTGCTCGAGCTCCAGCCGGGCCTCGAGCATCGGCGCGTGATCGCCCAGCCGCTGTTCCAGGCCGGGTTCGCCTGGTTGTGGTGGGACGAGCTCGAGCGCGCGCAGACGGTGTTCGAGACCCTGCGCGCGCGAGCCGTGGAGCTCGGCGACGAGGCGTCGCTCGCCTACGTGCTCGTGTTGGGCGCCCAGATCGACTGCGTTCGCGGGGACGTGCGGAGCGCGACCCGTCACACGGACGAGGGCCATGCGCTGACGGAGCAGACCGGCCAGGCCACGGTGGGCGCCTATCTGCTCGCGCTGCGCGCGCTCGCCGACGCGATCGGCGGGGAAGTCGACGACGGCCGGGACCGCGCCGAGCGCGCGCTCGCGATCGCCGTCCGCACCAACGGCCGCCCGGCTGAGCACTTCGCCCGGGCGGCGCTCGGCCTGCTGGAGCAGTCGGTCGGCCGGCCGGCCGAGGTCAGCCGCGCGCTCGGCCCACTCGTCGACTTCCTCCGCGCCGAGCAGATCACCGAGCCGGGCACCGCGCGCGTCGTTCCCGACCAGATCGAGGCCCTGATCGCGCTCGGCGAGCCGGCGGCGGCCGGCGAGCTGCTCGACTGGTACGCGGCGAACGCCGAGCGGCTCGACCGGCGCTCCGCTCTCGGCGCCGCGGCACGGTGTCGCGGCCTGATCGCGGGTGCCCACGGGGACGTGGACGGCGCCGTGGCCATGCTCGCGAGCGCGCTGAAGATCCACGAGGAGGTCCCGATCCCGCTCGAACGCGGACGCACCCAGCTCGCACTCGGGACGGCCCTGCGGCGCTCGCGGCAGCGCCGCGCCGCCCGCGAAGCGCTCGAGTCGGCCCGCGACACGTTCGCGGGGATCGGCGCACGCGTGTGGGCCGGACGGGCGGAGGCGGAGCTGGGAAGGCTCGGTGGCCGGCCGCCGTCCTCAGGGGCGCTCACCCCGACCGAGCGGCGCGTCGCGGAGCTGGTCAGCCGCGGGCTCCAGACCAAGCAGGTGGCGGCCGCGCTCTACGTCTCGCCGAAGACGGTCGAGGGCCACCTCACCCGCATCTACGGCAAGCTGGGCGTCGGCTCGCGAACCGAGCTGGCCCATCGCCTCGGCGAGGGCGACCTCTAGACGATCCGCGGGGTGCTCTGGGAGCGGGCCGTGATCTCCTCGGCCTTCAGGCGGGAGCGCTGGAGCCGCGCGTCGCTCAGCTCCTTGCGGTGCTCGAGGCCCCAGCCGGCGAGCGGGACGAGCGCGACGAGCAGGTGCTCGCCGGCCGGCGAGAGGTCGTACTCCACGCGCGAGGGCACGCGCGCGTAGACCCGCCGCTCGACGAGCCCGTCCTCCTCGAGCTGGCGCAGCGTCGCGCTCAGCATCCGGCGCGACACGCCGTCGATCTGGCGCAGCAGCTCGTTGAACCGGTACGTCCCCTCGCCCAGGCGCGTGAGGACGAGGACGCTCCACTTGGCGGCCAGCACGCCCACCGCCGACTGAAGCGCCGCGACCGCTTCGTCGTCCGCCGTCGGGAACATCTCCGCCATCACGGACCGGAGGATACGCTCGGCACCGCGTGCCCGTGCCAGACCGCCCCGTCCTCGTCGCCCCGGACTCGTTCAAGGGCACGTACCGCGCCCCCGAGGTGGCGGCCGCGATCGGCCGCGGGCTCGAGCGCGCCGGGCTGATGCCGCCGGACCTGTGCCCGGTCGCCGACGGAGGCGAGGGCACGCTCGAGGCGCTCCTGCCCCGGCTGGGCGGCGAGGTGGTGGCGGCGGCCGCCCACGATCCGCTCGGGCGCGAGCTGCGCGCGTCGTTCGGGCTCGTCGAGGACGGCGGGACCGCGATCGTGGAGACCGCGACGGCGAGCGGGCTCGGGCTGGTGGCGGCCGAGGAGCGCGACGCCTGGGCGGCCTCGACCTACGGCACCGGCGAGCTGATCGCCGCCGCTGCGCAGGCCGGCGCGGCGGTGATCCTCGTGCCCGTGGGCGGCAGCGCGACCAGCGACGGGGGCGCAGGCGCGCTGGAGGCGATCGAGGACGCCGGAGGGCTCGGAGGCGCCCGCCTCGTGGTCCTATGCGACGTGCGCACGCCGTTCGAGGACGCCCCGAAGGTGTTCGGGCCACAGAAGGGCGCCGATCCGGAGACCGTCGCCCGCCTCGAGCAGCGGCTCGACGAGCTGGCGCGCGGCTGGCCGCGCGACCCCCGCGGCGTGCCGATGACCGGTTGCGCCGGTGGCCTCTCCGGCGGGCTGTGGGCCGTGCACGGCGCGACGCTCGAGCCCGGTGCCCCGTGGGTCCTCGACGCGCTCGACTTCGACGCCCGTATGCGCGCGTCCCGCGCGGTGATCACCGGCGAGGGCGCGCTCGACGAGCAGACTCTCCAGGGCAAGCTCGTCGGCGAGATCGGCACCCGGGCCCGTCAGGCGGGGGTGCCGCTCCACGCGATCGTCGGCAGCGACCGCCTCGACCCGTTCGGCAAGCGCATGATCGATCTCATGCGCGTGCTGGAGGCGACGACCCTCCAGGAGATGGAGGCGGCCGGCGAGGCCCTCGGCCATGAGCTGACCGAAGGCCTCGCCTGAGTGCCTAGAACTTCTCCTGCGTCTGCGCGTTCAGCGTGCGGTACCGGAAGTTCTCGGCACCCTCGACGCGCGAGTCGTTGAGCTCGAACACATCGAAGCCACGCTGGATCTCCGAGCCGTAGATGCGCCCGTTGTAGTAGTAGGTCGACCAGAAGCCGCCCAGCACCAGCGCCGTCTCCGAGATCGGCCCGCGGTCGAACCAGGCGATCTCCTCGACGTTGCGCGGGTTCGTCCAGTCGATCACCGACGTGCCGCCCTGATACCAGGACTGCACGAGCACGTCGCGGCCCTTGCTGTTCGGGATCAGGTTCCCGTTGTGGGCCACGCAGTTCTCCTGGTCGGTCTGCTCACGCGGGATCTTGAAGTAGCTCATGAACACGGGGTCGCTCGGGTCGCTGATGTCGTAGATCGCATCGGCGCCGCGATTGGGACCGACCGTCGAGTTGCACGTCGGCTGTCCGCCGCCGCCCAGCTCGTCCGTGAACAGCACGCGCTTGCCGTCGTTCGACAGCGTGGCGCTGTGCCAGAACGCGAAGTTCGGGTCCTCGATGTTGGCGAGCACCTTCGGCTCCACCGGGTTGCGGATGCTCATGATCACGCCCTCGCCCGTGCACGCGCCCGCGGCGAGGCCCTTCTCCGGGTACACGGTGATGTCGTGGCAGCCGGTGGTGGCGCGCAGCGTGCCGAACGTACCGTCGTTGCCACCGTCCGGGAACAGCACCGGCTCTGCGATGACCTCGGCGCCGCGCGGGTTCTTCTTCGGGATCGTGACGATCGAGATCTTGTCGTGGTCCCCGTCGCACTCGTAGCGACCGGCGGCCACGTCATACGACTGGACGTAGACGAGCAGGCGGTTGCGCTCCGGAATCACCGTGTGCGTGCGCGAGCCGCAGTCGGTCCGCACGGACTTGACGAACTTCGGCTCCGCCGAGTTGCGCACGTCGAAGATCTTCAGCCCCTCCCACGTGGTGGGGGCGCTCGGAGTGCTCGTCACCCCGCTCGCGCATGTGTCGTCGGTGCGGCGCGAGTCGGTCGACGTGACGAGGATCCCGTCGTTGACCGTGACGTCGTTCTGCGAGCCCGGGCAGTGGATGAACGACTCCAGGCGGGGAGTAGCTCCGCGCACATCCCAGATCTGCACGCCGTCGTAGTTGCCGCCGTAGGCGTAGCCGTCCTCGAACGCGAGGTCCGAGTTGAAGTCGGCGGTGTTCTCGAACGGCGCCGGCTTCGGCGTGTTCGAGGTCAGCGTGAGGTTGGGCGTGCCGTCGACCGCGCCGGCTGCCGTCAGCTGGGCGTCGGAGTCGTCGAAGCCGCGCACGGCGGCGGCGCTCATGCAGCCGTCGTTCTCGGCCGTCCAGTCGGCGAACCACTCCGCCGAAGGCGCTCCGGTCAGGGCGTTGGTGCTCGCGCACTCCTCAGGATGCGCACCGGCGGCGGCCGGCAACGCGAGCGCAGCCAGCGTGAAGGCCGCGGCGAACCACTGCAAGACCCGTCTCTGGGTCATATGACTTCCTCCCCTGCATAAATCGAAATGGCGCCTCCCGAGACGCCCATCGGGCGGCTGTACCCCGATGCCATCCGCAACCCACCTCTTTCTGCCTCGGCTACGATCCGGGCGATGACGTGCCCTTCCTGCGGCGGCGAGCTGGTCGAGCTGGAGCGCAGCGGCGTGCGGGTCGACGCCTGCCGCAGCTGCCGCGGCGTGTGGCTCGACCGCGGGGAGCTGGATCGCATCCTCGAGCACGAGCGCAAGGTCGTCGGCTCGGTCGATGACGACGAGGACGACTTCGTGCGCGAGATGACCGGTCGCGGCAAGCAGAGCAAGAGCAGCCACGGCTACGGGTTCGACGCCGGCACCGCCGAGCGGATCTACGCCGACTACAAGGCCCACCGCAAGCACAAGAAGCGCAAGAGCGTCCTCGACGAGCTCTTCGGCTAGTCGCTTTATCCTCGCCTGACGGGGTACCGCTGGAATGAGGTGGCATGAGCCGGCTGCTCTTCTTCATCGCCGGCGCGGTCTCCGTGGGAGTCGTCGTCGCCGTGCTCGCGATCGCGGGCGCGTTCGACGACGGCGACTCGTCGCAGCCAGCCGCCGCCGGCACCGCCACGCCATCCGCCAGCCCGGCCGCGCCCCGCAGCGCGCCGGCCAGCGTCGCCGGGATCTACGAGCGCGTCTCGCCCGGCGTGGTCTTCGTCCAGAGCAACTCGGGCCGCGGTGAGCTGCCCTTCCCGGGCGGCGGCCAGGCCGCGTCCGGCTCGGGCTTCGTGATCGACGACGAGGGCCGCATCATCACGAACGAGCACGTCGTCGACGGGGCCGACAAGTTCGTGGTCCGCTTCGGCGAGAACGGTCCG
Source organism: Solirubrobacteraceae bacterium (assembly GCA_035717845.1). Classification (GTDB taxonomy): domain Bacteria; phylum Actinomycetota; class Thermoleophilia; order Solirubrobacterales; family Solirubrobacteraceae; genus DASSUW01. Next base: position 28,545 of record DASTIC010000252.1, read on the forward strand.
CCGATCGACGCACGCCTGCTGGGCACCGACCCGTCGGTCGACCTCGCGCTGCTCAAGATCGACCCCGACGACGTCGACGGCGACCTGCGGCCGCTGGAGCTCGGCGCGTCCGAGGACCTGCGCCCGGGCCAGCCGGCGATCGCCATCGGCAGCCCCTTCGGGCTCGAGGGCTCGGTCACGAGCGGGATCATCTCGGCGCTGGGCCGCACGATCAGGGCGCCGAACGGCTTCTCGATCTCGAACGCCGTCCAGACCGACGCGGCGATCAACCCCGGCAACTCCGGCGGCCCGCTGCTCGACGGCGAAGGCCGCGTGATCGGCGTGAACTCCCAGATCCGCACCGATGGCGGCAACGGCAACACCGGCGTCGGCTTCGCCGTGCCCGTCGACGAGATCAAGCGCGTGCTGCCCGCCCTCGAGGAGGGCCGGGACGTCCCGCGCGCGTTCCTCGGCGTCCGGAGCGGCAGCTCACCCGACGGCGGCGTGACGGTGAGCGCCGTGACCGCGCGCGGCCCCGCGGCCCGCGGCGGCGTGCGCGAGGGCGACGTGATCGTCGAGATCGCCGGCCAGCCGGTTCGCGATCCCGACGACATCGCGGCAGCCGTCAACTCTCGGCGCCCCGGCGACGAGGTGCGCATCGTGGTCGAGCGCGGCGGCGATCGGCGTACTCTCACGGTGACGCTGGGGACCCAACCCGACCGAGCGACCAACCCCTAGAACGGAGACGATGGCGTGACTGCCGACGAGCGCCGCCTGAGGGCGCTGGAGCGTGAGGACCAGGACCCCCGACCGGCCCGCCGGGCCCATGACGCCCTGGAGTCCGGGCTGTTCGAGATCAAGCGGGTGATCGTCGGCCAGGAGGCGATGCTCGAGCGCGTCCTCGTGGCGCTGCTGGCCGGTGGCCACGTGCTGCTCGAGGGCGTCCCTGGGCTGGCCAAGACGCTGACCGTCAAGACCGTGGCCGACGTGCTCGGCGGCTCCTTCAAGCGCCTCCAGTTCACTCCCGACCTCGTCCCGGCGGACCTCGTCGGGACGCGCGTCTACCGGCCGGACACCGGCGGGTTCGACACCGAGCTCGGGCCCGTGTTCTGCAACTTCCTGCTCGCCGACGAGATCAACCGCGCGCCCGCCAAGGTGCAGTCGGCGCTGCTCGAGGTGATGCAGGAGCGGCAGGTGACGATCGGGCACGACACCCATCGCGTCCCGGAGCCGTTCCTCGTGCTCGCCACCCAGAACCCGATCGAGTCGGAGGGCACCTACCCGCTGCCCGAGGCGCAGGTCGACCGCTTCATGTTCAAGCTCGTGGTCGACTACCCCGAGCCGCGCGACGAGGTGGCCGTGGTGGAGCGCTCGCTCGACGGCGGCACGCGCGCCCGCCAGGTGCTGAGCCCGGCGACGCTGGCCGACCACCAGCAGGCGGCGTCGGAGATCTACGTCGACCGGCGGGTGATGGAGTACGCGGTCGCGCTCACCCTGGCCACGCGCGAGCGCGGCGAGGAGGGCTGGGTCGAGTTCGGGGCCAGCCCGCGCGGGTCGATCAACCTGATCCACGCGGGGCGCGCGCTCGCGCTGCTGCGCGGCCGCGACTACCTGCTGCCGATCGACGTGCGCGACCTCGCGCGCGACGTCCTGCGCCACCGGATCGTCCTCACCTACGAGGCGCTGGCGGCCGGCGTGGACGCCGACCGGGTGCTCGACGACGTGCTCGAGCGCGTGCCGATACCGCGGATCGAGCTGGCCGAGGGGCACGCGGCGCGGTGACCTTCCGCGAGCCGCTCCTGCTGGCGGGGCTGGTGCTCGTGCCGCTGGCCCTACTCGCCTACGTCGTCGCCCAGCGGCGGCGCCGGCGCTACGCGGTCCGCTACACGAACGTCGACGTGCTGGCGAGCGTGGCGGCGCGCGGAGGCTGGATGCGGCATCTGCCGGCCGCCCTGGCGCTGCTGGCGCTCGCCGCGCTGCTCGTCGCCCTCGGGCGGCCCGAGCGGACGGTGGCGGCCGAGCGGGAGGAGGCGACCGTGGTGATGGTCACCGACACGTCGGGATCGATGTTCGCCACCGACATCAAGCCGAGCCGGCTCGCCGCCGCCCAGACGGCCGGCAGGGCGATGGTCGACAAGCTGCCGCGCGGGTTCCGGCTCGGCCTCGTGGGGTTCGGCACCGTGGCGTCGCAGTTCGTGGAGCCGACGACCGACAAGGCCCGCGTGCGCGCCGCGCTCGAGAGCCTGAAGTTCTCCGGGAAGACGGCGATGGGCGACGGGCTGGCGCTCGGGATCGAGGCGGTCCGAACGCCGGTCACCGGCGAGGACGGCGTCCCGCGCCGCATCCCGGGCGCGATCGTCCTGCTCTCCGACGGTGCGAGCACGGCCGGCGAGGACCCGATCACCGTGGCGGAGCGCGCCCGGCGCCTGCGGGTCCCCGTGTACACGGTCGCACTCGGCACCCAGAACGGCTACCTCGAGCCGAAGAACCGCGACGGGACGACGCGGCGCGTGCCGGTGCCGCCCGACACCGAGACGCTCCGGGAGATCGCGCGCGAGACGCGCGGCCGGTACTACGCGGCGCCCGACGCCCAGCGGCTGACCGAGATCTTCCAGGGCCTGGGCACGCGCCTCGCCACCCGCCAGGAGAAGCAGGAGGTGACCGCGGCGTTCGCCGGCGGAGGGCTCGCGCTCCTCCTGGTCGGCATGGTCGCCGCGATGGCCCGCGGAGGGCGGCTGCCGTGAACCTCGGCACCGAGCGCACCCCAGACCGTCCGGGCCCCGGCCCGGTTCCCCCCGCGGTCCTCCGCTCGCTCGACCTCGCGGTCCTGCGCCGCGTCGAGAGCATGATCCCGGGCGAACACCTCACGCCGCAGGTCGGCGCCGGGACCGAGCTGGCCACGATCCGGCCCTACCGGCCGGGCGACGACGTCCGCCACATCGACTGGAACGTCACGGCCCGCATGCAGGAGCCGCACGTGCGCGTGCACGTGGGCGAGCGCGCGCTGACCGCCTGGGTGGTGCTCGACGCCTCGGCGTCGATGACCTTCGGGACGGCGGAGCGGCGCAAGGCGGACGTGGCGGAGGGGGTCGCGCTGGCGATCGGCCATGTCGCCACCCGGCGCGGCAACCGGCTCGGCGTCGCGGCCTTCGGGGCGGGCGCCCCGAAGGTGCTGCGCCCGCGCCAGGGGCGCCTCGGCCTGCTCCAGCTCCTGGCCGAGCTGCGCGCCGAGCCCGCGCCCGACGGGCTGGGAGCCACGTCGCTGGGCGGCGCGGTCGACGCCGTCGCGGCCGTGGCCCGCGCCCGCGGCCTCGTGGTCGTGATCTCCGACTTCCGGGGCGAGCGCGACTGGGAACGCCCGCTGCGCGCCTTGCGCGCCCGCCACGGCGTGCTCGCCGTTGAGATCCGCGACCCGCGCGAGCTCGAGCTGACGCCGATGGGCGACCTCTGGCTCGTGGACCCGGAGACCGGTCGCCAGCTCCAGGTCAACACCAGCCGCCGCGGCGTCCGGCGCCGCTTCGCGCGCGCCGCGCTGGCCGAGCGCGAGGATGTCGCCGCCGCCCTCCGCCGCGCGGGCGCCGAGCATCTCGTGCTGTCCACCGGCGGCGACTGGCTGCGCGACCTCGCCGGCCACCTGCGACGCAGCCGGATCGCCCTGCGCGCCGCGCCGCTGCGCCGCCCCGAGCCCGAGGCGGTGGCATGACCTTCCGCGAGCCGATCATGCTGGCCGGGCTCGTGCTGATCCCGCTCGCCGCGCTGATCTACGTGTCGATGCAGCGGCGCCGCCGGCGCGAGGCGGCCACGTTCGCGAACCCGGCGCTGCTCCCCAACCTCGTGACCGCGCATCCGGGCTTCCGCCGGCACCTCCCGCCGCTGCTGGTGCTCGCCGCCCTGACAGCGCTGATCGTCGCGCTCGCCCGCCCGCAGCGCACGGTCGCCGCCCCGCAGCGGGCCGCCACGGTGATGATGGTGACCGACATCTCCGGCTCGATGAACGCCACCGACGTCGAGCCCGACCGCCTCAGCGCCGCCGTGCGTGCCGGGCGGCGGCTGACCGACGAGCTGCCGGAGACGTTCCGACTCGGCATGGTCACGTTCGCGGACATGGCCGAGGTGCAGGCGCCGCCGACCACGGACCGCGCGCCCGTGCGCGGCGCGCTGGACCGGCTGCGGGCCGAGGGCGGCACGGCGATGGCCACCGGCCTCCAGCGCGGGATCGAGCTCGCGCGCCAGCCGGTGCCGGACGAGCGCGGCACCGGCACGCGGCGCCTGCCCTCGGTGCTCGTGCTGCTCTCCGACGGCAAGGACACCCAGAGCAGCATCTCCCCGATCGACGTCGCCCGCGAGGCCGCGCGGCTGCGGATCCCGATCTTCGCGATCGCGCTCGGCACGCCGAGCGGCGAGGTCGAGGTGCGCGACCAGTTCGGCTTCGCCCAGCGCATCCAGGTGCCGCCGGACACCGAGACCCTGCGGGAGATCGCCCGCATCACCGGCGGCCGCTACTTCGCGGCCCCGGACGCCGCGCGGCTGGAGTCGATCTACGCGAACCTCGGAACCCGGCTCTCGTCCCGTGAGGTCGAGCGCGAGGTGACCGCCGCGTTCGCCGGCGGCGCGATCGTGCTGCTGCTGGCCGGCGGCGCCCTCTCCCTTGTCTGGTTCGGCCGCCCGCTCTGACGGGTAAGCCGTCTTTCGGGTCATTTCGACTTAGGGAGGCGAAGACCATGGACGAGGGACGCACACAGTCGGTGCGTAAGGTCGCGCTGGCCAGCTTCGTCGGCACGACGATCGAGTGGTACGACTTCTTCCTGTACGGCACCGCCGCGGCGCTGGTGTTCGGTGATCTGTTCTTCCCGGAGGCCGAGCCGCTGGTCGGCACGCTGCTCGCGTTCAGCACCTACGCGGTCGGCTTCGCCGCGCGGCCGATCGGCGGGATCGTGTTCGGGCACTTCGGCGACCGGATCGGCCGCAAGTCGATGCTCGTGCTGTCGCTGCTGATCATGGGTGTCGCGACGTTCCTGATCGGCTGCCTGCCCACCTTCGCGTCGATCGGCGTGGTGGCGCCGATCCTGCTCGTCGTGTTGCGCTTCGCGCAGGGCATCGGCGTGGGCGGCGAATGGGGCGGCGCGGTGCTGATGTCGGTCGAGCACGCGCCGAAGGGCCGGCGCGGGTTCTTCGGGTCGTGGCCGCAGATGGGCGTGCCGGCAGGGCTGCTCCTCTCCACAAGCGTGTTCGCGATCGTGCAGGGGCTGACGAGCGAGGCCGCGTTCCTCAGCTGGGGCTGGCGGATCCCGTTCCTGGCGAGCATCGTGCTGGTGGCGGTCGGGCTCTTCATCCGGCTGCGCCTGATGGAGTCGCCCGCCTTCCAGCGGGTCAAGGACACGAAGACAGAGGCGCCGAAGCCGATCGTCGACGTCGTCCGCAAGTACCCGCGTGAGGTGCTGGTGGCGATGGGCATGCGGGTCGCCGAGAACGGCGCCTTCTACATCCTCACCGTGTTCGTGCTCGCCTACGGGGAGGACGAGCTGGGGTTGAGCAAGAACACGATGCTGACCGGGGTGATCATCGCCGCGGCCATCGGGCTCTTCACGGTGCCGCTGTTCGGCGCCTTGTCGGACCGGGTGGGGCGGAAGCCGCTGTACCTGGCCGGTGCCCTCGTGACGACGCTGTGGGCGTTCCCGCTGTTCGGGTTGCTCAACACCGAGTCGCCCATCCTCATCTGGCTCGCCATCGTGGTCGGCGTGAACCTCGGCCACGACCTCATGTACGGGCCCCAGGCCGCGTACTTCGCGGAGCTGTTCGGCACGCGGGTGCGCTACAGCGGCGCGTCGCTCGGCTACCAGCTCGCGTCGGTGTTCGCCGGCGGGCTCGCGCCGCTGATCGCGACCGCGCTGCTCGCCGCCGGTGACGGCAGCCCCACGCTCGTCGCGCTCTACGTGGCGGCCATGGGCCTGATCTCGGTCGTCGCGACGCTGTTCGCGCACGAGACGTACCGCAAGGACGTCGACGAGGACGAGGCGGAGGAGCGCGAGCTCGTGCGCGAGCGCCGCTTCGACCGCGAGCGGTTCCGGGAGCCCGCCGGGAAGGCGTGACCCGCGAGCAGGTCTTCACACTCGAGGCCACCCCGCTGAAGTTCGGCCGCGACGCGGCGGACGAGGCGGGGTGGGAGCTCGAGCGGCTCGGCGTGCACCGGGCGATGCTGGTCTCGGATCCGGGAGTGGTCGAGGCCGGCATCACCGACCGCGTGCGGTCGCGGATCGAGGCCGCGGGCATCGCGGTCGACGTCTGGGGCCGGGCGCGGGTGGAGCCGACGCTCGACTCCTTCCGGGAGGCTGCGGAGTTCGCGGTCGACGGCGACTTCGACGGCTTCGTCGCCGTCGGGGGCGGCTCGAGCATCGACACGACGAAGGCCGCCGACCTGATCGCCTCCTGCGGCGGGGAGCTGATGGCGTACGTGAACCCGCCGGTCGGTGAGGGCCGGGCGCCGTCGTCGCGGCTGCGCCCGCTGCTGGCGATCCCGACCACGTGCGGCTCGGGCGCCGAGGCGACCTCGGTGGCGGTCCTCGACGTCCCCGAAATGCGCGTCAAGACCGGCATCTCGCATCGGTACCTCCGACCGGACCAGGCGATCGTGGACCCGTCGCTGACCGACTCGCTGCCCGGTGACGTGGTGGCGTCGTGCGGGCTCGACGTGATCTGCCACGCCGCCGAGTCCTTCGTCGCGCGCCCGTTCAGCGACCGTGAGCGCCCCTCCTCGCCGGCCGACCGGCCGCCCTACCAGGGGTCGACGCCGATCTCCGACGTCTGGTCGGCCCGCGCGCTCGAGTACGGCGGGCGGTGGCTGCGGGCGGCGGTCTCCGGCGACGCCGAGGCGCGGGGATGGATGATGCTCGCCGCCTCGCTGGCCGGCATCGGCTTCGGCGCGGCGGGCGTGCACATCCCGCACGCGTGCGCCTACCCGATCGCCGGGCTGCGCTCCGGGATCCCGCACGGCCGTTCGGTGATCGTGACCGCCCCGGCCGCCTTCCGGCTCACGTTCGCGGCGGCGCCGGAGCGGCACATCCGGGTGGCCGAGCTGCTGTCCGGGCGCTCGCTCCCGGACGCCGACGAGGACACGCTCCCGTCGCTGCTGCTGGGGTTGATGGGCGACCTCGGCGTGGCCACGTCGCTCGGCGAGCTCGGCTACGGGGACGGCGACATCGACGCGCTCGTCGAGGGGGCGTTGAAGCAGCAGCGGCTGTTGGCCGTGGCGCCTCTGGACGTCGGCGCGGGCGAGCTCGCGGCCGTGTTGCGGGCGTCGCTGTAGCTCGGGGCGAACGTCAACTGCGCTAGTGAGGGAGGGTGGTCGGCCCCGGGGCGTACGCAAAGGGACAGTCGTCGCGCTTTCGCGTGGTGCGTGGCCGGTTAGGAGCCGTGGCGGCTCACAAGTGGACATGCGGCAGATGGCGAGGGGCCGTGTGTGCACTTAGGAGGCGTAGCGGCGCATAAGTGGACAAGCCTTCGCCGATGACCTCCCGCTTGTCCCGTTCTGCACGCTGGAGGCCGACCACCTTCCCTACCCAGCCGCAGTTGACGTTCCCGGGCGGCCGCCACTACCGCCGCTCGGCGAGCTCGGTCATGACCGCCTCGTAGACGCCGGCGCCGTTGCGCTCGGAGGCCACGCGGGTGTTCGCGGTCAGGGCCTCGCGGAGCGTCGGGTCGCGCTCGAGCCCGTTGGCGACGAGCCAGAACGTCTGGACGACCTCCGCG
>DASTIC010000253.1:0-4079 GCA_035717845.1 Solirubrobacteraceae bacterium
CGACCACACGACCATGTACCGCTGGGTCCAGCGCGTCGCCCCGGAGCTCGAGCGGCGCCTGCGCCGGCACCTGCGCCCCTGCCGCGGGCCGTGGCACGTCGACGAAACCTACGTCCGGGTCGGGGGTGCGTGGCGCTACCTGGGCTCTGAGTAGCAACGGAGCAGAAAACCTACACGAGGCCCGCGGAGGTCCGGCGCGCCTTGGCTGGGCTGGCATCAAACCTGGGTTTGGTGCGACGCCGCCGACCGGCCCCGCCGGGACGTCGGACGTGACCCGCGTCTCGCATCAACCCGTCCAGGAACCTGTGGCCGGCAAACCCTGCCGTGGCTACGTTTCCGGGGCGGAAGGGAAGCGGGGCGATGCTGATCGGGTACGCGCGCGTGTCGACGGCCGAGCAGAGCCTCGACCTGCAACGCGACGCGCTGCTCGGGGCCGGCGTCCCGCCCGGGCGGGTCTATGAGGACGTCTGCTCCGGCAAGAGCGCCGAGCGGCCGGGCCTTGATCGGGCGCTCGACGTCGCGCGCGAGGGCGACGCGATCGTGGTCTGGAAGCTGGACAGGATCGGGCGCTCGCTGCCCCACGTCGTGGGGCTCGTGGGCGATCTGGCGAAGCGCGGCGTGGGCCTCAAGGTGCTCACCGGCGACATCGACACGACGACGGCAACGGGCCGGCTCGTGTTCGGCATCTTCGCCACCCTGGCCGAGTTCGAGCGCGACCTGATCCACGAGCGCACCATGGCGGGGCTCGCCGCCGCCCGCGCCCGGGGGCGCGCCGGCGGGCGCCCGCGCGTGATGACGCGTCAGAAGCTCAAGGCGGCGATGGCGCTGATGGCCGACCGCGACAACGCCGCGCGCGACGTGGCGCATCAGCTCGGCGTGTCGCTCTCCACCCTCTACGCCTACGTCGACGCCAAGGGGGAGCCGCGCGAGCCCGCCCGCGCGCTGCTGGAACAGAGGACGCGCCGCCCTTCCCGCGCCAAGGCGCCCTGAGGCCACGGCGGCGGTGCCGACGGGCTTCGTCACCGACGACCAGGCTCGCCGCTACGGGCGCTTTGCCGGCGACCCCACGCCCGACCAGCTCGCCCGCCACTTCCACCTCGACGACGCCGATCGCGCTTTCGTCGCCGAGCATCGGGGGGATCACAACCGCCTCGGCGTCGCGGTCCAGCTCGGCTCGGTGCGCCTGATCGGCGCTTTCCTCGACGACCCGACCGAGGCGCCCGCCTGCGTCGTGCGTCACGCCGCCGACCAGCTCGCGATCGGCGGCTGCATGGAGGCCATCGCGGCCTACGCCGCGAGCGCGGGCCGCTGGCGGCACGGGCCGCGCATCCGCGAGCGCTACGGCTACCGGTGGTTTGCCGATGCCCCCGTCTCGTTCCGCCTCAACCGCTTTCTGTACGCGCTATGCTGGACCGGCACCGACCGCCCGTCGGTGCTGTTCGACCGCGCGACAGCCTGGCTCATCGCCGCCAAGGTGCTGCTGCCGGGCCTGTCCGTGCTCGAGCGCGCGGTGGCCCGCGTGCGCTCGCGTGCGGCCGACCACCTGTTCCGGCGGCTCGCCCATCACCTGACGCCCGAGCAGAGGGCTCAGCTCGACGCCCTGGTGACCGTTCCGGAGGGGGCGCGGCGGAGCCCGCTCGACCGGCTGCGCGACGGGCCCTTCATCCGAAGCGGGCCCGAGATCGGCCGCGCGGTGGCCCGCCTCGACGAGATCCGTGCCATCGGCCGCGGCCTCCCCGAGGTGGACCGGCTGCCGCCGAGCAAGGTGACGGCGCTCGCCCGCTTCGCCGCGGCCGCCCGGGCGCAGGCCGTGGCGCGGCTGCCCGACGACCGGCGCGCGGCGACGCTCCTGGCCTTCGTGCGCACGCTGGAGGCCTCGGCCACCGACGACGTGATCGACCTGTTCGATGCGGTCGCCACCGCGATGTTCGCTCAGGCGGGCACGGCCGCGAAGGAAGCGCGGCTCCGATCCCTGCGCGACCTCGATGCGGCGGCGCTGAAGCTGCGCGATGCCGGCATGGTGATCCTCGATGAGACGACGCCGGACGCCGGGCTGCGCGCCGCCGTGTTCGCGCGCGTGCGCCGCGACGCGTTCGCTGAGGCCGTCGAGCGGGTGAGCCGGCTCGCCGAGCCGAAAGATGACACCTTCTTCGCCGAGCTGAGGAAGAGCCCGGGCAGGCTGCGCTACGTTCCCGCTCTGCTGCGGGGGCTTGAGCTCGAGGCCGCGCCCGCCGGTCGTGCGCTGCTCGAAGCCGTCGAGCACCTCCGCGCCGTGCAGGGCGGCGGCAGGCGGCCCGGGCCGCCGCCGACCGCGTTCGCGCCGAAGGGCTGGATCGCGCAGCTGAAGGATGCCGACGGCCGCTTCGACCTGCCCGGCTACCGGCTCGCGGTGCTCGATGGGCTCCGGCGCGCGATCCGCCGGCGCGACGTGTTCCCGGTGCGCTCGCTGCGCTACGCCGATCCCAGAAAAGGCCTTCTCGCCGGCGCCGCGTGGGGGGCCGCGCGCCCGGCGGTGTGCCGCACCCTCGGTGTCTCGCCCTCGGCCGAGGAAGAGCTCGGCCGCCTGTCGGCGCGCCTCGACCTCGCCTGGCGCGAGACGGCCGAGCGCGCGCCCGCCAACCCATCACTGAGCATCGTCCCGACCCCCGATGGGCCCGATCTCTCGGTGGAGCCGCTCGACAAGCTCGAAGAGCCGCTGAGCCTCGTGGCGCTCCGCGCCGCGGTCGAGGCGCGCTTGCCGCGGCTCGATCTTCCCGAACTGATCCTCGAGATCCACGCGCGCACGGGCTTCGCCGACCGCTTCACCCACGTCAGCGAGGGCGGCGCGCGGGCCGCCGACGTCGCCACCAGCCTCTGCGCCGTGCTCGTGGCCGAGGCGACCAACACCGGCTTCGAGCCGCTCATCCGCCTCGATGCGCCCGCGCTGAGGCGCTCGCGGCTGAGCTGGGTGAAGCAGAACTTCGTCCGCGCCGAGACGCTGACGATCGCCAACGCCGCGCTGGTGGCCGCGCAGAACGGCGTTGCGCTGGCGCGCGAATGGGGCGGCGGCGAGGTGGCCTCGGCCGACGGCCTGCGCTTCGTCGTGCCGATCAGGACCATCCACGCGGGGCCCAACCCCCGCTACTTCGGGCGCGAGCGGGGCGTCACGTGGTACAACCTCGCCTCCGATCAGTACACGGGCCTGAACGCCGTCACCGTGCCGGGCACGCTGCGCGACAGCCTGAACCTGCTCGCGGTCGTGCTCGAGCAGGAGACGGACCTGTCTCCCGTCGAGATCATGTCGGACACCGCCGGCTACACCGACGCGATCTTCGGCGTCTTTCACCTTCTCGGCTACCAGTTCAGCCCCAGGATCGCCGACGTCGGCGGGGCGCGGTTCTGGCGCGTCGATCCCAAGGCCGACTACGGCGCCCTCGACGGGCTGGCGGCGAACAGGATCAACACGCGCCTCATCGCCGAGCAGTGGGACGACCTCTTGCGCCTTGCCGGCTCGCTGAAGCTCGGCGTCGTGCGCGCCGCGGGGCTCGCCCGCGCGCTTCAGGAACTTGGGCGCTTGGTCAAGACGCTCTACCTGCTGCGCTACGCCGACGACGAGGGCTACCGCCGATGCATCCTCACCCAGCTCAACCGCCACGAGGGCCGCCACCGGCTCGCGCGCGCCATCTTCCACGGCAAGCGCGGCGAGCTCAGGCAACGCTACCGCGACGGGCAGGAGGACCAGCTCGGGAGCCTCGGCCTCGTCGTCAACATCGTGGTGCTGTGGAACACGATCTACATGGACGCGGCGCTCGATCGGCTCCGGGCCGAGGGGTACGAGGTGAGGCCCGAGGACGTGGCCCGGCTCTCCCCGCTCGGGCACGGCCACGTCAACATGCTTGGGCGCTACACCTTCACCCCGCCCGCTAGCGTCGCCCGCGGCGAACTGAGGCCGCTGCGCGACCCGCGCGCCATCGGGCCCGACGATCCGTGAGCCGGCTTATGTCGGTTTTCTGCTCCGTTGCTACTCAGAGCCCTCGATCAGCTCGGACAGGACCGCCAGCTCACCCCCCTTGGCCTCAGTCGCACGCTGGGCCAGCACG
>DASTIC010000254.1:0-4789 GCA_035717845.1 Solirubrobacteraceae bacterium
CGCGCCGCCGTCGGGCACCGCCACGACCGCATAGCCCTCGGCGACCAGCGTCCGCTCGAGCATCCGCAGGATCGGCGCGTCGTCGTCCACGAGCAGCACGACCTCCGGCATCACAGCGAGTCTAGGTGCGTGGCGGTCACCAGCGGCGCCGGGTGCATGGCGAGGCGTTGCATCTAGTCGACATAACGCACGTTCTCGAGCATTGAAGATGAGAAGTCAGGTCCGGAAGCTCCTATTGCTACAACCGGATCACGGAAGGCTGAGGACCTCGATCTCGCAGCGGGTCTCGGGTGAGCGGGCCAGGCGGGCATCGGCGGTCAGGAGCGTCGCGCCCGTCAGCTCGGCTAGCGCGATGTAGGCGCCGTCGTAGACAGTGACGTTCTCGCGCAGCTCCCAGATGCGATCGAGCAGCGCGATATGGCCCACGCGCTCGAGCGGGAGTCGCGCGAGGTCCGCCAGGGCCTGCGCGGAGCGGCGCTCATCGAGCCGGCCGGTCGAGACCGCGCGGCGTAGCACCGAGACGGCCTCGAGGTCGACGAGCGACGGGGCGCAGAGTCGCTCGCCGCGGAGCCGCGCGCGAGCGAGGTCGCCGTCCGGCCCGGCGTCGGCGAGCGCCGGCGCGAGCACCGACGCATCGACGACGATCACGCCCGCTCGCGCTCGGCCCGCAGCACCTGGGCCGCCGTTCCGAGCGGCACGCTACCGCCCGCTCGGCCCCCAGCACGGTCGAGCACCTCGTCGAGCGTCTCCTGCCGCGCCTCAGCGGTCAGACGGACGAGCAGGTACTCCTGTAGGGACTGGCCGGACTCCGCGGCGCGCCGGCGCAGCACGTGGTGCACGTCGTCGGGCACGTTCTTGATCTGCACGCTCCGCATCGCGAGAGAAGTCTAGCGCCAATTTGGCGCCATTGCATGCACTCTGGCGCCAGTCGTACGACGCCGGCACGGCCGCGTTACCCTCTGTGGTCCGGCGGATCGCCGACTCGGTCGCGGGAGCGGAGCAGCTCCCAGCCGTGGCAACGCACCGGCCCACGGGCGGGTGGCCTGTCCAGGTGACCGCGAGTGTCAAAGCCGCCCAGGCATGACACACAAGTCCTGGGACGTAGCAGTTCGGTGGTGATCCATGACCGGGTGGCACGGGCGGGCCGCAGGCCCGCCCGGTCACAGCCTCATCCCACCCAGTTGTCGCCCGTCTCGTTCGGGTCGAAGTCGAAGTGCACGAAGTACTTCGTCGGGTAGATGCCGACGCCGCCCTCGAAGATCGCGCGCCCGTGCGCGCGGTGCGCGGTGAGCGTGATGCCGGCCGGGGCCGGGATGTCGGCCGCGTAGCCGCGGGTGTGGGCCGAGCCCGGCACGCCGCCCACCTTCGCGTTGTAGGCCTTCGTACGGAACACCGAGTTCGGGCGCAGCGCCCGGTTGCCCTCGCGCGCCCGCAGGCGCTCGAGGCGGTCGGCGAGCTGCTTGGCCCGCTGCTTGGCCTGCTTCTTGGTCAGCCCCTGCTCGCGCACGAGGCCGTCGATGTACGGCGTCCCGTCGGTGCACGCGAACTCGCTGAGCTTGAAGTTGCGCGTGACCTGGCCCGGGAGCGCCCGCCAGGCGGGCGTCGCGCGGATCACGCGGCGCATGATCGCCTCGGTCGGCCACACGTGCGCGAGCGCCTTCTCCAGCGGCTCGTCGAGCCGCCCGGTCACCGGCTGCTTGGCGATCGCCTGCGCCTCGCGTACCGCGCGCTCCCACGTCGACGTGGCGACACGCGCCGTCCCCGGCGTCCGCACCTCCGTCAGCAGCTTGCGGCGCAGCCCGCGGGTCGTCTCGCGCCGGTGGCGCTTGAGGTAGCGCGCCAGCGCCACCTTGGACTGCTTGACCCGCCACGCCTTGTCGCCCGGGTCCAGCACCACCGTCTCGGCGCGAGCGGGATCGCGCTCGCGCTCGCGCGGCTTCTTGTCCTCCTTGGGCCCGCGCCGCTCCTTCGGCTTGACGCCGAGTCGCGCCAGCTCGGTCTCCACGCTTATGTAGCGCCGGATGAGCACGGTCCGGGCGCGGCCGAGCGCCCGGTCGAGCCGCTCGACCCGCTGGAGCAGCTCGGCGTCCGTGAGGTCGTCGAGGTCACGCCGAAGCGGCGCCGTCAGGACCTCGTCGGCCGGCTGGCCGGGCGTCTCCGGCAGCGGCGGCGCCTGGGCGGGCGGCGCGGGCGGTGGGACCACCTGCACGACCGTCGATCCCGACGGCGTCACGATCCCTCCGGAGCCTGTGCCCCGCAGCTCGGGCCGCTCGGTGGCTGCGGCCAGCTCGCGCTGCTCGACCTCGACGAGCTCGCTGAGCTTCGACTCGATCCGCAGCAGGATCTCCGACATCTGGCGAAGCCCCTCCATCTCGGCCGGCGGCGGTTCCGTGCCCCCGCCGGCACCCTTGGCCTGGAGGCGCTGGAGCACCCGCTTGCGCCGCTGCCCGAAGGTGGCGACCGCCGTCCACGCGCGGTCCGTCTCGGCGTCGTGCTGCTTGAGCTGCTCGACGAGCGCGGGCAGCCGCGCGCGGCTGCGCTTCGGCGGGCGGGCCGTTCCGCCGCCGCCCGACACCGGGTCCCCGGCGCCCTTTTCCTTCTCGCGCCGCGCGGTCTCGAGCCTCACGGCGCGGTTGAGCTTGAGGGCTGTCCTGGGACCCACGACGCCGTCATCGTCGAGCCCGTGATCGCGCTGGAATGCCTTCACGGCTGCCTCGGCCTCGGCGTCGAGCCGCTTGCGCGCGCCGTCGAGGTAGCGCTCCTTCGAACCCTTGCGGCGGACGTACGAGAGCCGCTTGGTGAGCTTCTCGACGAGCCGGCCTTCGTCGCCGCGGCGCAGCAGCGTCGGCGCCTCGGGCATCGGCACGCCCGCGAGGCGGGCCCTCCACGCGCTCGCCTTGGCTCGCAGGTCGACGCTGTAGCGCTCGGCGGCGGCCCCGGTCCCGTTGTAGCGCCGGGCCCCGTCCGCCTCCCCGTGCTGGCGCATCAGGCTCGCGAGCCGGCGGAAGCCGACGCGCATGTTCACGGCGGGCTTCCAGCAGCCGCCCTCGCGGTCGGCCTCGTCCTGGAACTCCCACCACGTGAGCTGCGTCGGGCCGACGCCCTGCATCCCGCCCTTGCCGGCCGGGCCGCGGCGGCGCTTGTACTCCCGGTAGAGCTCCTCGGTGACCGGCACCGCGCCGTCGCGGGCCGGGAAGATGTAGCGGCCCTGGCTGTCGCGGTCGTGCCCGAACACGTTCGCGCCGCCGCCCGACTCCTTCTCGAGCAGCGCGCAGGCGTACGCGAGATCGAGCCCCGCGTTACGGGCTTCGGCGATCGCCATCTCCGGCGCCTTGATGCCGCCGGCCTGGAGCCTCTGGATCAGCTTCGCGTCAGCCATCGTGGGCTCCTAGCCGCGGTCCGGGACCGACTCGTCGGCCTCGAGCGCGGCCAGCTCGGCCTCGAGGTCCTCGTCGTCGGCGCCGAGGTCGAAGTCGTCGAGGTCCTCCTCGTCGGCGTCGTCGGTCGTGACCTGCACGGCGACGTCGGGCACGCCGGCCTCGGCCTTCTCGACGGCAAGCTGAGCCTCGGCCTCCCGGGCCTCGAACTTCTGCCAGCCGTACAGCCACTGCAAGGCGGGAGCGAGGACGGCCAGCGCGCCCGCGATGAAGATCTCCTCAAGCGCGCTGGCGGGGACGTCGAGCGTCGGGAAGTGCTCGGCCAGCCACGTGGCGGAGGCGCCGGCAGCCAGGGCGCAGATCGGTGTGAGCAGCGCCACGATGCGATTCGGCGACATGGCTTTCTCCTTGGGGGGTGTACGACTCGAGAGCAGCCGAAGCTCGTGCTTGAACGACCCTACGCGCGTCGCGAAGGCACCGTCAAGCGGCGGTTATCGTTGGTCGCCACCATGCAAGAGGTCTGCGAGTCGTGTGGCCGCGAGTTCGGCTGCGGCGCCGACGGCGAGGAGCCGTGCTGGTGCGCCGAGGTCGAGCTCGACGCGCAGCGCCTGGCGGTCCTGCGCGAGCACTTCGAACGCTGCCTCTGCCCGGACTGCCTGACGGTCGCGGGAGCCGCTAGTCGGCGCTGAGCGCCTCGCGGACGTGGCGCTCGATCGCGGCCGCCGTGTGCGGCCGCAGGCCCGCGAAGCTGTGGCGCCGCCCGCCGATCGTCCGCAGGCTGAGCGTGACGGCGTGCCGCCGGAGCCGGTGCACGCGCAGGTCGACCGCGGCGACGTCGCGGAAGGCGACCGACCGCACGCGGGCGACGGGCGCGTCGTCGAGCAGCCACAGCAGCCGCCGCTCGGTGACGGCTAGCACCGCCCGCGGGCTCGCCCACGTGCTGGCGGGCGTCACGAGCCGGACGGCCTCGCGGTCGCGCAGCGCCTCGATCAGCTCAGGCCCGAGCGCGCGCCGTACGGCGTCCGGCAGCCAGGCGCCGCGGCGGCGCGCGGCCGGGCGCGGCGGGCGCCGCCGCGCGGTCTCGTGGGCGATCCCGGCGCGCAGCAGGTCGTAGGCGGCGTTGATCTCGGCCATCCGCCGCGCCGCCTCCTCCCCCCCGCCCCGGTCGGGGTGCCACAGCTTGGCCTGCGCCCGATAGGCGGCCGTGAGCTCGCGCTCGTCCACGCCTTCCGGCACGCCAAGTATCGCGTGGGGGTCCACCACGCCATTGTGACGGGGTAGAAACCGGCCATGGCCCGGGAGGAGGAGTTCGCGGCCACCGCCCTCATTGAGGGTCTGGCGGCCGGCGCGCCGGTCGGCTTCGCGCTGGTCGCGGCCGACGGCGAGCCGATGCTCTGCTCCGCCGCCCTGGG
>DASTIC010000255.1:0-7273 GCA_035717845.1 Solirubrobacteraceae bacterium
GCGGCGGTGATCGTGCCCAGCTCCGGGATCGTGATCGCAAAGTCGGCCAGGAACTCGAGCAGGAACGCCTCGAACTCGTCGTCGGCGCGGTCAACCTCGTCGATCAGCAGCACGGCGGGCCCGTCGTGCTCCAAGGCCTCCAGCAGCGGCCGCCGCAGCAGGAACTCCGGGCCGAACAGCTCGCGCGCCTGCGCGCCCGCCTCGGCCGCGCGGATCGCCAGCAGCTGGCGCTGGTAGTCCCAGTCGTAGACCGCGTGGTGCAGGTCGATCCCCTCGTGACACTGCAGCCGGATCAGCCGCGCGCCCGCGGAGGCGGCGAGCGCCCGGGCGACCTCGGTCGTGCCGACGCCGGCCTCGCCCTCGAGCAGCAGCGGCTGCTCGAGGGTCGCGGCCAGGAACACCGCGGTGCTGAGGGCCTGGTCGGCGAGGTAGCCCTCGCCGGCCAGGGCCTCGGTCACCGCCTCCGGCGTGGCGAACTGCACGGGCTCATGATGACGCCTGCTCGAGCGCCCTCCGGCACAGCACCCGCGCCAGGTGGCGCTTGTAGTCCGCGGAGGCGTTGAGGTCGGCGGGCGGGTCCGTCCCCTCCGGCGCCTGCTCCGCCGCCGCTCGAATGCGCTCGGCGTCGAGCGGCTGCCCGCGCAGGGCCTGCTCGGCGGCCGTCGCCCGCAGCGGCGTCGAGCCCATGTGGGTGAGGCCGATGCGGACGTCCTCGCAGGTGCCGTCGGCCGCCTTCTTGACCAGCGCGCAGACGGCCACCATGGCCCAGTCCTCCTTGCGCCGGTTGAACTTCTGGTAGCCGAAGCCGTAGCCCTCGAGCGCCGGCAGCCGGACCTCGGTGAGGATCTCCCCCTCGCCCACGGCGGTGGTCAGGAAGTCCTCGAACAGGTCGGCGGCCGCCACCTCGCGCTGGCCGGACTGCCCGCGGACCGTCACCGACCCCTCGGCCGCCAGCAGCACCGCCGGCATGTCGGAGGCCGGGTCGCCGTGGGCGAGCGAGCCGCCCAGCGTCCCGCGGTAGCGCACCTGCGGGTCGGCGATCGTGCCGGCGGCCGCGGAGGCGAGGCCGAGGCCCGCGCCGGTGACCTCGTAGTGGGTGGTCATCGTGCCGATCCGCCACGACCCGTCCTCGCGCTGGATCCCGGACAGCCCGGGCACCCGGCGCAGGTCGACGAGCAGCGACGGTGTCGCGAGGCGGAGCTTCATGAGGGGGATCAGCGAGTGCCCGCCGGCCAGGACCTTGGCGTCCTCGCCGCCGTCGCGCAGCGCGGCGAGCGCCTCGTCGAGCGACTCGGGCGCCACGTACTCGAACGCGGACGGGATCACGACGCACCTCCTTCTGCCGCCTGGATGGCCTGCCACACGCGCATCGGCGTGAGCGGCATGTCGAGCTCGGTCACGCCGAGCGGGCGCAGGGCGTCGAGCACCGAGCTCACCACGGCCGGCGAGCACGCGATCGTCGCCGCCTCGCCGACCCCCTTGACGCCGAGCGTGTTGGTCGGCGTCGGGGTCTCCGTCCGGTCGGTCTCGAAGCTCGGCACGTCGGCGGCGCTGGGGAGCGCGTAGTCGACGAACGTGCCGGTGATGAGCTGCCCGTCGGCGTCGTAGACCATCTGCTCGTAGAGCGCCTGCCCGACGGCGTGCACGATCCCGCCGTGGATCTGGCCCTCGATCAGCAGCGGGTTGATCGCCGGGCCGCAGTCGTCGACCGCGACGTAGCGCACGATGTCGACCCGGCCGGTCTCCGCGTCCACCTCCGTGACGCACGCGTGAGCGCCGAACGGCCACACGAAGTTGGGCGGATCGTAGAAGCAGATCTCGTCCAGCCCCGCCTCCATGCCGTCCGGCAGATCGGCCGGGATGTACGCCTCGCCCGCCACCTCGGCGAGCGTCATGCCGCGACCGGGCGAGCCGCGCACCTCGAAGCGGCCCTCGGTCAGCTCGATGTCCTCCGGCGCCGCCTCCATCTTGTGGGCGACGATCCGCCGCGCCTTGTCCTGGATCTTCTCCGCGGCGCGCGCGAGCGCCTCGCCGCCGACGGCCAGCGAGCGCGAGCCGTAGGTGTTCTTGCCGAACGGGCCCGTGTTGGTGTCGCCGTGGATCACCTCGACGACGTCGGGCGTCACACCGACGCGGTCGGCCACGATCTGGGCGAAGCCGGTCTCGTGCCCCTGACCGTGCGGGGAGACGCCGGTGTACGCCGTCACCGCTCCGGTGGGAAGCACGCGAACCTGGGCGGACTCGAAGTAGCCGCCCTGCATGCCCCAGCCGTCCGGGCCGAGCGCCCGCGAGGGCCCGAGCCCGCAGATCTCCACGTAGGTCGAGAAGCCCACCCCGCGGTAGATCCCCTTCTCGCGCAGCTCGGCCTGCTCGCGCCGGAAGGCGTCGAGGTCGAGCTTCTCCAGGCACTTGTCGAGCGTGCCGTGGTAGTTGCCCGAGTCGTAGATGAACCCGTGCGGGCGCTCGTTCGGGAACTCGGTGATGAAGTTCTTGCGCCGCAGCTCGAGCGGGTCCATGCCGAGCTCCTCGGCCAGCGCGTCCATCGTCAGCTCGATGAAGTGCGTGGCCTCGGGGCGCCCGGCGCCGCGGATGGCGTCGGTCGTGAACTTGTTCGTGAAGACGCCGACGATGTCGGTCTGGACCGCCGGGAAGTCGTAGCACCCGCTGATCACGCACGCGCTGAAGGTCGGGATGACCGGGCCCTCGATCAGGTGGTAGGACCCGCAGTCCTGGATGATCTTGGCGTGGATCCCGGTGAGCTTGCCGTCGCGGGTGGCGCCGATCTTCACGTAGTCGATCTGGTCGCGCCCGTGGTGGGTGACCAGCATCTCCTCCGACCGCGTGGCCGTGTACTTCACCGGCCGGCCGGTCCTGCGGGCGCACCAGCAGGCGAGGACCTCCTCGCCGTAGACCTGGAGCTTGGAGCCGAAGCCGCCGCCCACCTCGGGCGCGACGACGCGGATCTTCTCCTCGGTGATCCCGAGCTGGATCGAGAGCAGCACACGGCAGATGTGCGGGATCTGCGTCGAGCTCCAGAACGTCAGCCTGCCCTCGCGCCACTGCGCCAGGAAGCTGCGGGGCTCGATCGCGGCCCCCGCTGTGCGGTGGTTGACGAGCCGCTTCTCCACGACCACGTCGGCGTCGCGGAAGGCGGCCTCCATGTCGCCGCCGGCGAGCGACCACTCGAACACGGTGTTCGTGCCGAACTCCTCGTGGATGATCGGCGAGCCCTCCTCGAGCGCCTTCTCGGGGTCGACGACGACCGGTAGCGGGTCGTAGTCGACGACGACCTGGGTGGCCGCGTCGACGACGGCGTACTTATCGGCGCCGAGCACGACGGCCACCGCCTGGCCGACGTAGCCGACCTTGCCGCGCGCGAGCGGCCAGTGGTCGGGGATCCGCATCTCGACGCCCGGCGGGAGGAAGACCATGGGACACGACGCGGCGAGGTCGTCCATGTCCTCGCCGGTGAAGACGGCGTGGACCCCGGGCGCCTCGCTGGCGGCCGACGTGTCGATCGAGAGGATCCGCGCGTGCGCCTCCGGCGACCGCACGATGGCGGCATACAGCATCCCCGGCAGCACCATGTCGTCGGTGTAGGTGGCCCCGCCCGTGATCAGCCGCGGGTCCTCCTTGCGCTTGAGCGAGCGGCCGACGAAGCCGTTGCCGCCCGGTTCGGTGGTCTTCGCCGCCTCAGCCCCGGGAGCGCCCATCACGCAGTCACCTCCTCACGCCTCGGCTGCGCTGCCTGGGCGGACATCCCGCCCGCTGCGGCGAGGACCGCCTTCACGATGTTCTGATAGCCCGTGCAGCGGCAGAGGTTGCCGGCCAGCGCCTCGCGCACCTCCGCCTCGCTCGGGTCGGGGTTGGTCGCGAGCAGGTCGGCGGCCGCCATGATCATCCCCGGCGTGCAGTAGCCGCACTGGAGGCCGTGCTGCTCCCAGAACGCCTGCTGGAGCGGATGGAGGGCGGTCTCCGACCCCACTCCCTCGATCGTCGTGACCTCCGACCCGTCGCACTGCACGGCGAGCAGCGTGCAGCTCTTGACGGCATGGCCGTCGACGTGGACGGTGCAGGCGCCGCAGTTCGAGGTGTCGCACCCCACGTGGGTGCCCGTGAGCCCCAGCTTGTCGCGTATGAGGTGCACCAGGAGCAGGCGCGGCTCCACATCCTCCGTGTGCTCGACGCCGTTCACTCTGACCGAAATCCGTGCCATGAGAGCGTCTCCTCCTCCGATCGACGCGACCGGATTCGGAGCCTACCGGTTGGGCGGGGCCCCCGGCTCTTCAGCGGTGACGGTGGTACGCGAGCGCGAGCGAGGCGAGCAGCAGGCGGTCGTCGCGCGCCAGGTTCTCGAACCGCAGGCCGAGATCGGTCGGGGTGACGCGGACGGCGGTCACCTGAGCCACGACCTCGTGGTGGGCGACCTGGATCGTGAGGTCGAACGGGCCGTCGGGGGCGGTCGCCCCCTCGCGCGCGACGGCGACGCCGCCGGCGCTGATGTCACGGGTGACGGTCGCCACCTCGCCGCCGGGCAGGCGCAGCGTCGCCGGCAGCGCCAGCGGAGCGCGGGAGAACGTGCGGCGCTGACCGAGCCGGATGCCGTCGGTGAGCTCCAGCACCACCTCCTCGCCGGGCGGCACGGCGATCCGGCCGCGCAGCGCGTGCACGCGCCCGGCGGTCTCGAGCAGGAGGTAGCCGGGATCGCCGACCTCGAGGTCCTCGACCTCGTCGGGCTGCTCAGCCAGCGCCAGCACCACGTTGGCGTGACTGAACCCGATGATGCGGCAAGGCAGGCTCGTCCCGACGTCGAGGCGCGCGGGCTGGCCCTCCACGAGCTGCGGCGCAGGGCTCGGCATGTCCACCAGATATCGGCGGCTGGGCGCCGGTTTTGAGGCTAAGGACCGGTGATCCGGGTGATCCAGTTGCTCCGCAGCCCGAACCGGGCGCGAACGGTGGCGCCGGAGATCACGGCGGTGCCGTCCCGGCCGACGACCGAGAGCGTCGCCACGCGCCCCGACGCGGTGCGCGAGCGCACCCGCAACCGCCGGAACTTCCCGCGCGTGTAGTCGCGCAGGAGGCTTGCGACCCGGGCGCGCGAGAACCGCGCTTGCCACGTGTGGTACGGCGACAGGTCGTCGTGCGGGTCGTCGACCGGTCGCAGGTACGAGTACGGCGTCCCGCCCCACTCCTCCTCGTTGCCGGCCGTGCGACCGCCCGAGGTGGAGAAGAAGAACGTCTGCGCGACGGCCCCGCCGGCGAGGACCACGCGGCCACGGGTGGCGCGCACGGCGTCGTTGGTCGTGCTCACCTCGCCGGTGACGCCGCGGTAGACCTGCGAGCGCACGTCGGCGTAGACGTCGAAGGCCGGGCCGCCGCGGCGGCTGGTCAGCGCGTACGAGCGGGCGACGACGGCCTGGGCCTTGAGCGCCTCGGCCGGCCAGGAGGACGGCATCTCGGCCGGCACCACACCGAACAGGTACGGCTCGAGCCCGACGCTGTTGACCGCGAGCACCGAGCCGCCGCTGCGGGAGAGCACCATGCGGCCGCGGTAGAGGCCCTCCGCGACGCCGTTCTGGGCCAGCCCGCGCAGGCGCGTGGTCGCGCCGCCGCTGAGGGTCACGGGACCGCTCAGGCGCGCGCGGCGCCGGCCGGTGCGCACGTCGGTCACCGCGAGCCGGCCGCCGCGCGCCGGGGTGAAGCGATAGGTGTGGTTCGCGGACAGCCGGATGCGGCGCCCGGGCGCGCTCGCGGCCGTCGCCCCGCTCACGCGAGCGGCGCGGGAGGCCTGGAGGAGCACCCGCATGCGCGTGCCGGGCGCATCGCCGAGCGTGGTGCCCGTGTAGTAGTGCTCGAGGATGAACCGATGGTCGCGGCCCTCGCGCAGGGCGTAGCCGTAGGCCCCGTACTGGGACATGCCGATGCCGTGACCCCAGCCGCGGCCGTCGATCACGACGTCGCGGGCGGAGGCGGTGGCGGGGAGGGTGGCCAGGAGTGCCCCGGCGAGGATGAGGGCGCGCATCGTCGTCCTCAACAAGGCGGGAGCCGCCGGGTTGCGGTGCCATCCTGTGCTCCCATCGCCTCGACGACCGCCCGCACCGCTCCGCCACCCCGTTCGCCCTGGTCGTGGGTGGGCCTCGCGATCTCGCTGATCGCCGTCGCCGGCGTGGTCTGGTGGGCGTCGCGCCAGGATCCGCCCGACCTCCCGTCGAGCGGCAGCGAGCTCGCCGCCCTGCTGGGGGCGATCGCGCTCTATGCGCTGGCCACGGTGGTGCGCGCCGAGCGCTGGCAGCGCCTGCTCGAGGACGAGGGCGCGGCGCCGACCAGGGCGGACACCTACGCGCTCACCTGCGTCGGGTACGCCGGCAACAACGTGCTCCCGGCCCGGGCGGGCGACGCGATCCGCATGGTCCTCATGGCGCCGCGCGCGGGCGCCTCGAAGCGGACGGTGATCGGGACGCTGCTGGCCGAGCGGCTGCTCGACGTCGCGGTGCTCGTCGTGCTCTTCGTCGCCGTCGGCTGGGGGCTGCTCGGGGAGGTCGGCGGCGACAAGGTGGAGATCGTGGCGCTGGTGCTCGTGGGCGCGGCGGTCGCCGCGGTCGCGGGGTACCTCGTGGTTCGCCGCAACCGGCGCCTGACGGCGTTCCTGGCGCCGATCGCGTCCTCGACGCTCGGGCTGCGCCGCGCGCATCACGGCCTCCTGCTGCTCGGGATGACGCTGGTGATCTGGGGCATCGAGGCCGGCGTCTGGATGTCCAGCGCCGCCGCGGTCGGCTTCGGCATGGACCCGATCGAGGGCCTCTACATCGTCGCCCTCGCGTCGGTCTTCTCGCTCATCCCCTCGGGACCTGCCTACGCGGGGACGCAGGATGCGGCCGCCATCCTCGGGATCAAGGCGCTGGGCGGAACCGGCGCCCAAGCGGTGGCCTACATCGTGATGCTGCGGTTCGTGATCGTCGTGCCGATCACGATCGTCGGGCTCGGGCTGCTCGCGGCCCGCTATGGCGGGCTCGGCCGCCTGCGCAGGGCGCGGGCCGAGGCCGGTGGCTGAGACGGCGACCCTCGCGGGGCCCGTCGCCGAGCCGGCCGCCCCGGCTCCGCGGCGGGCGCGCGGTGAGCTGCTCGCCTACGGGCTGCTCGTGCTGGCGGCGCTCGCGGTCCGGCTGATCGACCTCCCCGACCGCCCGTTCCACCACGACGAGAGCCAGGACGCGTACTTCTCCTGGCTGCTGTACACGCAGGGCGAGTACGAGTACCAGCCGATCCTGCACGG
>DASTIC010000256.1:0-7104 GCA_035717845.1 Solirubrobacteraceae bacterium
GAGGCCCTCCGGGCGGTGCAGAGCCACGTCGGGACGGCGCCGCTGGAGGCCGCCGCCGACCTCGCCGAGGGCGTGCTCGAGTGTGCCCGTGGCGAGCACGACCGCGCTCGCGCGCTGCTCGAGGACGCGGTCGACGGCTTCCAGCGCAGCGGCGCGCCGTTCGAGGCCGCGCGGGCGCGGCTCGAGCTCGCCGCGTGCCTGATGGCGCTCGGTCGCGTCGAGGCGGGCGAGCACGAGGCGGCCGCCGCGCTCGATCGCCTGGGCGAGCTGGGGGCCGAGCACGACGCGGGGCGGGCGCGGCGCCTGCTCGGCTCCACCGCCGCGCCGCTGGCCGAGCTGACGCCGCGCGAGCGCGAGGTCCTTTCGCTGGTCGCCGACGGCCTGACCAACCGCCAGATCGCCGAGCGGCTGGTGGTGAGCGAGCACACCGTGCACCGGCACGTCACGAACCTGCTGCGCAAGCTCGACCTGCCGTCCCGCACCGCCGCGGCCGCCTACGCCGTGCGATCCAAGTAGCCAGAACTGGCTATCTCCTCTCGCCACGAAGATGGCCGGTCGTGGCGAAGACGCGGCGGGCGCCCGACCCTAGGTTCCGGGCATGTCCAAGCCACCCATCATGCAGGCCGCCGCACGCGCCCGGATCGACGAGATGGCGACGGAGCGCGCGATGTGGGCCCTCGGCGACTACCACCGCTTCGCCAAGCACACGGTCTGGGGCCTGGGGCCCGTGCTCGTCGAGGCCTGCGGGATCTCCGCCGGCCAGCGGGTCCTCGACGTCGCGACCGGCACCGGGAACGTGGCGATCCGCGCCGCCGAGGCGGGCGCGGACGTCGTCGCGCTGGACCTCACGCCCGAGAACTTCGAGGCCGGTCGCCGCGAGGCGGCGGCGCGCGGCGTCGAGCTCGACTGGGTGGAGGGCGACGCCGCCGCGCTGCCGTTCGGCGACGGCGAGTTCGACGTGGTGACGTCGTCGCTCGGCGTCATCTTCGCCGGCGACCACCAGGCGGTCGCCGACGAGCTGCTGCGCGTGTGCCGTCCCGGCGGGACGATCGGCATGATCAACTTCACGCCCGACGGCGTCGCCGGCGCTTTCTTCGAGCTGTTCGGGCGCTACGCGCCGCCGCCTCCGCCGGGAGCGCTCTCGCCCGTGGCGTGGGGGAGCGAGGCCCACGTGCGCGAGCAGTTCGCCGACCGCATCGCGTCGCTCGAGCTCACCTGCCGGTCCTACGTCGAGCGCAGCCCCGGCGACCCCGCCGCGTACTGCGAGTTCTTCAAGGAGACCTTCGGGCCGATCATCGCGCTCCGTTCCGGGCTCGCGAGCGAGCCCGACCGTCTCGCTGCCTTCGACCGCGACTTCCTCGACTTCGCCACGCGCGCGAACCAGGCTCCTCCGGACCGGCCGGCCGAGTACCGGTACGAGTACCTGCTCGTCGTCGCCCGCCGGTAGCGGGATCGTTGGCGCCGGCGAAACGTGCGGTTGCTACCAGGCGAAGTGGTCGAGCACCGCTCGCATGTGGTCGCGAGGCAGCGGGCCGAAGCGGACGGTCCACGCGCCGTCGAGCTCCTGCCGGAAGCTCGTGGTGAGGCCGGCCGTCTGCAGTCCGCGCTCGGCGGTCTCCGCGTCGGTGTAGCCGGTGGCGCCGTGGTACGTGAAGTCGATCCCGAAGCCGCCGCCTTCAACTGGCCAGATCGAGATACGGTTCGGCTTCAGGGAGCGCTCAGCGGCGGACGAGTCGTGCATGACCATCTCGCTCATGGTTCAGCTATCGGGCGAGACCGGCCCGCCCTCAACCGCCGCCCACCGGCCTAGACCCCACCGGTCAGCCGTGGTGGCGGTACCAGCGGCGCCAGGCGTCGACCACGACGTTCGCGATCGCGATGTAGATGAAGAACTCGGCCGCCGCGAGCGCGATGTCCCAGCGCCCGGTCAGGGCGCCGAGGATGAAGTAGAGGCCCGCGTATCCGCCGACCACGACGCTGGCGAAGGCGACGACGCACACGACCACGTCGATGATCGGCGTCTCGTGTACCCACTCGTGGTACTCGGGCAACCGCCGAACCAGCGGCCTCACTCGCTTGGCAGGATGATCCACAACGCGATGTAGAGCAGGAACTGCGGCCCCGGCAGCAGGCACGAGATCAGGAACAGCGCCCGCACCTGCCACGGCTTCATGTCGAAGCGCCGGGCGAGAGCGGCGCACACGCCCGCGATGATCCGGCCGCTACCGGGGCGGACGAGTGCGGTCGACCGTGCCATAGGGCTTCAGGCTACTGCTATGAGACGGGAGTGCCACGCTTTGTCGTCCAGCTCCACGACGCGACGACCCTGCACTTCGACCTGCGGCTCGAGCTCGGCGGCGTGCTGCGCTCGTGGGCGGTGCCGAAGGGGCCGTCGCTCGATCCGGCGGTCAAGCGGCTGGCGATGCAGGTCGACGACCACTCACTCGAGGCGGGGGAGTTCGAGGGGGTGCACGAAGGCTCCCGCCGCGGCACAGGAGCGGTGATCGTCTGGGACGAGGGCGAGTTCGCGCTCGACCGCGAGGAGCCTGACCATCTTGTGGTCACGCTCGACGGCGACAAGCTTCGCGGCGGCTTTGCGCTCACGAAGACCGGCGATCGGCGCTGGGTACTCGTGAAGATGGTCGATGCCGCGGCCCGCCGCGGCTCGGACATCGTCGCCGACCGGCCGGAGAGCGTCCGCTCCGGGCGGACCTGGCAAGAGGTCGCCGCGCTCAGATGACCCGCTCCGGCTGCGTCAGCGCACCGCCGGCGTCGCCCGTGTTGACCGTTCCCCGCGGCTCGATCAGGAGCACGTGCGCCTCCTCGTCCGCCCGCGGACGGTGCTCGACCCCGCGCGGGACGACGAACAGCTCGCCGGCCGACAGGTGGACGTCGCGGTCGCGGAGCTGGATCGTGACTCGCCCCGAGAGCACGAGGAAGAAGTCGTCCGTGTCGTCGTGCTTGTGCCAGACGAACTCGCCGTCCACCTTCACGACGGCGAGCTTGTAGTCGTTCAGGTAGCCCACGATCCCCGGCTGGAAGGGACCGTCGAGCAGTGCGAGCTTCTCGGCGAGGTTGATCTTGTCGTCCATCCCATCAAGCTCGCACACATACTCTTCGTAAGCAATCTTGAGCCGCGCCTCATGTTCGGCCGCCACCATGCTCGCCATGCCCGCCTTCGAGCTCGTTCCCGAACTCCGTCCTGACGGCACCGTCGTGCTGCGTGCGATGGTCCTCGGGCCAGGCGAGCGGCTGCGGCGCTTTATGCGCCGGCTCCGGCGCAAGCGCTAGTCCGGACCCTCCAGGAGCGGCCCCCAGTGGTCCGCCTCGAGGCGGGCGCTGTCGGTCTTGTCGCAGAACTCCGTGAGCACGGCGGCGAAGCGCTCCGGGTCGTGGTCGTGGGGCATGTGCCCGGCATCCGGGAAGACCTCGAGCCGGCTCCCGGGCATCGCCTCGTGCGCGGCCTCGCCGTGCGCCAGCGGGATGATCGAGTCGCGCTCGCCCCACACGATCAGGGTCGGCATCAAGGCCGCCAGCGCCAGCCGGTCGTTGGCGCTGACCCGCTGGCCGCCGGGGTCGATGACCGCCCGCACGGTGTGGAGGAACGCCTGGCGGGAGCCCGCGTTGTCGAGCGACGCGAAGCCCTGAGCCAGCACGGCCAGGTCGCCGCCCGGGGCGAGCCGCGCGCGCCGGAGGATCGACCCGACCCCCTTCCCCAGCCCGAGCAGGTGCGATGAGGTCATGAGCGGCAGCACGTAGTCGGCGCCCGGCAGCGCGGCGGCCCGCAACAGGAGGTGGACCTCGCGTCCCAGGCCGCCGCTGGAGACGAGCGCGAGCCGCTCACACCGTTCCGGGAACTGGTAGGCGAACTGCATCGCGATCCCGCCGCCGAGCGAGTGCCCGACGACCGTGACGCGCTTGTGGCCGAGCGCGGTGAGCACGTCGCGGATGCCGGCGGCGTGGGCGCCGAGCGAGTAGTCGCCGCGCGGCGTCGCGGATTCGCCGTGACCGAGCAGGTCCGGCGCGAGCACCGTGAAGCGCTCGCTCAGCAGCGGCGCGACGCGCTCCCACGTCTGGGAGGAGTTCGTGATCCCGTGCAGGAGCAGGAGGACCGGGCCGCTCCCCGCGACGCGGTAGGTCACACGATGCCCGTGCAGCGTGAGCTCCTTCGCCGTGAGCGTCATCGAACCATCATGCCCACAAGGGCCCCGACTAGCGATAGCGTGGGCGGGTATCGACTCGACAGGCGCTTGAAGTCCAGCGCTTCGACGTCGGGGGAACACCGCTGCCCGCGGGTGAGGCAAAGGAGAGGTCGATGAGCGACAACAGGCGCAGGGCTGCGATTGGCGCGGTGGTGGTCGCACTGAGCATGGGGGCGGCCGGTGGCGTGGTGGCCGGGACGCTGTCGAGCGACGAGCGCGCCCTCAAGCCCGCGCGCCATGCGGCCGACCGCGACGTCGAGCGGCGCGTCAACCGGCTCCTCGGGAAGATGACGCTCGACGAGAAGCTCCAGCAGATCGCGCTGCTGCCGGACTTCAAGGCATCCGACGACGAGGTCCGCCGGGGCCTCGGCTCGATCCTCAGCATCACGGACCCGGCCATCATCCGGGAGAAGCAGCGGATCGCCGTGGAGGAGTCGCGGCTCGGGATCCCGCTGTTGTTCGCGTTCGACACGATCCACGGCTTCCGGACCGTGTTCCCGATCCCGCTCGGCACCGGCGCGAGCTTCGATCCCAAGATGGCCGCGGCCGACGCCCGCTACGGCGCGCGCGAGTCGACCGCGGTCGGCCTCAAGCAGACCTACGCTCCGATGATCGACGTCTCGCACGAGCCGCGCTGGGGTCGCATCTCCGAGGCGGCCGGCGAGGATCCCTACCTGAACTCGGTGATGGGCGCCGCGCGCGTGAAGGGGACGCAGGGCGGCGACTACAGCAAGCGCGAGCGGATGATCGCCAGCCCCAAGCACTTCGCCGCATACGGCGAGCCGGAGGCAGGGCGTGACTACGCCACCACCGACATGTCGGTGCAGCGCCTGTGGAACATGTACCTGCCGCCGTTCAAGGCGGCGCTCGACGCCGGCGCGGACACGATCATGTGCTCGTTCAACTCGATCAACGGGTCGCCCGGCTGCGGCAACAGCTACCTGATGAACGACGTCCTCAAGCGCCAGTGGCGCTTCGACGGCTTCGTCGAGAGCGACTGGACGGCCGTCGCCGAGCTGCGTGCCTGCCCGCCGAGGAACCCCGACGAGGCCGAGTGCGGCCATGGCGTCGCCGCCGACGGGCCGGCCGCCGCCGCCCTGGCGCTCAACTCGGGCGTCGACTCGGAGATGACCAGCACGCTGATCCGCGACTTCGGCAAGCAGCTGCTCGCGCAGCGCCGGATCTCGATGCGGCGGATCGACGACGCGGTGCGCCGCATCCTGCGCGTGAAGTTCCGCGCAGGCCTGTTCGAGAACCCCTACGCGCAGTTCACGCCGGCGGAGGCCGAGGCCCAGATGCTGAAGCCGGACGCCGTCGCCGCCGCCCGCAAGGCGGCCGGGCGCTCGATGGTGCTCCTGCGCAACGAGGGCAACGTGCTGCCGCTCGACGCGTCGAAGTCGACGGCCGTGATCGGCCCGCTGGCCAAGAACCAGCACGACATGCTCGGCCCGTGGTGGGGCCGCGGCGACGACAAGGACGTCGTTACCGTGTTCGACGGCATCGACGAGCAGAACACGGCCGCGACGACGTACGCCGAGGGCTGCAAGCTCTCGAACACCGAGGTGCCGCACACGGATCCGGAGGGCTGCGGCTCCGACGCCGGCTTCGCTGAGGCCGTCGCCGTGGCGTCGGCCGCCGACCAGGTCGTGCTCGCGCTCGGCGAGACGCGCGAGATGAGCGGCGAGGCGAACGCTCGCAGCACGCTCGACCTGCCGGGTCGGCAGGAGGAGCTGCTCCGGGCGGTCAAGGCGACCGGCAAGCCGGTCGCGGTCGTGCTGTTCAGCGGCCGCCCGCTGGCGCTCGAGAACATCATGGGCGACGCGCCGTCGATCCTCCAGGCCTGGTTCCCGGGCGTGCAGGCGGGACCGGCGGTCGCCGACGTGGTGTTCGGGAAGGTCAACCCCGGCGGCAAGCTGCCGGCGTCGTTCCCGTACCGGGTCGGGCAGGTCCCGATCTACTACAACCACGAGCCGACCGGGCGTCCGTGCAACAAGGAAGTCAAGTGGAACTCGCAGCACCGGGACATCCCCAGCTGCGACCCGCTGTTCGTGTTCGGCCACGGCCTGAGCTACACGTCGTTCGAGGTCTCGAACCTGCGGCTGAGCTCGTCGCGTGTCTCGCGCAACGGCACGGTCGCCGCGTCGGTCGACGTCCAGAACACGGGCGGCCGCAATGGTGACGAGGTCGTGCAGCTCTACATCAACGACCCGGTGGCCAGCCTGTCGCAGCCGGTCCGGCGCCTGCGCGGGTTCGAGCGCGTGACGCTCGACCCGGGTCAGCGGCGGACGGTCACGTTCAGGCTGGACAAGAGCGACTTCGGCTTCTACGACAACCGCGGCAAGTTCGTGGTCGAGAAGGGCCGGATCGACGTCTACGCCGGCAACAGCTCGAAGGCGCCTCTCAAGCAGTCCTTCACCGTCACGGGCTGACGCTCGACGCCTCAGGGTGGGCGGCACCGCGGGTGCCGTCCGCCCCGGCGTGCGAGCATGCCCGCGCCGGTGATCGACGTCGCGCTGCTCGGTTGCGCCCATCCGCACGTGCCCGACGTGCTTGGCGTGCTCGCGTCCGAACCCCAGCTCCGCCTCGTCGCGGCCTGGGACGCCGACCCGTCGGCGATCCCGGTCGCGATCTCCGGCGCCGCCGTCACGCGCGCCGAGACCGCGATCAGCCGCGCGCAGGCGGTGATCATCTGCGCGCCCACGGACGAGCGGCCGGCGCTGTGCGTAGGCGCGGCCCGCGCCGGCCGCCCGCTGCTGGTCGAGAAGCCGATCGCCCGCTCGGCGGCTGACGCCCGGGCGGTCGCGCGCGAGGTCGAGCGCACCCGCACGCCGGCGGCCTGCGCGCTCTTCCTGCGTGAGCTGCCGGCGCTACGCCGGCTCCGCGAGGTGCTGCGCGAGCGGCT
>DASTIC010000257.1:0-12775 GCA_035717845.1 Solirubrobacteraceae bacterium
GCTCAAGGGCAGCGCCGGACAGGGCACCGAGGTGCGGATGACGTTCGCGTACGCCCGCGCCCATGACCCGACGCGCGAGAACCCCGTGACGGGAAGCATCGGCGCCGACGGGCGCTGGGACCCCGACGCGGAAGAGTAAGGCGAGCAGCCCCTCCGCCCCACCCGGCGCTAGCGAACGATTCGCGCTGAGGGATTCCCTGACGGCACGATCATCCGACCTGACTCGTCAGGCGGCTTGGCGAAGCGCGGCCAACTCACGCAAGCGTCCGAGCCGCCCGAGCGCCTTGGACTCGATCTGGCGCACGCGCTCGGGCGTGATGCCGAGCCGCCGGCCGATCTCGCGCAGCGGCGTCGGGTCGCCGCCGTCGATCCCGTAGCGGAGTGAGAGCACGGTGCGCTCGCGCTCGGGGAGCTCGGCCAGCGCGTGGCGGAGCGCCTGCTCGCGCAGGGAGATGTGGACGACGTCCTCGGGGCCGAGATCGTCGGCCGGGAGCAGGTCGCCGAACGACGCGTCGTCCTCCTCGCCGAGCGGGCGGTCGAGCGAGGTGACGGTGCGCGCGGCGTCGCGCAGCGCGTGCAGGTCGGCGAGCGAGATCTCCGCCTCGGCCGCGACCTCGGCGTCCGTGGGCGGCCGGTCGAGCTTGAGGGTGAGCGCGTTCTCGGCGCGCGCGACCTTGCGCTGGGTGCGCACGAGGTTGATCGGGAGCTTGATCGTCCGCGCCTTGGCGTCCATCCCGCGCTCGACCGCCTGGCGGATCCACCACGTCGCGTACGTGGAGAACCGGTACCCGAGGCGCCAATCGAACTTCTCGACCGCGCGGATGAGGCCGAGGATGCCCTCCTGGATGAGGTCGAGGAGCGTGAGCTCCGAGCCCTGGTACTTCTTCGCGATCGAGACCACGAGCCGCAGGTTGGCGTTGATCATGCGCTCCTTGGCCGCGAGATCGCCGCGCTCGATGCGGCGGGCCAGCTCGACCTCCTCGTCGGGCGTCAGCAGCTGGTGGCGGCCGATCTCGTTCAGGAACAGCTGGAGCGTGTCGGTGGTCACGTGCGCGAGCGCCGCGTCGTCCACGGCCGCCGCGGCCGTCTCGCGCCCGCAGTCGTCGCGCACCACGATCCCGCGCGCGTCGAGCTGCTCGTAGAGCCCGCCGAGGTCGCCGTCCTCGAGGTCGAGGGCCTGGGCGAACTCGTCCACCTCGCTGAGATGGAGGCAGCCCCGATCCTCGCCGCGATCGATCAGGGCGGCGAGAGCGCCGCTGAACGCGTTGCCCGTCGTACTCATATCCAAGTCTTCGTCACCGGAAGCCGAAACCTGTAAACGCGGGCGCACCACAACCCGGGGCGTTTGACCGCTCGGTGGGACCGGGAATCAAGAGTCATGACCCCTTAAGGAGGAACACGCGATGTTCGAGCGCTTCAAGCGCGGTTCGGACCAGCAGGAGACCACCACCCGCGGCAGCGCCCCCGCGGTGGCCGATCGGCCGACAACGCGCACCAACGGAACCACCGAGCACACGGCCGCGGCGCCGGCGCGGCGCCCGGACGACCGCGAGCACATGCGCACCGTGCGCGCGCGCCAGCGCGAGGAGTTCGGCGGCATCAACTGGGGTGCCGCGTTCTTCGGCTGGCTCGTCGCCATCGGCGTCGGCGCGCTGCTCGTCGGCCTGCTCGCCGCCGCCGGCACGGCGGTCGGGCTGACCACCCTGTCCGAGAGCGACGCCACCACCAACGCCGAGGAGATCGGTGTCGGCGGCGCGATCGCGCTGGTCGTCGCCCTCGCGATCGCCTACTACTGCGGCGGCTACGTCGCCGGTCGCATGTCGCGCTTCGACGGCGCCCGCCAGGGCTTCGGCGCGTGGGCCATCGGCCTGATCGTGACCATCGTGCTGGCCGTCGCCGGCATCGTGCTCGGCGAGGAGTACAACGTCCTCGAGCAGCTCAACCTGCCGGCGCTCCCGGTCGGCGACTCCGAGCTCCTCGGCGGTGGCGCGATCGCCCTCGCCGTGGTCATCCTCGGCACCCTGCTGGCCGCCATCGTGGGCGGCAAGGCCGGCGAGCGGTACCACCGGAAGGTCGACCGTGCGGGCTTCCCCGCCTGAGCGCGCACCCCATATCGGCGGGGTCTTTAACCGGACCCCGCCGGGTAGGCGTCCGGGTGTGACCGGCATGAACGCCCGCACCCCGAGGGCATTGGAGGCGCTGCACCTGCTCCAGGCCGATCCGGAGCTCGGAGCGCTCCTGACGCCTGAGCGGCGCGCGGAGGCCGAGCGCGAGCTCCTGGTCCGGACGCACCGGATCGGCGTCGGCCCGTGGGACGTCTCGCGCCTCTCGAGCGCGAGCGCGGACCACGTGGGCCTGCTCGTGCTCGACGGAGTGCTGTCGCGCGAGCTGGTCGTCGCCGACCAGGTGAGCGCCGAGCTGCTCGGCCCGGGCGACCTCGTCCGGCCGTGGCAGGGCGCCAAGTCGTCGGGTCTGCTCCCGGTCCAAGCCGTGTGGTCGGTGCTCTCGACGGTGACCCTCGCCGTGCTCGACCGCCGCTTCGCGGTCGAGGCCGCCCGCTACCCGGAGGTCACCGCGGCGCTGTTCGAGCGGCTCGGCGAGCGCTCGTTGCGGCTCGCCACCACGCAGGCCATCTCCCAGCTCACCCGCGTCGACCGCCGCCTGAAGGCGCTCTTCTGGCACCTCGCCGAGCGCTGGGGACGGGTCTCCGGCGACGGCGTGGTCGTCCCCCTCGCGCTCACGCACCGCATCCTCGGGCAGCTCGTCGGCGCGCGCCGGCCGACCGTGTCGACCGCGCTCAGCGAGCTGGCCGAGCGCCAGGAGCTGATCCGCCGCCCGGACGGCTCGTGGCTCCTGCGCGGCGACCCGCCGGACGCGCAGATGCTCGCCCGCAAGCCGACGGCCGCCGAGCTGCGCGGGCAGGACGTGCTGCGGCCCTCGCGCCGCTTCGCGCGCGAAGAAGAGGACGTCCAGCCCGACCAGCTGATCGCCGCCATGGACCGCCTCCGCGAGGCGCTCGACCCCGGCGAGCTGAAGGAGCTGCTCGAACGCCGGCGCGGCGCCGCTCGCTGACTCGCAGCGGGCTCGAGCACGTACTGTTGTTGTTGGACCCCAAGACCGCAAGGAGCCGCTGACCCATGGCTGGAATCCGCACCGCGACCACCGGCATCCTCTCCGACGACCGCACCGCCGAGCGGGAAGAGCTCGTCGGGATGCTCAAGAAGGCGTACTGGATGGAGATCGAGACGGTGATGAGCTACATCGCCAACTCGATCAACCCCGACGGCGTACGCGCCCAGGAGATCATCGAGTCGCTCCAGGAGGACATCCAGGAGGAGCTCGGGCACGCGCAGCAGTTCGCGTCCCGCATCAAGGAGCTCTACGGCGTCGTCCCCGGGTCGCTCGAGTTCGCCGCCGAGCAGTCCTACCTCCAGCCGCCCGAGCACCAGACCGACATCGTGCACGTCATCAAGGGCGTGATCGAGGCCGAGACCGGCGCGATCGAGCACTACAACCGCGTCATCGAGTTCACCGACGGGCTCGATCTCGTGACGCAGGACATGGTGATCGCGATCCTGCACGACGAGGAGGGCCACCGGCGCCTGTTCGAGGGCTACCTGCGCGAGTACGAGGCCGAAGGCCTCGCCTGAGCTCAGCCCAATAACATCACGGGCGTGGGGGCCCAGCCCGTGACCGGAAGAGGGATCGGGGAGCTGATCGCCGCCGCCGGCGACCAGCTCGCGAGCTCGCTCGACTACGAGGAGACGCTGGCGACCATCGCGCGCGTCGTGGTGCCCGCCTACGCCGACTGGTGCTTCGTCGAGCTGCTGCGACACGACGGCAGCATCGAGCGCGTCGTCAAGGCGCACGCGGATCCGTCCAAGTCCGAGTTCGTGGAGGAGTACGACCGCCGCTACCCGCTCGACCCCGACTCGCCGGTCGGGTCCCCGGCGGTGATCCGGACGGGTAACCCCCAGCTGCTGAGTGAGATACCGGACGAGTTCTGGGAGCTCGCCGCCCAGGATCCCGAGCAGCTGCGGCTCCTTCGCGAGGTCGGGTTCGTGTCCGCCCTGATCGTGCCGCTGCGCGTGCGCGGCATCGTGATCGGCGACCTCGCGCTGGCCAGCTCGCAGTCCGGCCGCCACTACGACGAGGACGACCTGCGCGCGGCCCAGGAGCTCGCCGACCGCTGCGCGCTCGCGCTCGACAACGCGCGGCTGCACACCGCCGCCCGCGACTCGACGGCCGAGCTCCAGGCGATCCTCGACGGCGTCGCCGACGCGGTGACCGCGCAGTCGCCGGAAGGGCGGCTGGCGTACGCGAACGATGCCGCGGTGCGCCTGCTCGGCTACGACAGCGCGGAGCAGCTGCTGTCGGCGCCGCCCCAGGAGATCCGCGACCGGTTCGAGATGCGCGACGACGCCGGCGACCCGATCGAGTACGCCCGCCTGCCGGGCCGCAAGGCGCTGGCCGGCGAGCGCCCTGAGCCGCTGAACGTGCGCTACCGCCACCACGGCAGCGCGGAGGACCGCTGGTCGCGGGTGCAGTCGACGCCGGTGTTCGACGAGAACGGCGACGTGCGGCTCGCCATCAACGTGATCGAGGACATCACCGACCTCAAGCGTGCCGAGCAGGGTCACCGCTTCCTCTCCGAGGCCAGCCGTGTGCTCGCGACATCACTGGACTACGGGCACACGTTGCGAACCGTGGCGCACCTGGCCGTCCCCGAGGTGGCCGACTGGTGCGCGGTCGACGTCGTGGCAGGTGACAGCGTGGAGCGGGTGGCGGTCGCCCACGTCGACCCGACACGGGTCGAGCTCGCGGGCGAGGTCCAGCGCCGCTACCCCTCCGATCCGAAGTCCGAGCAGGGCGTGTACGGGGTGCTGCGCCGCGGCGTCGCCGAGCTCTACCCCGAGGTGACCGACGAGATGCTGGTCGCGGCCGCGCGCGACCAGGAGCACCTCGAGCTGTTGCGTTCGCTCGGCATGCGGTCGGGGATGGTGGTGCCGATGACGTTGCGCGACCGCGTGCTCGGGGTCATCACCTTCGCGTCCGCCGAGTCCGGACGGCGGTTCGACGAGGAGGACCTGGCGCTGGCCCAGGATCTCGCGCTGCGCGCGGCGGCCGCGGTCGAGAACGCCCGGCTCTACGAAGCCACGGCGAGCATCGCGAAGACGCTCCAGAGCTCGCTCCTGCCGCCCGTGCTGCCTGAGCTGCCGGGGATGGAGATCGCCGCCGCCTACCGGCCGGCGGGAGCCGGGCTCGAGGTGGGCGGCGACTTCTACGACGTCTTCGGCACCGCCGAGGACCAGTGGTACGCGGTGATCGGCGACGTCTGCGGCAAGGGCGCGGAGGCCGCGGCCGTC
This sequence comes from Solirubrobacteraceae bacterium, assembly GCA_035717845.1. GTDB lineage: Bacteria > Actinomycetota > Thermoleophilia > Solirubrobacterales > Solirubrobacteraceae > DASSUW01. The sequence continues at coordinate 5,367 of DASTIC010000257.1, forward strand.
ACCGCGCTGGCGCGGTACACGATCCGCGCCGCGGCCGTCCGCCGGCGCTCGCCCGCCGGGATCCTGCGCTGGCTGAGCGACGCGATGCTCGCCCAGCAGACCGAGGAGATCGGGCGCTTCTGCACGATCGCCTGCCTGCACCTCGACCTCTCGCGGTCGCCGGTGCGCGTCACCGTCGCGTGCGGCGGCCACCCGCTCCCGATCGTGGTGCGAGCGGACGGCAGCACCGAGGAGATCGGCGTCGCGGGGACGCTGCTGGGGCTCGTGGAGGAGCCCGACATCCAGGACCGCTCGGCGACCCTGCACGAGGGCGACGCGGTCGTGCTCTACACCGACGGGCTGACCGAGGCGGCCGCACCCGCGCGGGTGTGGACGCCGGACGAGCTGACCGCCGAGGCGCGGCGGGCGGCGGGCAGGCCGGTGGGCGAGCTGGTCGACCGCCTGCTCGAGGCCGCGGTCGACCCGCTGGCCACGGTGCGCGACGACGTCGCCGTGCTGGCGCTGCGCTCGACGCCCTGAGGGGCGTCAGCCGGCCGAGCGCGGGTTGCCCGTCGCCTTGCCGTCGTCGGTCTCGTCGACTTGGTCGTCGTGCTTACGCGGAGCCTTGCCGCTCTCGCGCTGGGGCGTCTCGTCAGGGGTGCCGCTCGGGTCGGCCCCGGGCGGCGCCTCCTCTGGGTAGCCGGCGCTCGACTGGTCGCTCACGTGCGGCGCTCGAGGTCAGCGACCTCTTCCGCCTTGCGGTCGGACTGCTCGCGGGAGCGCTCCAGCTCGTCCTTGGCCTCGCCCTTGCGCTCCTCGTCACGGCCCTTGCGGCGCAGCGACGCGTCGTCGGTGAGGTCTCCCGCGGCCTTCTTGATGCGACCGGTGATCTTGTCGGTGATGCCCATGGCCCTTCCCTACCCAGCCGTTCGAGTGCGAAACGGCGGACCGGGGCTTCTATCCCGAGTGGTCGGCGACCGTGCGGAGGCGCTCGAGGGCCCTCCGGATGAGGCGTGAGACGTGCATCTGGGAGACGCCGACGCGCTCCGCGATCTCTGCCTGGGTGAGGTCCTCGACGAAGCGCAGGTGCAGGACGATCCGGTCCCGCGGGGGCAGCGCCTCGAGCGTCGGGGCGATCGTCGCGCCGTATTCGACGAGCTCGAAGCGCTCGTCCTCCTCGCCGATCGACTCCGCGTACGTCTCGCCGTCGCCCTCGTCCCCGAACCGGTACGACTCGAGCGACACCGCGTCGTAGGCCGACGCGGCCTCCATCGCCTCCAGCACCTGCTCCTGCGAGAGGTCGATCTGCTCCCCGATCTCGGCGACCGACGGCGAGCGCCCGAGCCGGCGCGACAGGTCCTTGACCGCGTTATCGACCTGCATGACGCGCTCCTGCATCCCGCGCGGGACGTGCACGGCCCAGCCGTTGTCGCGGAAGTAGCGCTTGAGCTCGCCCAGCATGGTCGGGACCGCGTACGAGGAGAAGGCCGTCTCGCGCGCGGGGTCGAAGCGGTCGATCGCCTTGATGAGGCCGAGCGTGGCGACCTGGATGAGGTCGTCGAGCGGCTCGTCCGAGCGCCGGTAGCGCCTGGCCATCCGCCTCGCGAGCGGCAGCAGCCGCTCGACCAGCTGCTCGCGCGCCGCCTGATCGCCCTGGCGGTGGTAACGGACCAGCAGTCGACGATCCTCCTCGGCCCTCGACTGTCCGGGAGCGTCCACCTCGGAGGCGGCGCCCTGCTGCTCGGGAGAACTTGGCGTCATCAGGTTGCCCGCGCGCACGGGCTCGCCGGCGAGACCGAAACGCGCATCTCCAGGCTATCGCTCATGGGCGGCGCTCATGAGAGCGGCGTCTCCTCGAGCCGCGTGCGCAGCTCCTGCACCGAGCCGAACACCGCCGTCGCGCCCGCTTCGCGCAGCTCGGCCTCGCTGAAGCCACCGGTGAGAACCGCGAGCGTCCCGATGCCCGCGCGTTCGGCGGCCAGGCAGTCCCACGTCGAGTCGCCGATCATCACGCTCTCCCCACCGCCGGCCTTCTCGATCGCGGCCTGCACGAGGTCGGGCTCGGGCTTGGTGCGCTCCACGTCGCCCGAGTCGGTCCAGCCATCGGCCAGCTCGCGCACGTCGAGGAGATCGAGGTAGTGCTCCACCTCGTCGGGCTTGGCCGACGAGGCGAGGACGACGGGATGGCCGCGCCGCTTGACGTCCTCGACCAGCTCGCGCGCGCCCTCCAGCGGGCGCACCTCGTCCATCAGCTCGCGGTACAGGACCATCTCGGCCGTGCGGATCTCGTCGCCGTGCGACGCCTCGAAGCCGTCGCTGGTCAGGGCGGCGACCAGCTGGTCGCCGCCCATGCCGATGTGCCGGTGGATCCGCCACAGCGGGAGCGTCACGCCGCTCTGGCGGAACGCTCGGTACCAGGCGATCGTGTGCTGGTAGTTCGTGTCGACGAGCGTGCCGTCGATGTCGAGGATCGCGGCGACGGCCAAGAGCTCAGCTCACGCTCTCACGCTGGCGGTCGTGGGCGCCCTCGCAGAACTCCTCGACGATCTTGGCGCAGAACGCCGGCAGGTCGTCGGGCTTGCGCGAGGAGACCAGGCCGCCGTCGGTGACGACCTCCTTGTCGACCCACGTGCCGCCCGCGTTGCGGATGTCGGTCCGCAGCGACGGCCACGAGGTGATCGTGCGCCCGCGCAGCACGTCCGCCTCCACGAGCGTCCACGGGCCGTGGCAGATGACGCCGACCGGCTTCGCCTGCTCGAAGAAGGCGCGGATGAACGCCACCGCGTCCTCGTCCATGCGCAGGTTGTCGGGGTTCGCGACGCCGCCCGGCAGGACGAGGGCGTCGTAGTCACCGGCGTCGGCGTCCGCCACCGTGCGGTCGACCGAGAACGTGTCGGCCTTGTCGAGATGGTTGAAGGCCTGGACCTCGCCGTCGTCGATCGAGAGCAGCTCGGGAGTGCCTCCGGCCTCCTCGACCGCCTTCCACGGCTCCGTCAGCTCCACCTGCTCGACGCCCTCGGGGGCGACGACGAACGCGATCCGCTTGCCGTCGAGCTTGCCAGCCATCGGTTTCCTTTCGTCGTGGGACGCGTCGTTTTACCCGCAGGCGCGGGCGGGTAGCCGCGAAGCATGGGATATGTGATCGCCGCCGTACTCGTCCTGCTGATCGTCGCCGCGGGCGTCACGTTCTTCGTGCTCCGCTCGACTCGCACCGGGCAGGAGGCCTCGATCGCCGAGCCGGACGCGAACACCCCGCTCGGCGACACCGACCAGCATTCGGGCCGGCAGACGGCCGAGGGTGAGACGGTGGACGGGCACCGCGAGGGCGAGGCGCCCGCCACGCGCGGTTCGCGACCGCCCGCGGGCAGCGGCGGCGTCGGCGGCGAGTCCGAGGGCGGCCGCCCGGTCGTCCCCGAGTCCGAGCGCCTCGGCGACCGCCCCCGCTGAGCGAGCGGCGACGCGCCAACTCAGTCGAAGCTCACCAAAACGTTTGCGAGAGCGGCCGAGTGGGAATTGACGTCGTGTCGCGTCGCGGAACAGCCCTCCAATCTCCGGTCGGCGCGTCGAACCCTCCTCCTCACAAGGCCGAGGCGCCTCCCATCCGGGGGCGCCTCGGTCGTTAAGTCGTCGCAAGGCCGGGTACGCGGGGCGTGTGACCGCTCCCACTCCCACTCCCACCCCGCGACCCGAGCCGCCGCCGGCGCCCCCCACGCCGACGCCTGAGCCCGGCCCGCTGCCGCCGGACCCGAACCCGCGCCCCATCTAGTGCGGCCCGTATCCGAGACGCCGACCGAGCCGGCCGACTACGCCGCGCTCTCGACGGTCTACGGCGCGCTGCTGGGCGCCACCGCCCTGAGCGCGCGCCGGCGCGAGCCCATCCCCAGCGGCGAGGTGCCCGTCCTCGCCGCCGCCACCTTCGCGCTCTCCAAGCTGATCGTGAAGGAGAAGGCAGAGTCCTGGCTGCGGCAGCCGTTCGTCGACGAGGCGGGGGCGCGGCCGCGCCCGAAGGGCAGGCGGCTGCGCTACGCCGTCGGCGAGCTGCTCACGTGCACGCGCTGCACCGGCGCCTGGAGCGCGCTCGGCCTCGTGGCACTGCGCCTGCACGCACCGTCCACCGGCCGGGCGGCGGCCACGGTGCTCGCCGCCTCCGCCGGCAACGACATGCTCCAGGCCGGCTTCAGCTGGCTCTGTGCGGGCGCGACGACGAGCGAGCGGGCGGCCGGCCCGCCCCTCAGGCGGTCAGCCGCGTGAGCGCCGTGTCGACGTCGGGCGCCTGCTCGAACAGCTCCGAGGTGCGTGTGAGGTCGAGCAGGCGGCGCACCGGCATCGGCGCCTCGGCCAACACGAGCCTGATGTCACGTTCCGCCAGCTGGGCGCGAGCTCGCAGGAGCTCCTTCAGGATCGCGGAGTCCACGAACGTGACGCGGCGGAGGCCGATCACCAACGCCCGCCCCGCCGCCGCCTCCTCGATGCGGGCGCGCAGCTTCGGCGCCGCCGAGAGGTCCAGCTCCCCCTCGAGCGCAAGCACGGCGATGCCTGAGGCCGCCGGGCGCTCGGCGATCGCGAACGAGGCGGGGGGCCTGAGCCCGCGCGCGTCGATTTCCGGCGCCGTGCGGCGTGTTTCTCCTTCGTCCATCCCCCAGACTCCTCGTCGCGATCATATGTCATGCTCCCAACCTCCCCTACGGCGGCCGGTTCACTTCGAGACCGTCGGGCCCGCCGCCGTTAGGCCGATCCTGAGCCGGGGTAGAGCAGGAAAAGTTCGATGATGGGCCGCAAACAGTTCACTCTCGCGAGCACCGATGTTCGCCTCACCCTCCCGGCCCGTCCCGAGAACGTGGCGGTCATCCGGCACGTCCTCGGCGCCTTCGCCGAGGCGCTCGAGCTGCCCGCCGACGTGGTGGACGACATGCGGCTCGCCGTCACCGAGGCGTGCACGAACGTCGTGCGTCACGCCTATCAGGACGAGCCCGGCCTGATCGACGTCGTCATCCGCCCCAGCGGCGACGCGCTGGAGCTGATCGTGATCGACCACGGCCGCGGCATGGGCAGCAGCGTGGACACCGGAGGCCCCGGCCTCGGGCTGCCGCTGATCGCCGCGCTGGCCGAGTCGGTCAGGATCGAGCCCGGCTCGCCGCGGGGCAGCCGGCTGGCGATGATCTTCCCCTGCAAACCCAGGTTGCTCGTCGTATGAGCGTCGTCGAGCCCGCGACGACCGTCTCGATCGCCGCCGGCCCGCTCGTCGGCCCCATCCTCCGCCGGGTCGTCGGCATGCTCGCGGCCCGCGCCGACCTGCCGCTCGACCGCCTCGACGATGCGATCCTGGTGGCGGACCTGATCGCCGCCCGGGCGCCGGCCCACAGCGTGGACGACAAGATCAACGTCACGCTGGACCCGGGCGACCGCTCGCTCCTGCTGCGCGTGGGGCCGCTCCGCCACGGCGGCGGCGAGGCCCTGATCGTCGACGCGGCCGTGCCGGGCGTCGGCAACGTGATCGAGCAGCTCGCGGACGAGCTCTCCGTCTCGCCGGAAGGCGACAAGGAGTTCCTGCACGTCCGCCTCGCGTACACCAACGGCGGCTGACCTTGGCACTCGGCTTCTCGATCACCGACCACCAGGCCGGCCGGGACGCACACGTCGTCGCGGTCAGCGGAGAGATCGACCTGTTCACGGCACCGGAGTTCAAGCAGCGTGTCTCGGAGCCGATCGACGCCGGGCGCTCGACGGTGATCGTCGACCTCACCGAGACCACGTTCATCGACTCCTCGAGCCTCGGCGTCCTGATCGGCGCACACCGCCGGCTCAAGCTCCGGGGCGGGACGCTCGTGGTGGTCTGCGACAATGAGGCGATCGTGAAGACGTTCCGCATCACCGGTCTCGACGGCGTCTTCACGCTCGTGCGGTCCTTGGACGACGCGCTTGACGGCGACGCCGTCGGCACCGGCGGGTGAGGCCCCGCATGTGTGAGCACCGGCTTCCCGGGATCTGACGCCCAGGCGGACTTCTCACGAGCCCGCCGTTCGCGGCTGCTCGCCGACATCGGGCGACGCCTGCGCCGCGAGCCCGACGACGTCGCGCTCATGCTCCCGTTCGAGGAGGTCGTCGAGGCGCTCGGACGCACCGGCCAGCACGACGTCGGCCTCCAGGTCGTGCCGCTCGACGCCATCGTCGGCACCGTGGACCGCTCGGTGGACTTCGACCGCGGCCTGCGGCCGACCTCCGCCCGCCTGCGCAGCCGCTGGGAGCGGATCGCCTCCGCCCAGCGCCGCGGCGAGTCGCTCCCGCCCGTGTCGCTGTTCAAGATCGGCGACCTGTACTTCGTGCGCGACGGCCACCATCGCGTCTCGGTGGCGAAGTCGCTCGGCCGCCAGGACATCGACGCCTACGTGACGGAGGTCACCACCCGGCTGCGCCTGGGCGAGGACACGCGGGTCTCCGAGCTGCCCCTCAAGGACCACGAGCGGCTGTTCCGCGAGCGCGTGCCGCTCCCCGCCGAGTCCCGGCGCCGCATCTCCGTCAACGACCCGTGGCTGTACGGCACGCTCTCGGAGGCCGTCGAGGCCTGGGGGTTCCGGGCGATGCAGAACCGCGGCACGTACATGGACCGCGGAGAGGTGGCCCAGCACTGGTTCGCGGAGGAGTACGAGCCGGTCGTCGCGCTGCTGCGCGCCGGCGACCTGATCGAGCGCGACGAGACGGAGACCGAGGCCTACATGCGCGTCGCGGCCGACCGCTACCGCGTGCTGCGCACGCACGAGTGGAGCGACGAGGTGCTCGAGGAGCTGCGCCGCGAGGAGCGGCGGCGGCGGCGCAGACGCCGTCCGCCGCCGCGTCGCATCCGCTAGGCCTTCTCGGTCATGCTCTTGCCGGTGTCGGTCGCGAACAGCTTCATGTTCGAGAGATCGACCACGAGCTCGGCCTCGGAACCCGGCGTTGCCTTGCTCTCCGCCGACAGCCGGGCGACGACCTGCTGCCCCTCGCCGTGGCTCGGGAGGTCCTCCATGCCGGCGTCCTTGGCCAGGTCGCTGAGCTGGTCGAGCTCGACGTCGGGCGCCGCGATGTCGAAATAGACGTAGAGCTCCGAGCCCATCGACTCGACGACGTCGATCTTCGTGCGGAAGCGCAGCTGGTTCGGCCCTTCGGGCTCGATCGCGGCGTCCTCGAAGTGCTCGGGCCGGAGGCCGACGATCACGTCGCGGGCGCCCTGACCGCCCTCGCGCTGGATGTTCGAGCGGACGTGGTCGGGTAGCTGCGTGTCGCCGATCGGCATGCGCAGGGTGTCGCCCTCCAGCCGCCCGGGCAGGAAGTTCATCGACGGCGAGCCGATGAAGCCGGCGACGAACAGGTTCGCCGGGTGGTCGTAGAGGTTGGCCGGCGTGTCGACCTGCTGGATGAGCCCGGCACGCATGACCGCCACGCGGTCGCCGAGC
>DASTIC010000258.1:0-2044 GCA_035717845.1 Solirubrobacteraceae bacterium
CGGCGCGGAGGCGCGGGTGAGGATCGACGAAGACGCCCTGCGGGCGACGGCGCGCGTGGACTTCGACGGGCTGGCCGCCGACGAGCTGCCGCTCCCGGACGCGGGCCGGCTCGCGCTCCCAGCGGGCGAGGGCGTCGCCGGCGCCTCGGCGAACCAGAGCCTGACGACGGTCTTCCTCGCCCGCCTCGCGCGGGAGCTGTACCCGGACTCGCGCTTCGTGCGCCGCGTCGAGCGGCTCGAGGCCCGCGAGGGCCTGCGCTTCGAGGATGCCGTGCTGCGGCAGTTCTCCGGACCGTCCTTCAGCGTGCTGCGACCCGCCGGCGACGGGGCCGTGGACTTCGGTGCGCGGTCCACGGTGCGCGATCCCGCGGAGATGCGGGCGCTGCTGGACCGGATCGCGGGGGACCTCCCGGGCATCCTCGAAGGGCTGCAAGGCCTCGGCTCGACCGGGTTGACGGGCCTGCTGCTGATCGCGCCCGACGCGCCGCTGACGCCGTCCGCGTTCGGGCTGCTGGCCGCGGTCGACGTCCGCCGCCTCGCCGGGGCCGCCACCGAGCACCTGTACGAGGTCAGCGGGCTCGACACCGGCGGCGCCCAGCCCGGCCCGGACCGCGTCGTCTACGGGCTCGTGGGTGACGCCTTCGTCGTCGCCTCCTCCGCCGAACTGGCGCGCGAGGTCGCCGCGATGCGCACCGAGCCCGTGCCCGAGGCGGCCACGCGGATCCGGGTCGACGTCGACGCGCTGTTGTCGCGCGTCGGCGAGCTGCTCGGCTCCGAGGAGGACGTGAAGGTCCTGCGCGCGCTCGTGACCGGCGCCGAGGCGGGCGCGTCCGCCTCCGGCGGCGACGTCGTCGCCGAGGCCGAGGTGCGCTGGGGGCGCTGACCGGCTCCGCCGAGCGCGGCGGCCGTGTCGATTCACGGGGTCGCTCGTTCGTCGTGGTCGTAGAGGCGCGGCTCCGGGCGGCGCCAGAGACCAGGAGAGATCACATGTCCTCGACCGTCCTCTACATGTCGATGTCGCTCGACGGGTTCATCGCCGGCCCCAATGTGCGCGTGGACAACGGGCTCGGCGACGGCGGGCTGCGCCTGCACGACTGGTTGTTCGCGGCCGAGCCGGCCGTCAACGGCCAGGTCTACGACGAGTTCATGGCCACCGGCGCCGTCGTCGCGGGCCGCGGCACCGCCGAGCCCGCCGGCTTCTGGGGCGGCGATCACCACGGCGGCGTGCCGATCTTCATCCTCTCGCGCAGCCGGCCCGAGGCGTCGCAGTGGCCGTTGGTCAAGTTCGTCTCCGACGTCCGGACGGCGATGCGCCGGGCCAAGGAAGCGGCGGGCGACAAGGACGTGCTCGTCCACGGCGCGGGCACCGCCCAGCTCGCGCTCGCCGCGGGCGTGCTCGACGAGCTCGAGCTCCACGTCATCCCGGTGCTGCTCGGCGAAGGTCGCCGGCTGTTCGAGCACCTCGGTCCCGAGCACGTGGAGCTCGAGCGCACCCGGGTCCTCGCCGGCGAGGGCGGGGTCACCCACATCCGCTACCGCGTCCGGCGCGATGAACGTCTCGCCGCCGCGAGCTAGCGCGATCGATCGAACTCAACGGCCACCGACCGCATGTGCGCCTCCAGCGCCGCGAGCAGCTCCCGCACCCCGGGGGAGAGCCGCCCACCGGAGCGCGTGATGATCGCGAACGTGTCGTACAGCGCGGGGTCGAACGCCACCGTGCTGAGCCCCTCCGGGTAGTACGGCGCGCGGGTGTAGGCGCTCGGCAGGTAGGTGTCGCCGACCCCCGAGGCCACGAGCCGCAGCGCGATGTCGATCAGCTCGACCTCGACCCGCGGCCGCAGCCGCACGCCGAGCGCCTGCGCGCGCTCGGCGAGCTGGCGCCGGATGGGGTCCCGGTCGGCGGACTCGGCGTCGTAGAAGACCAACGGCACCGAGGCGAGCTGCTCGATCGTGGCGGGCTCGCAGGTCCGGCGCCGGTCGGCGCTGACGTAGAGCACCTCGTCGCGCACGATCGGCCGCACGTCGAGCCGCTCGTCGTCGATCG
>DASTIC010000259.1:0-17848 GCA_035717845.1 Solirubrobacteraceae bacterium
GCGATCATGTGGAAGACCATGGTCGACCCCAACCTCGGGTTCGTGAACACGATCCTGGGGACCAACACCGTCTGGCTCGGGGAGGAGCCGCAGGCGCTGATCGTGATGATCCTGGCCGACACGTGGAAGACGGCGCCGTTCATGGCGCTCCTCCTGCTCGCCGGTCTCCAGGTCATCCCTGGCGAGATCTACGAGGCGGCGAAGGTCGACGGCGCCACGACGTGGCAGCGGTTCCGGCGGATCACGCTGCCGCTGCTGATGCCGGCGCTGCTCGTCGCGCTGATCTTCCGCACGCTGGACGCCCTGCGGGCGTTCGACCTGCCGAAGGTGCTGACCAACGGCGCGAACGGCACCACGACCATGTCGCTGATCGCGCAGCGAACATTCCAGGAAAACCGCCTCTACGGTGAGGGTGCAGCGTTCTCGATCATCACGTTCATCCTCGTGATGGCCGTCTCGTTCGCGTACATCCGATTCGTGGGCGGGAACATCCGCGGCATGACCGAGGACCGATAGCCATGGGAGCCGCAACCGCAACCGCCGGCGCGGCGACCGACGTCGCCGCCAAGAAGAAGGGCCCGAAGCCGCCAGGACCGCCGTGGTGGATCTACGCGTCGGCCGCGGGAGTGGTGATCTTCTGCCTCTTCCCGTTCTACTGGCTGGTCAACATCTCGCTCAAGACGGGGGCGGACCTGTCCTCCGCGGACCTCTTCCCGCCGAGCCCGTCGCTGGACAACTACTCGTCGATCTTCAAGAACGACGACTTCGTCCGTTCGCTGGCCAACAGCGCGATCGTCAGTCTGACGACCACGTTCCTGGGGGTCATCGTGGGCTCGTTCTGCGCGTACGCGCTGGCGCGCCTGAAGATGAACTTCAAGTTCCTGCTGCTGGGCATCGTGCTGTCGATCTCGACGTTCCCGCAGATCGCGATCGCCGCGCCGCTGTTCCGCCTGTGGTCGGACATCGGCCTCTACAACACGCTGATCGGTCTGGTCATCCCGTACCTGACCTTCGCGCTTCCGCTCTCGATCTACATCCTGGTGTCGTTCTTCCGCGAGATCCCCCGGGACCTCGAGGAGGCGGCGCTGGTGGACGGGGCGACGAACTTCCAGGCGTTCCGCAAGGTGATCGTCCCGCTCGCGGCCCCCGGGCTCGCGACGACGGCGATCCTCGCCTTCATCGCCGCCTGGAACGAGTTCCTGCTGGCCGTCACCCTGACGTCCTCGCGTGAGGCGCGGACGACGCCGGTGGCGATCTCGCAGTTCACCGGCTCCTCGCAGTTCGAGGTGCCGCTCGGGACGCAGTCCGCGGCCTCGGTGATCATCTCGATCCCGCTGATCGCGCTCGTGCTGCTGTTCCAGAAGCGCATCGTGGCCGGCCTGACGGCGGGAGCCGTCAAGGGCTGAGCCTCCCTGACCTCACCGGGCGGCCGGCCTTCGAGCTGGCCGCCCTGGTCCGGGACCGCGAGGTCTCGTGCGTGGAGGTCATGACGGCGCACGTGCGCCGCATCGAGGCGGTCGACGGCGCGGTCAACGCCGTCGTGCAGGTCGACGGCCAGCGGGCGCTTGCTCGCGCAGCCGAGGCTGACGCCGCGCTCGCCCGCGGCGAGGCGGGCGGCCCGCTGCACGGCGTGCCCTTCACCGCCAAGGACAACCTGTCGGCGGAGGGCGTGGAGATGGCGATCGGCGCGCCCGAGCGGGTCGGCGTGGTGCCCGAGCGCGACGCGACAGCGGTGGCGCGGCTGCGCGACGCCGGCGGGATCCTGCTCGGGAAGACCAACTGCCCGCTCTACGGCGGCGGCATCGAGACCGACAACGAGGTCTACGGGCGCACCAACAACCCGTGGGACCTCGAGCGCACGCCGGGCGGCAGCAGCGGCGGCGAGGCGGCCGCGATCGCGGCCGGCTGCTCTCCATGCGGGGTGGGCACGGACTCGGGCGCCAGCGTGCGCCTGCCCGCCCACTTCTGCGGGCTGGCGTCGATCAAGCCGACGTCAGGCCGTGTGCCGGTCACCGGCGTCCTCGACGACCTCGGGCAGATCGGCGCGCTCGGCGACCCGCGCACGCAGGTCGGGCCGCTGGCGCGGAGGGTCGCCGACGTCGCGCTGCTCCTCGGCGTGCTGACCGGGCCGGACGGGCGTGACGGCGGCACGCCGCCCGTCCCGCTCGGCGACCCCGCGGCGGTCGAGCTGCGCGGCCTGCGGATCGCCGCGTCGGCGGAGAACGGCCTCGCCTCCCCCACCACCGAGACCGTCGAGATGGTCGCGCGCGCCGCGGAGGCCCTGCGCGCGGCGGGCGCCACCGTGTCCGACGCCCGCCACCCGAGCGGCGGCCACGAGCTGACGATCGAGGTCTGGCGCTCGTACGGCGAGGGCATGAGCGCCGAGGAGCTGTACGGGATCCTGCGCCGCTGGGACGCGTTCCGCGCCGAGATGCTGGCCTGGGGCGAGCGGTTCGACGTGATCGTCTGCCCGGTGTTCGCAGGGCCGGCTCCGCGCCACGGCGAGACCGCCGTGCCGGGCGAGCTCGACCCCACGAGCTACACGACGCCGTCGAGCCTCACCGGCTGGCCGTCGGCCACTGTGTGGGGCGGCACCGCGCCGGAAGGGCTGCCGCTCGACGTGCAGGTGATCGCCAAGCCGTGGCGCGACGACGTCGCGCTGGCGGTCGCGCTCGAGCTCGAGCGCGCGCTCGGCGGCTGGCGCCCGCCGCCGCTCTAGTACCGGAAGTCGGAGCTCTCGCTGCTGCGGCTGCGGTGGCCGTCGTAGCGCTCGCCGGCCCTGCACGGCTTGCCCTTGCGCATGTGGGGCTGGCCGGCCTCGGAGTACCTCACGTCGAGGCTCTTCTTGGCGGCGGGACGCGCGCCGTCGTCCGACGAACCGCCGCCGGCCGACGCGGCGGCCGCGAAGCCACCTACGACGAGCGCGGCCGCGACCGCGCCGGCCACCCAGCGGCGCCGGCGACGGGGCGGCTGCTGCGGCGCGTCGGGGTCGTGGAGGAAGCGGACCTCGACGTCGTCGAAGCGGTCGTGCTCCATGCCCGCCATGTTACGCCGATCGCAACAGAGCGCACGTAAACTTGGCACCGTGAGCGCAGGCCGCCGCAGGATCGCCGGCTGGGTCCTGGTGCTGCTCGCCGCCGCCAACGCGGCGATCGTGGTCGCGCTGTGGGGACCCGGCGGGGTCCGCGACATCCACGACGCCGGCAGCCTGCTCACCGGGCTGGGCCGGGTGGCTGGACTGCTGGGCGCCTACGTCGTGCTCCTCCAGCTCCTGCTGCTCGCCCGCCTGCCGGTGCTCGACCGCCTCGTGGGCTTCGACCGGCTCGTCGTCTGGCACCGGGTCGGTGGCTTCGCCGTCCTCGCGCTGCTCGGCTCGCACGCGGTGCTGATCACGGCCGGCTACACGCTCGGCGACCGGATCTCGCTGCCGGACGAGATCGCGCGGCTGATCACCGGCTATCCCGGCGTCATCACGGCCGTCGCGGGGCTCGCGCTGCTGATGGGCGTCGCGGTGACCTCGGCGGTCGCCGTGCGGCGCCGCCTGCGCTACGAGACCTGGTACTTCATCCACCTCTACGCCTATCTCGGGGTCGCGCTGGCGTTCAGCCACCAGCTCGCCACCGGCAGCGACTTCGTGGGCGAACCGGCCGCCCGGGCGTACTGGTACGGGCTGTACGCCTTCACGCTCGCCACGCTCGTCGTCTTCCGGCTCGGCGTGCCGCTCGCCCGCACGGCGCGCCACCGCCTGCGCGTCGCCCGCGTCGTCGAGGAGGCGCCCGGCGTGGTCTCGATCGAGATCGGCGGCGTGCGGCTCGAGCGCCTGCGGGCGCGCACCGGGCAGTTCTTCACCTGGCGCTTCCTGACGCGCGACCGGTGGTGGGAGGCGCACCCGTTCTCGCTGTCGGCCGCGCCCGACGGGCGGCGGCTGCGCATCACGGTCAAGGGCGTCGGCGACTACACCGACGGCCTGCGGGCGATCCCTCCCGGAACGCCGGTGATCGCCGAGGGGCCGTTCGGCTCGTTCACCACGGCCACCCGGCGGCGCCCGCGGGTCGCGCTGATCGCCGGCGGCGTCGGCATCACGCCGATCCGCGCGCTGCTCGAGGACATGCCGGGCGGCCCGGGCGACATCGCCGTCGTCTACCGCGCGCTGCGGGAGGACGACCTGATCCTGCGCGCCGAGCTCGACGAGCTGGCGAGCCGGCGGGGCGCGGAGATCCACTACGTGGTCGGGGACCATCGCGACGGCGACTTCCTGTCCGCCGAGCACCTGCTGCGGCTGGTCCCCGACATCGCCGCGCGCGACGTGTACGTGTGCGGGCCGCCGGCCATGACCGAGGCGACGCGGGCGAGCCTCGGGCGCTCGGGCGTCCCGGGCCGGCACATCTTCACGGAGCGGTTCGCGTTCTGATGCGGCGCGCGCTCCCCGTCCTCGTGGTGACCGTCGTGGCCGTCGTGCTGCTCGCCGGGTTCGACACCGAGCCGCCGGTGACGCTCAACCCCAACTCGGCGCTGCGCCCGATCGCCACGCCGCGGGCGATCGAGCGTCCGAGCGCCACCCCGGCGCCGCCCGGCTCGAAGACAGGGACCGGCCCGGTCGTGGCGACGCCGTTCTCGGTCATCCAGGTGCGCGCCACGCTCACCGACGGCCGGCTGACGGGCGTCGAGACGATCGCGCTGAGCGGGGACGGGCCGCACACCGAGGCGCTCAACGCCCGGGCGGAGCCGATCCTGCGCGAGGAGGCGCTGCGGGCGGGCAGCGCCGACATCGACGTGGTGTCCGGTGCGACATCGACGAGCGAGAGCTGGATCGAGTCGCTGCGGGCGGCGATCCGGGCGGCGCGCCGTGGCTGAGGCGCGGATCATGGGGATGCCGGTCACGGTCTCGGGCGTGGACGCGGACGCCGCCGCGATTGTGTTCGCATGGCTGCGGCGAGTCGACGGGCTGTTCAGCACGTACCGGCCGGACAGCGAGGTCTGCCGGCTCGATCGCGGCGAGCTGGCCGTCGGCGACGCCGACCCGCTCGTGCGCGAGGTGCTCGAGCGCTGCGAGCGGCTGCGGATCGAGACCGGCGGCTACTTCGACGCGAGGGCGAGCGGCCGGCTCGATCCTTCCGGACTGGTCAAGGGCTGGGCGGTCGACCGCGCGGCCGCCCTCCTCGAGGCCAGGGGCGCGCGCCGCTTCTGCGTGAGCGCCGGCGGCGACCTGGTGGTCCGCGGCGGCCCGTGGCGGGTGGGCGTGCGCCACCCCCGCCGGCGCCGCCGCCTGGCGGCCGCCCTTACGGTGAGCGACGCCGCGGTTGCCACGTCGGGCGCGTACGAGCGCGGCCAGCACGTCCTCGATCCACACACGCGGCGCCCCGCCCGCGGCGCGCGCTCCGTCACCGTCGTCGGCCCCGACCTCGGGACGGCCGACGCGTACGCCACCGCCGCCTTCGCGATGGGCGCCGCCGGCCCCGCGTGGACGGCGGGGTTCGACGGCTACGAGGCGATGACGGTGATCGGCGTGCGGGTCCTCTCCACTCCTGGGTTCGCCCGCCTGTGCGGCGGCTCCGTCAGCGCAGGCCTCCGCCCGTCACCGGCGTGGCGATCGCCGACTCGCGCTGGCTGTCCGGCGTGACGACCGTGACGGGCAGTCCCAGCGCCTCGACCCGGCGCGGCAGGTCGCGCCGCAGCCACTTCGAGACCCGCTTCGGGAGCGTCGAGATGATGATCTCGTCGAACGACCGCTCGTCCACCGCGCGGCGGATGGCGTCGAACGGATCGGCTCCCTCCCCGGTCAGTCCCTCCACCGGCCCGCGCGCCGCCCGCTCGAGCAGCGGCAACGCCAGCTCGAGCGTCCAGTCGCTGTGCTCGGCGCTGGGAGCGTCCGGGATCAGCAGAGAGAACGACGTCGGCCGCTCTTGCGCGCGGCGCGCCACCTCGTCCAGCAACGTCGGGGTGGCGGCGGTGCGGTTGGCCACCACGAGCACGTGCCTGACGTTCGAGGACTCCATGCGATCCTCCCTTGTGACGATGTGCGCTGCACACCTCAGATTGGCGCGAAGACGGCGCTCCGTCAAGCCGCGCTGACCAGTGGTCTACTCTCGGTCGAGGATGTCAACGACCCTCGTCGCCGCCCTGCTCGCCGGCTTCGGCCTGGCCGCCGTGCTGGCCGTGTCGTACGCGTTCTACCTCGTCGGGCGCGCCGAGGACCGGGACCGCGAGGGCGCCGCGCCGGCGCCGGAGCCAGAGCCGGAGCGCCCACCCCACCGGACCCCGGAGCACCAGGAGCCCGACCACCGCTTGGCGCGCGACCGCCGGCGGCCGCTCCCTCCCCGCCGCCCGCAGCGCTAGCGGCTAGAGCCCGAGCTCGCGCGGGTACTCGCGGCGGTAGGAGCGCCGGGCCTCCAGCACCTTGGAGACGTACTCGCGGGTCTCGGGGAACGGGATGTGGTCGGCCACGCGGAAGCGCTCCCCGCGATCGGCCGCCTCCCGCCACCACTGGTCGACCTTCCCCTCTCCGGCGTTGTAGGCGGCGAGGGTGAGGATGACGTTGCCGTGGTACTTCTGCTGGAGGTAGCGCAGGTACCAGGCGCCGTAGGAGATGTTGATCTGCGGGTTCGCCAGGTCGCCCTGCTCGAACTCGGTTCCGCCCGACTTGATCGCGATGTAGTCCGCGGTCTCGGGCATCAGCTGCATGAGGCCCTTGGCGCCCGCGTGCGACGTCTGGTCGCGGAACCGCGACTCGACGTAGATGACGCCGGCGATCAGCGACGCGTCGAGCCGCTTGTCGGCCGCCTGCTGGCGGATCACGTCGTCGTGGCGGAGCGGGAGCGTGACCTCCTTGACCGCCTTGTCGGCCCACGGCGAGAGCACGAAGGTCGCTGCGATCGCGGACAGGACCACGGTCGCGAGCAGTGCGAGCCGCCTGCGGCCCAGGCCCCAGCGCGCCCCTGGGCGGCGGCGGCGGGCGGAGGTGCGGGCTTGGGCGTGGGCGCTCACGGTCTCAGATTGCCAAGGACGGAGGACAGTTTGGCCTCCAGCTCTGCGATCGAGCCGGAGTTCTCCACGGCATACGTCGCACGTTGCGCCTTCTCCTGCTGCGACAGCTGGCGCGCGGTGCGCTCGTCGACCGCCTCGTGGCCGCGCGCGGCAGCTCTCCCTGCCCGCACGCGATCATCGGCGACGATCGCGATCGTCACATCGTACGAGCTCTCGCTCCCGCCTTCGAACAGGAGCGGGACCTCGACCACGAGCGCGCGCGGCGCCGGCTCACGAGCACCCTGCTCGGCGCGCCAGCTCGCGATCCGCTCGCGGACCCGCGGCCAGATCAGCTGCTCGAGCCATTCGCGCTCCTCCGGGCCGGCGAACGCGTGGCGCGCCACGGCGGCGCGGTCGACCACCCCACCGGGCGCGACGTCCTCGCCCCAGCGGGCAACCACGGCGTCGCGGACCTCCGGGTCGGCATACAGCTCGTGGACGACGGCGTCGGCCGACAGCGTCGCCGCGCCCAGGCGGCCCAGCGCCGCCAGGGCCTCGGACTTCCCGGCCCCGATCCCGCCCGTCAGCCCGACGAACGGCGGCCCGCTCAGGTGGTCTGCTCGTCCTCGTCCGGGGTGTCCGGCGCGGCCTCGGCCTCAGCCTCGGCAGCCGCCTCGGGCTCGGCCTCGGCCTCGGCGGCCGGCTCGGGCTCAGCCTCGGCGGCCGGCTCGGGCTCGATCGTCTCTGTCTCGCCGGCGGGCTCGGCCTCGACCGTCTCGGCCTCGGCGGCGGGCGCCTCGGCGGACGCCTCGTCGTCGCCGGCCTGCGCCGCGAACACGTCTTCGGACAGACCCAGCTCGGGCATCTCGTCGAGATCGCCGGCGTCGGCCCCGAGCGACCGGCGCGGAAGCACCTGGCCCTCGACGCGCTTGATCGACAGCGACAGGCGGCGCCGCTCGGAGTCGATCTCGAGGATCTTGACCTTCACCTCGTCGCCCGGCTGCACGATCTCACGCGGGTTCTCCACGTGCTGCTGCGCGAGCTCGGAGATGTGCACGAGCCCCTCGACGCCCTCCAGGATCTCGACGAACGCGCCGAACGCGACGACCTTGGTCACGGTCCCCTCGAGCTCGTCGCCCACGTGGTACGTGTCGACCACGCGCTGCCACGGGTCCTCCTGGGTCTGCTTGAGGCCCAGGGAGATGCGCTGGCGGTCGCGATCGATGTCGAGCACCTTGACCTGCACGGTGTCGCCGATCGAGAGGATCTCGCTCGGGTGGTTGACGTGCGACCACGAGAGCTCGGAGATGTGGATCAGGCCGTCGATCCCGTCGAGGTCGACGAAGGCGCCGAAGTCCACGATGTTGGAGATCTGGCCCTCGATGATGAGGCCCGGCTGGAGCCGCTCCAGGATCGCCTGGCGCTGCTCCTTGCGCTCCTCCTCCAGCACCGCGCGGCGCGAGAGGACGACGTTGTTGCGCGACCGGTTGAGCTCGATCACCTTGCACTGGATGTTCTGGCCCAGATACTCGTCGAGGTTCGGCACGCGCCGGATGTCGACCAGCGAGGCGGGCAGGAAGCCGCGCACCCCGAGGTCGATGATCAGGCCGCCCTTGACGACCTCGATGACGGCGCCGATGACCGGCTCGCCGGACTCGGCCGCGGCCTCGATGCGGCGCCAGGCGCGCTCGAACCGCGCGCGCTTCTTGGAGAGGATGAGGCGGCCGTCCTGGTCCTCCTTGGTGAGGACCAGCGCGTCGACCTCCTCGCCGATCTCGACCTCCTCGGAGGTGTCGACCGACTTGCGGATCGACAGCTCGCCGGAGGGGATGACGCCCTCGCTCTTGTAGCCGATGTCGACGAGGACCTCGTCCTTGTCGATCCGCACCACCTTGCCCGTGACGACGTCGCCCTCGTCGAAGGGGACGATCGTGGCGTCATAGTTCGGGACGATCTGGCCGTCGATCTCGAGGAGCATCCCGTCGGAGCCCTCGACGACCTTCGCATCGGTGTCGGTGGGAGGGGTCAGTGTCGCTTCCATTGGCGGCCAGATACTGTAGCGGCCCGACTCCATGCCCGTACGAGCAACGAAGCGCGGTGCTGAGCGGACTTCCTTCCCGTCAGGCGCCTCATCCGACGTCCTGATCTGCGGGGCTTCCTTCGCCGGTCTGGCGGTGGCGCGCGAGCTCCGGGCGACCGGCGCGCGGGTGCTCGTGCTCGACCGCTACGAGATCGGCGAGCGGCAGACCTCCGCGTGCGCTGCCCCCACCGAATGGCTGCTGCACATGGGCCTCGGGGACTCGATCCGCCAGACGTTCGGATCGCTGCTCGTGCACACCCCGCGCGTGACGCGCCGCTGGCCGCTCCCGTGGACGTTCTCCACCTTCGACTACCGGACGCTCTGCCGGCTGCTGTGGGAGCAGTCGGGCGACGCCGAGTTCGAGACCGCGAAGGTCGACGGGCGCACCGGCGACGTCGTGCACACCGATCGCGGCGATGTGGGCGCCGGCCTGATCGTCGACGCGCTCGGATGGCGGCGGGTGCTGGGCGCCGGCGCCAACGTGCAGCCGCCTGACGCGCCGCTCTCGCGCGGGCTCGAGGTGCATCCGGACGGCCGCGGGGCCGACCTCGAGCTGTGGCTCGACCGCCGCTACGTGGGGCCCGGCTACGGATGGTCGTTCCCGGCCCGCGACGAGCTGCGGATCGGCGTCGGCTCCTTCGATCCGGCGATCCACGTCAAGGACCCGACCCTCGCGCTGGCATCCGATGTGGAGGCCGAGGCGGTGCGCTTCCAGGGCAACTGGATCCCCCACCGCCTGCGCCCGGCGACCGAGGACGGCGTCTTCTTCGCCGGCGACTCCGCCGGGCACTGCCTGCCGATGACGGCCGAGGGCATCCGCACCGCGCTCTACTTCGGCGTCTACCTCGGGCGCGAGCTGCGGGCGGTGCTCGACGGTCGCCAGAACGTCACTGCCGCGCTCCGGCGCTACGGCGACTTCTCCGCCGGCCACAGCTTCCAGTTCGCGTGCATGTACGCGGCACAGCAGTCCGTGCGGCGGCTCCACGGGCCGGTCATGGACGGCCTGGTGCGGGCCTTCGGGCGCCGCCGCCTGTCCGAATGGGCGTTCCGGCACTACCTCGACATCGCCCCGCCCTCCGCCGCGCTACCCGCGCCGCCCGAGAGCGCCGGCGCACTCTCCGCCGCCGCCTGAGCGGGCGCGCGACGTTCCCGCTACCAGTCGCCCGCGCCCTCCGCGACGTCGCCGGCGCGCCGCCATGGCCCCTCCTCGCGCCGGATCAGGTCCGGGTTGACGCCGCGGGCGGCGGCGAGCGAGAGCGTGAGGCGCTGGAGCGAGATCGCGCCCCACAGGAGGCGCGCCAGGGCTGAATCGAGGTCGGTCGGCGGCGGCGGGCCGATCTCGGCGACGTCGATGCCGATCTCCCTCAGTGCCGCAGTCGCCAGTCCTGCACGACGCTCGACGCGGCCGCCGCCCGCCTCGGTGCGCACGACGACGGCGGCGGTCGACGAGTCGTCGCCGGCCAGGTGCCCGTGCAGCAGCGTCTCGAGGTGGTGCGTCGCCGTCGGGATCCGCGCCCCCTCCGCGATCTTCAACGCGAGCTCGCGCGCGGTGATGAGGTCGAGCCCTGCCCCCGCCACGACCACCCGTGGAGCGACCGGCAGGGACACCTCGTCCGGCGCCGCCAGCAGGGCCTCCGCACCCGCTCCGGACACTCCCTCAATGCGCAGTTCCCGGGCCAACGCCGCCCCCACGAGGATCGCCGACACGTAGGCGACCGTGTGGCACCACGAGTCGTCGTGCACCGGCGTCACCAGCACGTGGTCCGCCGACGCCGAACCCACGCCCGTGACCAGCGCCGTCGTCGCACCGCCCGCAGCCGCAGCCTCCAGCGCCAGCTGGGTCGCCCGCGTGCCGCCGTCGTGCGAGATCCCGATGCAGACGCCGCCCCGCTGCGGCCGCTCCGCCGCGTCGAGCGACTGCCGCGCCACCACCCGCGGCGGCCAGCCGCCGGCCAGCGCCCGGTCGAGCTGCGCGGCGACCGCCATCGCCCCGTGCTCCGATGTCCCGCACCCCACCACCGTCACTGGGCCGGAGGCGTCCCGCACCGCGGCCGCGAGCTCGGCGACGCCGTCGGGCGGCGAGTCGAGCAGCGCCCGCGCGAGCGCCGGCTGCGCCGCGACCATCTCCTCCATGATCCACGGCGGCCCGCCCCGCAGCTCGGGGACGTAGCTCACGCGATCGCGTCCAGTCCGGCCCGGAACCCGTCGGCGATCTGCTCGAAGTGCTCCGGCTCGGCGACCAGCGGCGGCGACACCGCGAGCGCGCCGAGCAGCGGCCTGAGGATGACCCCGGCCTCCCGCGCGCCGGCCGCCACCTGGCCGGCCGCGCTCGGATCCACGAGCTGGACGGCCGCCAGCAGCCCGAGTCCGGCGCGCACCTCGGCTACCGCGGGGTGGGACGCGAGCGGGGCGAGCGCCTCGGCCAGCGGGCCCTCGAGCTCGCGCCCGCGCGGGATGATGTCCTCGCGGTCGTAGATGTCGAGCACCGCGAGCGCCGCCGCACAGCACGTCGGGTGGCCGGCGTACGTGGCGCCGTGGCGGAGCATCGGCCCGCCGGGCTCGTCGAAGAACGGGGCCGCCACCGCGCCGGAGGCGATCACGCCGCCCAGCGGCAAGTAGCCCGACGTCACGCCCTTGGCGAACGTGATCAGGTCCGGCCGCACGTCCTCCCAGCGCTCGATCCCGAACCAGGTGCCGAGCCGCCCGAAGCCGCAGATCACGCTGTCGACCACCAGCAGCACGCCGTGCTCCGCGCACAGGTCGGCGACGCCCTCGATGTAGCCCTCGGGCGGCAGGTGCACGCCGCCGGCGCCGATCACCGGCTCGCAGAAGAAGGCGGCGACGCGCTCGGGCCCGACCTGGAGGATCTGGGCCTCGAGCGCCGGGAGCGAGTCGAACTGCACCGTCGAGACGTCGGGAACCAGCGGGCCCCAGTTCGTCACGTTGGGCTCGATCCCGCCCATGCTCGTGCCGAAGCCGTGCGTCCCGTGATAGCTCTGCGTGCGCGAGATCAGGTGCGTGCGCTCGGGCTGCCCGCGCAGCACCCAGTGGCGGCGGGCGATCTTGGCGGCCGTGTCGACGGCGTCGCCGCCGCCGGAGGCCAGGAATACGCGGGCGTCGTCCATCGGCGCCTCGGCGGCCAGCCGCTCGGCCAGCCGGTTGGCCGGCTCGTTCGCGAACTCGCCGAACGTGGAGTAGGCCTCGAGGGTGCGGATCTGCTCGGCGACGGCGTCCGCGACCTCGGTCCGGCCGTGGCCGATGTTGGAGTACCAGAGGCTCGCGGTGGCGTCGAGGTAGCGGTTGCCTTCGGCGTCGAACACGTGGACGCCCTCGCCCCGGACGACGAGCAGCTCCTCGCGGCTCACCGCTCCCATGTCGGCGAACGGATGCCAGAAACGGGTGGTTGCTGCGCGCACGGCCATGCCCGGCAGACTAGACCGGGGCCCCGCCCAACGGGCCATTCCGTGTTGAGCGATGTCCCGTTGGGCACCCCTCAGGAGCCGTCAGCGCAGCGCGCCGCTCGGCTCGCCGGCCGGCAGCTCGGCCGCCGAGCGGGCGCCCGGGTCGTTGATCACGGCGCCGGGCGGCGGCGGGATGTCGCCGTCGAGCAGCGGGTCGCCTGTCTCCCGCATCCACGCTTCGAGACGCTCGCTCATCGCCTGGCGGACGTCCGGCTGCACCTCGGCCAGGTTGTGCGCCTCGGCGGGATCGAAGAGCAGGTCGTACAGCGCCTCCCGCGGGAGCGGGCGGTCGGCCCAGCCGTTGGCGACGAACAGGTCCTTGGTGGGCCCGTCGTCGACGTTGGCCAGCACGGGCAGCTCGCGGTCGCCGAACCGCCGGATGTACTTCCACCGGCGCGTGCGGATGCACCGCTGCGGCTCGTACGCGGCGTGATACGTGAGCTCGGCGAAGATCGCGTCGTTGACCTCCGACGCCTCCCGGCGCATCAGCGGCAGCAGCGAGCGGCCCTGGAGGAAGTCCGGCCGGTCGATGCCGATCAGCTCG
Source organism: Solirubrobacteraceae bacterium (assembly GCA_035717845.1). Taxonomy (GTDB): domain Bacteria; phylum Actinomycetota; class Thermoleophilia; order Solirubrobacterales; family Solirubrobacteraceae; genus DASSUW01. The sequence goes on from DASTIC010000259.1 coordinate 13,049, forward strand.
CAGATCGTCGGGTACAGGTCGATCTGGGAGACCAGCGCCTCGGACACCCGGCCGCCGTGGAAGCCGCCCGGGCCGCGCATGATGAGCAGCACGCCGATCCCGCGGTCGGTGAGCGTCGCCTTCGCGCCCGGGAACGCGAGCCCGTGATCGGTGGTGAGGATCACGAGCGTCTCGTCGGCGATGTCGTGCTCGTCGAGCGCGTTGAGGACCGCCCCCACCCCCTGGTCGAGCGACCGCGCGCTCGCCTTGTAGGACGCCATGTCCTGCCGCGTCTCCGGCGTGTCGGGCAGGTTGCCGGGCGGGAGCGAGTAGCGGGCGTCGCGGATCGACGTCGGCGCGAAGTACTCCCGGTGGGTCTCGAAGAATCCGACCGAGAGGAAGAACGGCTCGGGCGGCCGGCCCCGCAGCAGCTCGACCGCCGCCGGGGCGACCGTCTCCACGTGCGTCGTGTCGATGCCGACGACGTGGTCGTAGCCGAGGATCCCAGGGTCGGTCGAGAGGTGCTGCTCGCCGATCAGGCCCGACCAGTAGCCCGCCTCCCGCAGCGTGTGCACGAGGTGGTGGCCGTAGTCGTTGAGCGTCCAGCCCCGGTGGGCGAGGCCCGTCATGCCGTTGTTGTGCGCCCACTGCCCGGTCAGCAGGCAGGCGCGGCTGCCGGAGCAGCTCGGCGCCGCGCAGAACGCGTCGCGGAAGAGGATGCCCTGGTCGGCGAGCCGCTGGATGTTCGGCGTCGGGACCTGATGGCCGTACGGCTGTACGTACCGGCCGGTGTCGTGCGAGTGCAGGTAGAGGATGTTGGGGCGGCGCACGCCCTAGAAGCCGCGGCGCTCGCGTGCGCGAACCATGGCGGGGTCATGCGGATCGGTGTGGCGCGCGTCCCACATCGCGTGAGCGATCCAGAGTACCGCCAGGAACACGACGCCGATCGTGAGGCCGACCACCTCTCCCGGAGAGAAGGCGCCGAGCGCCACGAAGAACGCGAACAGCACGACGACCGCGAGCACGAGGACCCAGAACGTCGCGGCAAGCGTCGCGAGCGTGCGGGACCGGCGGTGCTGCATGGGCTAAGTATCGGCGCTCAGCGGCGCCTTCGCAACCGCCGCAGGAGGAGCAGACCGAGCGCGCCGAGCACGATCGGGGCCACGCGCTTGAGCACCGCGACGCGGCTTGCCTCGCCGAGGTCGAGCACCTCCGCGGTGGGCCGCGGCGGCGGCGGCGGAGGAGGCGGTGCCGGCTCGGGCTGCGCGGTGGCGGCCGCGGCCGGCTGCTCGGCGGCCGGCTGCTCGGCGGCCGGCGCCTCGGCGGCCGGCGCCTCGGCCTCCCCCATCAGCCCCGCCAGGCACTCGGCGAAGCGCCCCATCAACTTCGCGCTGACGTCCTGCATGACCCCGCGCCCGAACTGCGCCGCGGGCCCCGTGATCCGCATGTCGGTCTCCACCCGCACGCGCGTCCCGTCGCCGACGGCCTCCATCGTCGAGGTGATCGTCGCCGCCGCCGTGCCCTGGCCGCGGGCGTCGCGGGCCTGGGCGCGCATGACCGCGCGGCGCGCCGCCTCGTCGGCCTCCTCGATCCTCACGGTGCCCTTGTAGCGGGCCGTGATCGGCCCGATCTTGACGGTCATCGTGCCCGTGTGCGCGTCGCCTTCGCGACCGTCGATCGCGGCCCCGGGCAGGCACGGCGCCACCCGCTCAAGGTCCAGCAGCACCTCCCAGGCACGGTCGACGGGAGCGGGGACGGTGAACTCGTTCTCGAGCTTCATGACGTCGCGATCCTATTAGTACATGCGTTCTCAGGTAGGGTCGCCCGGGGTTCAGCCGAAGGGGGAGCGAAGTGGAGAGGACCGTCCTGCTCGTCGGCACGCTCGACACCAAGGGCGCCGAGTACGCGTACCTGCGCGAGCGGCTGCGGCTGCACGGCGTGGAGCCGATCCTGGCCGACGCCGGCGTCAACGAGCCGGTGGGTGCGGAGCCCGACATCTCGCGCGCGGAGGTCGGCGCGGAGACGGGCGCCGACCCCGCGGCCCTGGCCGCGGCCGGCGACCGCGGCGCCGCGGTCACGGCGATGGCCGAGGCGGCGGAGGCACTCGCGCGCCGCCTCTGGGACGAAGGGCGGATCGGCGGCGTCCTGGCGGCGGGCGGCTCGGGCGGCACGGCGATCGCCACGCGGGCGATGCGCGCGCTCCCGGTCGGCGCACCGAAGCTCATGGTGTCGACCATGGCGGCCGGCAACACGGCCGACTACGTCGGGGCGAGCGACGTGACGCTGATGGCGTCGGTGACCGACGTCGCGGGCGTCAACTCGATCTCGGGCCGCATCCTCGCCAACGCCGCCGCGGCGATGGCCGGGATGCTCCAGGCGCCCGCGGTGGAGCTGGGCGAGCAGCGCCCGCTCGTCGGGGCGTCGATGTTCGGCGTCACCACCCCGTGCGTGACCGCCGCGCGCGAGGACCTCGAGGCGCGTGGCTACGAGGTGCTCGTCTTCCACGCCACCGGCGCCGGCGGGCGCGCGATGGAGGGGCTGATGGACTCCGGCTTCCTCCAGGGCGTGCTCGACGTGACGACGACCGAGCTGTGCGACGACCTCGTCGGCGGCGTCCTCTCCGCCGGGCCCGACCGCCTCGAGGCGGCGGGGCGGCTCGGCCTCCCCCAGGTCGTCTCCTGCGGCGCGCTCGACATGGTCAACTTCGGCGCCCGCGACACGGTGCCGCCGCAGTTCGAGCAGCGCAACCTCTACGTGCACAACCCGTCGGTCACGCTCATGCGCACGACGCCCGAGGAGTGCGCGGAGCTCGGCCGCCGGATCGCTCGCAAGCTGTCCGCCGCGGCCGGGCCCACCGCCCTGTTCCTGCCGCTGGGCGGCGTGTCGATGATCGACGCCGAGGGCCAGCCGTTCCACGACCCCGAGGCCGACGCCGCGTTGTTCGACGCGCTGCGGGAGGGGCTCGACGGCGGTGTCGAGCTGGTGGAGATGGACTGCAACGTCAACGATCCCGAGTTCGCCGCCGCGATGGCGGCCAAGCTCGACGAGTACATGGGTGCGCGATGACCGGCGACGAGGCTCGCGCCAAGCTGCGCCGGACGCTCGACGGCGGGGGCGCGATCATCGGCGCCGGAGCCGGGACCGGCCTGTCGGCCAAGTGCGAGGAGGCCGGCGGCGTCGACCTGATCGTGATCTACAACTCGGGCCGCTACCGGATGGCCGGGCGCGGCTCGCTGGCCGGCCTCATGCCCTACGGCGACGCCAACGCGATCGTGATGGAGATGGCCGGCGAGGTGCTGCCCGTGGTGCGTGAAACGCCGGTCGTCGCCGGCGTGTGCGGGACCGACCCGTTCCGGCTCATGGACGTCTTCCTGCGCCAGGTCGCCGACGCCGGCTTCGCCGGCGTGCAGAACTTCCCGACCGTGGGACTGATCGACGGCACGTTCCGCGCCAACCTCGAGGAGACCGGCATGGGCTACGGGCTCGAGGTCGACATGATCCGCGGCGCCGCCGAGATGGGCCTCCTCACGACGCCGTACGTGTTCGACCCCGACCAGGCGGTGGCGATGGCGGAGGCGGGCGCCGACGTGCTCGTCCCCCACATGGGGCTGACGACGAAGGGCTCGATCGGCGCCCAGACCGCGAAGACGCTCGACGAGTGCGTGGTCGAGATCCAGGCCATGCGCGATGCGGCGATCGCGGTGCGGCCCGACGTGATCGTGCTCTGCCACGGCGGGCCGCTGGCCGAGCCCGAGGACGCCCAGTACGTGCTCGACCGCACCGAGGGCATCGCCGGCTTCTACGGCGCGTCGAGCATGGAGCGCCTGCCCACCGAGGTGGCCATGACCGAGAACATGAAGCGTTTCAAGGAACTACGGAGGTAACTGTGGCTTCGAAGCTCGTCGACCCCGCGACCCTGCCGACCATGACCTTCGACTGGGGAGTGATCAAGCCGCTCGTGGCCAGCGACAACACCGAGGACCCGGCAGTGAGCCTGATGCACGTGATCCTCCTCCCCGGGAAGGGGCACGACCGCCACAACCACCCCGACGCCGACGAGATCCTCTACATCCTCGCCGGCGAGGGCGACCAGATGGTCGACGACGGCGAGCCGTTCCCGGTGCGCCCCGGCCAGACAGTCTTCATCCCCACGGGTGCGTTCCACTCGACCCTGAACACCGGCTACGAGCCGATGGTGATCCTCGCCATCTACGCGCCGGCCGGAGCCGAGCAGGTGCTCAAGGAGCTGCCCGACTACCGCGAGGTGCCGCCGGGCGAGGCGCCGCCGCTGACGCGCGGTTGAACCGCGTACGCGGCTTGCTCACCTTCGCAAGCTCAGGTGAGCGCCTTAGTTACTTGGCGGCCAGCCAGTTGGGGCCGCTGCCGACGTCGACCTCGAGCGGCGGGTCGAGGTCGGCGGCGGCGATCATCTCGCGCGCGATGATCGCGGCCGCCCGCTCGCCCTCGCCCTCGGGGCCCTCGGCGAGCAGCTCGTCGTGGATCTGGAGGATCAGCCGGGTCTGGAGGCCCTCGGCGGCCAGCGCCTCGTGCGCGCGGACCATCGCCACCTTGATGATGTCGGCCGCCGTCCCCTGGATCACGGAGTTGACGGCGAGGCGCTCCCCGAGCTTGCGCGTCTGCCAGTTCCGCGCGCGGATCTCGGGGATCTGGCGGCGGCGGCCGAAGAGCGTCGACACGTAGCCGTGCTGCTCGGCCTGCTCGACCGCGTCCTTCATGAACTGCGCCACGGCCGGGAACCGCTCCAGGTAGCGGTCGATGAACTCCTGCGCCTCCTCCTGCGGGATCTGGAGGCGGTCGGCG
>DASTIC010000260.1:0-2875 GCA_035717845.1 Solirubrobacteraceae bacterium
CGGTGTCCACGACCAGCGCGTGCGGGACGTCGGCGTCCGCCACGCGGGAGCGCACGTCCGCCGTCGGCTCCCCCGCCAGCGCGCGCTCGGCCAGCCAGCCGCGCGGGCGCCCGTCGTCGTCGACGAGCAGCGGGATGTCGATGTCGGCGTCCTCGATCCGGCGCCGCACGTCGGCGACCGGCTCGTCGAGCTTGACCAGCGCCACCCGCCACAGGTCGACGTCGCGCACGCTCTGCAGCGAGAGCGCCTTCAGCGCGCGGTCGGCGCCGACGAAGTCCTCCACGAACGACGACGCCGGCTCCATCAGCAGCTCCGTCGGCGAGGCGTACTGGGCGAGCTTGCCGCCGACCTGCAGGATCGCGATCCGGTCGCCCATCTTGATCGCCTCGTCGATGTCGTGGGTGACGAAGACGATCGTCTTGCGGATCTCGGCCTGCAGGCGCAGGAACTCGTTCTGCAGGCGCTCGCGATTGATCGGGTCGATCGCGCCGAACGGCTCGTCCATCAGCATCAGCGGCGGGTCGGCGGCGAGCGCGCGGGCGACGCCGACGCGCTGGCGCTGGCCGCCGGAGAGCTGCGCCGGGTAGCGGCGGGCCATCTCCTGCGGGAGGCCGATCAGCTCGATCAGCTCTTCGACGCGCTCGCCGATGCGGCGCTTGTCCCAGCCCAGCAGCCTCGGGACCGTGCCGATGTTGTCGCCGATCGTGCGGTGCGGGAACAGCCCGATCTGCTGGATCACGTAGCCGATCTCGCGCCGCAGGTCGTCGACGTCGCGGTCCCTGACGCTGCGGCCGCCGACGAGGATGTCGCCGCCGGAGATGTCGATCATCCGGTTGACCATCCGCATCGCGGTGGTCTTGCCGCAGCCGGAAGGGCCGACGAGCACGCAGATCTCCCCGGCGGGCACCGTGAGGGAAAGCTTGTCCACTGCGGGGCTGTCCGCGCCGGGATAGCGCTTGGTCGCTTCGGCGAACTCCAGCTCCACCGCTTCGCGGTAGCCGGACGGCCCCTCGGTTTGGGCGGTGTCTGATCTGGTCACGAGGAAGTCCCGGGGAGGGAGCGGCGGATGCTACTCCAGCGGATTGACGGGCCGATCCGCTCAGACCCCGGCGGCGCGCCGCGCCGCGGCGTGCGCGGCGTCCTCGAAGCGGTCGTCGAGCGCCGACAGCTCGGAGGCGTCGCGGCCCAGCGCTGTGGCGGTGAGCCAGTCCGCGAACCAGCTGTTCTTGGGAAGCAGCGGCCCATGCAGATAGGTCCCGAGAACGGTGCCCTGCCGGCCGCCGCGAACGCCCTCGTAACCGGAACGGCCGTCGTTTCCATGACCTTTCAGCACTCGGCCGAGTGGGCGCTCCGCCGCTCCCAGGCGGGTCCGGCCGCCGTGGTTCTCGAAGCCGGCGAGCACCCGCGGCCCGCCGCCGAGATCGACCTCGATGGCGACGTTGCCGATCAGCCGCGGGCCGTCCTCGCGGACGGTCTCGAGGTCGACCAGGCCGACGCCCGGGAGCCGCTCACCTGCGAGTTCGTACGCGTGGCCGAGCAGCTGGTAGCCGCCGCAGACGGCGAAGATCAGCTTTCCGGCGTCGGCGGCGGCGTGCAGCGCCTCCCGCTTGACCGTCGCCAGGTCCTCGGCGCACAGCACCTGGTCGCGGTCCTGGCCGCCGCCGATGTAGAACAGGTCGTGGGCGTCGGGGTCGAGCGCGTCGCCGAGGCCGGAGCCGGCCAGCTCGAACCCCTGGCCCCGCCACTCGCAGCGCTTGCGCAGCAGCGACAGGTTGCCGCGGTCGGCGTAGATGTTCATCAGGTCCGGGTACAGCGCGCACACGCGCAGGCGGTCAGCCACGGAAGATCACCACCTGGGCGGCCACGTGCTCGGGCGTCTCGGGGATGTGGCGCAGCTCGGAGGCGTGCAGGTCGTGCGCCGCGGCCTCCTCGGCCAGGCCACCGGGCGTGACGACCTGCAGCTCGATCAGGTCGTCGGCGGTCTCGCGCTCGCCCTCGGGGCCGATCCGCTGGCGGATCCGCTCGATCGCCACGTGCTCCTCGTGGACGCGGATGGCGATCGGCTGGGAGACGTAGGTCCAGCCGTCGGCCTCGCCCATGTCCGGCGCCGGCAGCGGCGGGTGGCCGTCGTAGGGCTCGAGGTCGGTCGCGATCGCCACCGCGACCAGCCCGCCGGGCTTGACCGCGCGGCGGGCGCTGGCGAAGAAGCCGTCGCGGCTTCGCAGCAGCTGGATCGTCTGCATCGGCACCGCGACGAGGCCGACGGGCTCGGGGAGCGCGAAGTCGTTGGCGTCGGCGGCGATCGTCCTCACGGCCACGCCCGCGGCGGCGGCGCGCCGTTCGAGCTCGGCCAGCAGCTCGCGGTCGAGGTCGAGCGCGGTCACGTCGTGGCCGGCGTAGGCCAGCCGGAGCGCGACCCGTCCGGTGCCGGCGCCGACGTCGAGCACACCGTCCGGCGCCTCGCGCGCCAGGTCGCGCCACAGCGGCAGGTCGGCGTCGTAGGAACCGCATTCCACGTCGTGCCACACGACATGACTCACTTCCAGTAGGCCTCCGCCGCGCCACGGCGCGTGAGCAGCTCGCGCAGCTCGAGCAGCGCCGTGTAGGTCGGGACGACGTAGAGCGGGCCGTCACCGTGCGCGAGCGCCTCGTCGAGGCCGGCCTCGAGCTCGTCGACGACGTGGATGCGCTCGCTCGCGAGCCCGGCGTACTTCATCCGCAGCGCGAGCTCCGCCGCGCGCGTGCCCGAGCACGTCATCCGCCGCACGGCGGGGACGAGGAGCTCCCAGTCGGCATCCCACACCCACGACACGTCGCGGCCGTCGGCGATCCGGTCGTTGAGGACGCCGAAGAGGTCGAGCCCGTCGCCCTCCAG
>DASTIC010000261.1:0-5850 GCA_035717845.1 Solirubrobacteraceae bacterium
CGGCGCGCACGGCAACGCGCTGCGCCGACTCGGCGACGCACTCGAGCCCGGTGACGCCGTTGCCGCGGTGCTCGTCGAGCACGTGTGGGTGCGAGCGTTGGACTACGCCGTCTCGCGCACGGGGGGCAGGCCTCTGGCAAGCGAGCTCGTCGACGCCGCCACGCTCGGCGAGCTGACTGCTGACGTGATCGCGGCGGCCGCGCGCAGCGGCGAGCAGGACTGACCGATGGGGCCCGTGAGCATCGTGCAGTTCTCAGCTCCGACATGGCTCAGGGATCTACGTAAAGGTCGCGTGCGCGAGGCGATCCGCGGCGCGACCGTCCCCCCACACGACCTCGTTCTCGATGCGGAGGGCATCACGCACGCCGACAGCGCAGGGCTCGACGCCCTCGCCGACCTCGGCGACGACCTCGCCCGCAACGGCGTCACGCTGCGCGTCGCCCGCATGAAGACACCCGTGCAGGACCGGCTCGAGGACGCCGGGATCGCCGAGCGCATCGGCCGCGACCACTCCCACCCCACCGTACGGGCGGCGGCGGACGCTTCGGCGACGGCAGCGGCCGGCTAGAGCTGCGCGCCCTGTACCGCGCTAGCGTCGAGCCGGGCCTGAAGGGCTGGGTGCCGATCTGGCGGCGCGCGCTCGATGAGCTCCTCGACCATCCGCCGGATGCGGCGACGGACGTGGATCGAGTTTCCCGACAACGGGATCGCCTCGTCGAGCGCGACCGCGATGAAGTCCTCCCACACAGGCATCGGCACCACGACGCGCAATGCCCCGTGCTCGTCCCAGATCCGGCCGATATCGAGCTCACGCTCGGCCAGCGGGCGCAGCAGGGTGTCGATCGCATCGAGCGCCTGGACGGCGGTGGTCGGATCGTGGACGGCCGGCGACAGTCCGCGAAGGACGATGTCGGCAAGCACGCGAATGGCGAACACCGGGTCCTGCTCGAAGGTGCGCTCTCGGCCCGCACGGGTGGCCGCAACGATCGCGCGCTCGAGGCCGGGCTCGCAGTGGCCGTGGATGACAGCGAGCACCCCGCCTTCCGGCACGGTGTCACCAGGCCGCGCGCAGAACTCGATCGCGACGTCCTCCTGCCGAGCGCGTCGGATGACCGGCGGCACATCGATCACCTGGAGCACCGCCGCGCGGTCCGGCCAGATGACGTCTCGGCGGGGCACGTCGGCGGCGGGCGCCTCTCCCACCGGATGCGGAGCCCCGTCCGCCGCTGGGTAGAGATGGTCGATGACCTCGCGCCCCCGATCGGCGACCTGCCCGAGCGTCGAGGCAAGCTGGATCGAAAGAAACGCCGTCGTCTGCAGCCGCCGGAAGAGCGCCAGCGCCGCCAACAGCATCACGGCCAGCGTGATCGGGACAAGCCCGGTGATCTGCTCGTTTCCCCCACCGATCGAGAACGCGGCCGTGAACGAGAACACCATGATTCCGGCGAAGTAGCCGAACGCATGCCACACGATCGGCGCGTCACGGAACAGGTTCAGGCGGGGCGTGAACGTCGTCGTGCCGAACTGAACCACCAGGAACAGCAGCGAGTACACGACGCCGATGAACGTGACGATCCCGATCCCGACCGCCACCAGCGCTTCGATCACCCGGCCGGTCGAGACCGTGAACCCGATCGGGATCTCGGGCACGGCGAGGCCGAGCCCGACGGCCGCGAGTAGATAGACGAGCTGGACCCCGGTCGCTCGCAGACCGCGCCGGCGCCGCAGCTCGCGCCCCAGCCGCGCGCGCCGGAGCACCCGCGACGGTGGCAGTGCCCGCCCCGGACGAATCGTGGTCATGGCGGCGGTGTCCCGGCCGCCCAGCCTCAGTCGCGGCCCAGCTGATCGATGCAGACCGTCACGGCGAGGATCAACCCGTCGTTCTGGCCGGGCGCGACCTCGATCCCGTACGCGTCGCGGACCCGGAACCATCGCTTGGAAACCTCGGCGACCTTGTCGCCGTCGCGCTCGATCTCGTACTCGTGGTCGACGATGTTGCCCTTGGCCGACAGGTCGTCGCCACCTTCGACTTCGATCGAGTAGCGATCGCGGATACCGACGAGCGCCTTCTTGACGGTCGCCACCGTCTGGCCGTCGTGCTCGACCTCCATCTTGTCGCGCACGCTCAGCTTCTTCTCCTGGATCGTGAACAGCTCGTCGCCGGAGCGGTCCTCAATCACGAGCGTCTCGCGGACGCGCAGCGCCTTGCCGTTCACCTTGAATGCCCGGTCGCCGCCCTCCGTCTCGATCCAGAAGTCATCGCCGACCGAGAACATCTTCTCGCGCATCGTGTAGCGCGTTCCCTCGGGGCCACCTCGATCACGCAGTCGTCGCATCTTCGAGTCTCCTTCTGTGACTGTTGAACCACCCGCCTAGGGTGTCCGGTCACGGAGGCTCCGTCATCGTCCAGACTGGATGATCGCGGCTGACTGCGCAGGCGCCGTCCGCTGGTCCCGGACGGCAGCGGGAGATCACCTAATTTGGACGACGACAGGGTGGAGCGCAGGCGCGAGGCTGTGGATCCGGCTCGGTGGAGTCGGATACGCAAACGCGAGAGGAGCGATCATGGAAGGCAGCGAGCTGGACGTTCTCGGGCCAGTCGACTACCTGGTCGTCGAGTTCCCGGCCGCCAAGGCCAACTTCTCCGGCGAGATGGCGACTCAGCTGGGATCGCTCGTGGACCGAGAGCTCATCCGGGTCTTGGATCTGCTCTTGCTGCGCAAGGGCGTGGACGGTTCGGTCGAGGTTGCCGAGCTGAACGAGCTCGCCGTGACAGACGTGGGCGAGCTGCTCGCGTTGGAAGCCAACTTGGCGATGCTGCTTGCCGAGGAGGACGTCAAGGCGATCGGCGCGGCCCTGGAGCCCGGAAGCGTCGCGGCCGTGCTCGTGTACGAGAACTCGTGGGCCGGCCCGTTCGCATCCTCCGTGCGCCGCTCGGGCGGCCAGCTGGTCGCCAGCGGCCGCATCCCCAGCCAAGCGCTGCTCGCAGCAGTCGAAGCAGACGCACAAACCGTCCAGCAAGGAACGTGACATGCCACTGGCGAGAGCACGCGTAGGCCGGCCCGGGGTCATCGGCGGACCGGTCAGGCGAACAACAGCGGTCGTCGGGACCGCCGCGGTGGTCAGCCACCGTCACAACCGTCGCGAGGATCGCCGTGACGACCGCGGCGACCGGCGGGACGACCGCGGAGTCCGTCGATAGGCAGCGTGCACGCAGGCCCGGGCCGAGTCGCTCAGCGGCTCGTACTCCGACACGCCCGGATTCCAACTGAAAGGAACGACATGGCGACCAAGACGCCCGTTCGCCCCGGCCTGTCCGACGAGCAGCTCGGCGAGCTGATGAGCCTGCTAGGCGGCTCGGACTCGGTCGAGCTCAAGCTCACCGTCCCGGCCGCCCAACAGCGCGCCGCGATCCGCGGGCTCGCGCTCGACGCGCTCGATGCGCAGATCCGCCAGGTGGTGTTCTTCGACACGCCCGACCTCGCGCTCGACAAGGCCGGCGTGGTCGTGCGCGCGCGCAGGATCCAGGGACGCACGGGCGACTCAGTCATCAAGCTACGCCCGCTCGACCCCGATCAGCTCGACGCTGACGTGCGCCGGCTCAGCGGCTTCGGAGTCGAAGTCGACGCCATCCCCGGCGGCTTCGTGTGCTCGGGACGCCTGAAGTGCGACGCCGACTCGGACGCCATCCGCCAGGCCATGCTCGGCGAGCGCGCGCTGCGCAAGCTCTACACCAAAGAGCAGCGAGCGCTGTTCCGGAACCACGCTCCGGACGGGATCGAGCTCGACGATCTGTCAGCGCTGGGCCCGATCTTCGTGCTCAAGCTCAAGTGGCAACCGCGCGACTTCGCCCGCAAGATGGTCGCGGAGATGTGGCTGTACCCGGACGGCGCTCGCATCTTCGAGCTGTCGACCAAGTGCCTGCCTTCGGAGGCCTTCCAGGTCGCCGCCGAGGCACGCGTGTACCTCAGCGAGAACGGGATCGACCTCTCCGGCGAACAGCAGACGAAGACACGGACCGCGCTCGAGTTCTTCTCGAGCGAACTCGAAGCCGGCTGAGCCCTCGGGCGTGACGCATGGACGTGGATCGCGAGCGCGTCGTTCGCACGCTCACGTTCTGGCTGCGGCCGCAGTTCGTACTCCGCGTCTTCAACCGGTTCCAGAAGGTCGCGGGCTTCGACCGGGCGATCGCCCTCGCCTCCGGCGCGCTCACGGCCACGATCCCGCTGACCATCGTCACCAGCGCGATCGCCTTGCAGCTCGGAGGCAAGAGCACGGCCGATCGCATCATCGAGCGCTATGAGCTGACCGGGAGCGGCGCCGCCGCCGTCGAGGACATCTTCGCCCCACCCTCGGGCGTGGAAACGAGTCTCGGCCTCATCGGGCTCGTCTTCCTCCTGCTCGCCGTCCTGAGCTTCACCCGCGCAGTGCAGCGGCTGTTCGAGCAGACCTGGGAGCTCGATCCACTGAGCGTCCGCAACACCGCCAACGGGCTGCTCTGGATCGGCGGGCTCGCGCTCTACCTCGCCGCCAGCGGCTTCCTCCACACCACCCTGGGACGCAGCCAGCTCGAGCTCAGCGCCGCGCTGCTCAACGCGCCATTGACGGCAGTCTTCCTCGCCTGGAGCGGCCGGGTACTCAGCGCCAACCGCATCGCCGGCCCGGACCTCATGCCGTTCGCCATTCTCGGAGCACTGCTGCTCGCGGCCTACTCGGTCGGCGCGACCGTCTACGTCCCGCACCTCTTCGACACCTTCGCCACCCGCTACGGCGTGATCGGCGCCGTCTTCGCCATGATCTCGGCGCTCTTCTGCGTCATGGTCGTCCTCGTCGGCTCGGCGGCCGTCGGACGCGAGGTCAACGACGAGCTCGACCGCATCCCGCGCGGCGAAAAGCCCGCCGCGGACGAAGTGCGGCGCCAGTGGGACGAGGTCACCGCCGAGGCACGATCACGGTGGGACACGCTGCGAGCCCAGATCGACGACCGCCGCCGTCGCCACAGCGACTGAGCGCGCTCCGAGCTCGTCCATTCTCGGTCAACGGGTGCCCACGTTCATCCAGTCTGGACGATGCCACCCGTCTCGGGACCCGCGATGGTGAAACCACCAAATCACCCGAAGGGGGTTCACGATGCGAGGTACGGGCCGGGCCGCATTCGCGGCGACGCTGCTCCTGATCGTAGGAGTACTCAACATCATCTATGGCTTCGGCGCGCTGGATAGCGCGAACATCTTCGTCGACGACCAGAGGTTCATCCTCTCCGATCTCAACACGCTGGGCTGGGTCCTGATCGTCCTCGGCCTCATCCAGATCACCGGAGGCATCTCACTCTTCGCCGGCAACGCGTATGGCCGCATCATCGGGCTCACCGCCGCAAGCCTGGGCGCGATCTCGGCGCTGCTGTCGATCGGCGGCGCCTACCCCTGGTGGTCGCTCGCGATCTTCGCCCTCTGCATCTACATCATCCACGGCATCTACACCCTCGGCCAGGACGAGCGCGCTCTCGCAAGCTGAGCCCGGTACGTCACGATCTCGGTGCCGCCGGGATCGACTCCAGACGGTGCCACCGCGGGTCGCGGCAACCTCCAGATCGTCTAGGCGTCCACATCATCCACGCGACGAGACGATCTGGACGCTGGTGCACGACCTGAACGGATCTACGCTCCTCGGTGAAGCGACGCGGGCCAGCGACCATTGGGCACCGAAACGCATCTCAGTGCCCAAATCGACACGAAAAGAACGCAATTTGCGTACATCAACGCGGTGCGAAGGGCTCGCGAGAACCCGCTCAAATGCAGGGGTTCCGCGGGTGTTAGAGGAGTTTTTGATCCACGACTGAAAATCGTGGTG